>CAJXWP010000006.1 GCA_913062625.1 uncultured Haliea sp. | reverse complement strand
GGATAGAGGTTGCTCACCGGTGTATAACCCAATAATCAACTGAGAGAACAATTATGAATATTCAAAAAAAGGCGCAAAAAGGTTTTACGTTAATCGAACTGATGATCGTTATCGCGATTGTCGGTATTCTGGCTGCGATAGCACTGCCTGCGTATCAAGATTATATTGTGCGCGCTAAGATGTCTGAAGCGATGGTTTCGTTGGCAGAAGCTAAAACGACCGTTGCTGAATATGTTGCAGCTAATGGTGGGCTGCCGGCAGATGGTGCTGGAACTCAATTTGGTATCAATACCGCAGTGCGCGCAACCGGCACTACCGTTCGCAGTCTTTCTATCACAGTTGCGACGCCATCCGTCTCCATTCAAGCGAACGTCTACGAATCTGTCTGGAACTCTAGCGCAGACGCTACTGCCACTGCGGCCTTTAAACTGACGGGCACCGTAGCTTCTGATTCCACTATTACTTGGGCATGCTCAACGTCAGGTGCTTCCGGGTGGGTTGATAAGAAGTATCTGCCTGCCAACTGTCGTGGTTAATGGTTAGCGATTTAATCGATTAGGCACAGCCCGGTTCTGCCGGTTTTTTTGCCCCAAATAACGCCGAGGTTAAACATGTTTTATCAGGCTATGGTTGTTGTTGGCATCGGGTTTTACAGATTCCTTGCCTTTAGTTCGCGCCGCCGTGCATGCAGCACCGGCTCGGTGTAACCACTGGGCTGTTGCTCGCCGAGGAACACCAGATCACAGGCGGCCTGAAAGGCGATGCTGGCATCAAAATCGGGTGCCATGGGACGATACAGAGGATCTGTGGCGTTTTGCGTATCCACGACGGCCGCCATGCGTTCCAGCGTGGCGCGCACCTGTTCTGCACTGCATACGCCGTGACGCAGCCAGTTGGCGATGTGCTGACTTGAAATGCGCAGGGTGGCGCGATCTTCCATCAGGCCGACCTGATTGATGTCGGGCACTTTGGAGCATCCCACGCCCTGATCAATCCAGCGCACGACATAGCCCAGTATGCCCTGTGCGTTATTGTCCAGCTCCCGCTGAATCTCATGCTCACTGAGACCGGCGGCGCCTTTGAGTGGAATGCTCAGAATGTCGTCCAACGAGGCGCGAGGCGCTCCCAGCAATTGGGTTTGTCGTTCACTGACGTTCACCTCATGGTAATGCATGGCGTGCAGCGTGGCTGCGGTCGGTGAGGGCACCCATGCGGTGCTGGCGCCGGCTTGCGGGTGCGCGATCTTATTTTGCATCATGTCGGCCATCAGGTCTGGCATTGCCCACATCCCTTTGCCGATCTGGGCCTTACCCAGTAGTCCACAGCGCAGGCCTGTATCGACATTCCAGTCCTCATACGCGGTGATCCACGGTTCCTGCTTCATCGCGCCTTTGGGCGTAATGGCGCCGGCGTGCATGCTGGTGTGGATCTCGTCGCCGGTGCGATCCAAGAATCCGGTGTTGATAAACACTAGGCGCTCGCGCGCTGCACGAATGCACTCTTTCAGGTTTACCGTGGTGCGTCGCTCCTCGTCCATGATGCCCATTTTAAGGGTGTTGCGTGCCATACCCAGGACATCTTCAATGCGGTCGAATAGGTCACAGGTGAAGGCCACTTCATCCGGGCCGTGCATTTTAGGTTTCACAATATAGACGCTGCCCTGCGGTGAGTTGCGATCACTGCCTGACGTCTTGTTCAGGTCGTGCAGCGCGATCATCGCCGTGAACATGGCATCCATAATGCCCTCTGGAATCTCATCACCGTTGGCATCCAATATGGCGGGTGTGGTCATCAGATGGCCCACATTGCGCACGAACATCAGGCTGCGTCCGGCCAGCACCAACTCACCGCCATCGGACGCTGTAAAGCGGCGATTCTGGTTGAGTCGGCGGGTCACTGTCTTGCCGCCTTTGTCAAAACGATCTTCCAGATCGCCACGCATCAAGCCCAGCCAGTTGCGGTAAGCGACGGTTTTATCCTCGGCGTCCACGGCTGCGACGGAGTCTTCGCAATCTTGAATAGTGGTAAGGGCCGCTTCCAGCACGACGTCTTTGACGCCTGCTGCATCCGTCGCACCAATGGGGCTTGCCGGGTCGATCTGGATTTCGATATGCAGGCCATTATGGCGCAGCAGGATGCTCTCCGGCGCCGCACTATCACCGCAATAGCCGCGCAGTTGTGCCGGCTCTCGGAGTCCACCTGTCGCACCGTTCGTAAGCGCTACTGACAAGGCGCCATCCACTAATGCGTAGGCTGTCGCATCCGCATGGCTGCCCTCCGTGAGCGGGCAGTGACGGTCGAGAAAGTGTTTGGCGTAGGCGATAACCTTTGCGCCGCGCACCGGATTGTAGGCGCCAGCGCGCTCGGCGCCGTCGGTTTCTGGAATCACGTCAGTGCCGTATAAAGCATCGTAAAGGCTGCCCCAGCGGGCATTCGCCGCGTTCAGGGCGTAGCGGGCATTCATCACGGGCACCACCAGCTGTGGTCCCGCCAGCGTGGCGACTTCTTCATCAACGCCTGTGGTGCTGATCTGAAAGTCCGATCCCTCAGGGAGCAGGTAGCCAATCTCTTGCAAAAAGGTCTTGTAGGCCTCGCGGTCGTAGTCGTGACCTGGCTGAGCCTGATGCCATGCATCAATCTTGCCCTGCAGGTCGTCTCGGGTCTGCAGCAAATCACGGTTGCGTGGGCCTAGCGTGTCAACGATGGATTCCAGACCCTGCCAGAACTGGGCGGGTGTGACACCCGTACCAGGGGCAATGTCGTTTTCCAGAAGTTGATTGAGAACGGCTGCAACCTGCAAGCTCCCCTGTTGCACACGATCCGTCATATTCATACCTCTCATTAAACGATGGCCACGGCAAATCCCAGGCGGCTCACAGAATGAGTTTAGGTGGCAGACTAAAATTTAGCTAATTTATCGTTTTTATCGCCGCCATTAGAAAGGTGAATGGCGTTAAAGCGTTGGCTCCTGTCCGTTGAGCTCTCTGGCGGTGTCTGCAATCAATTTACGCAACCACTTATTGGCGGGGTTGTGCTGTAACAGGGGACTCCACGCCATTTTTAGTTCTAGCGGTGGAATCTCTAGCGGCGGCTCACGCAATACCACGCGCGGGTTGTTCAGTTTGAGCTGTGCTGCGCGGGTGGGGAGGGTGACGATTAGGTCGTTCTGTTCTGCCAGTGTCATCGCCGCTTGATAGTGACGGGTAAACACGCGTATTTGACGCTTTTTCCCCAGCCTGTTGAGGGCCGCATCCACCCATCCCAAGCGTTGAACGTCGCTCGGGTCTACGCCCACACCCACACCCATGCCGGTCTTGCTGACCCACACATGGTTGGCCTTAAGATAATTCTCCAGTGTGAAATCTTTCAGTACGGGATTTTCCGGGCTCAGTACGCAGGTAAAACTGTCATCCCACAAGTGTATTTGGTGGAAGGATTGAGGCATGGAGTCGAACCGATTGATCACCATATCGACTTTGCCGCGCTCTACATCTAAAAAGCTCACGTCCGAAGGTGTCATGATATCCAGCGTCAGGCCCGGCGCCAGCGTGCGCAGTTTTCCCAGCACGCTGGGGAATAAGGTCGACTCTGCGTAATCACTGGCCATAATGCGAAAAACGCGCTGTGCAGTACCCGCTTCAAAGTCCCCGCGAGGTTGTACGGCCTGATCAATCTTGCTCAGTACCTCGCGCACCACCGGCTCCAGCTCGAGCGCGCGCTCAGTAGGCGTCATGCCCTCGCTGGTCCTGACCAGTAACGGGTCGTTGAACAGTTCTCGCAGACGGCGCAGGCCATTACTCATGGCCGGCTGTGACAGGTTGAGTTGGTTGGCGGCCTGAGTCACGTTGCGTTCGCGCAGCAGCGCATCTAGGTAGACCAGCAGGTTGAGATCGATCCGATTGACTTTCACGACACGCTCCGTATTCATTTTGTGAATGAAAAATATACTAGGTATTGTCTGGGGGAATTATACCCGCAATCTAGCGATTGCCAACACTCTACGTAGGTGGCGGTCATCAGAGTTCGGTTTGTGTCTGTACGCCACAATGTATACTGCCCGCACTGCGCTAATTTTGGAGTCACTATGACCACGATTTCGACCCCTGATCTATCGGATGAGGCACCCGAGGTAGGTGCCTTGGAATTGCAACTGGTGAACTATGGAAAAGTCCGACAGTTTGGGGGGGCTGTCGTCACCATCAAATGCCACGAAGACAATTCACTGGTAAAGGCGTGTGTCGAGGAGCCGGGAATGGGCCGCGTTATCATGGTGGATGGCGGCGGTTCTATGCGGCGTGCGCTGCTGGGTGACCTACTGGCAGAGAAGGCAGCAGCCAATGGCTGGAGCGGTCTTATTATCAATGGGGTTGTCCGCGACGTGGATGAAATTGGCCGAACTTCTATTGGCGTGCAGGCATTGGGTTGTTGTCCGATCAAGACCGAAAAGCGTGGCGAGGGGCAGCGCGATATTGAGTTACGCATCGGCGGTGTAAACATCGCACCGGGTGATTACATTTATGCCGACAATAACGGGGTGATTGTGAGCAAGCGGCCTTTGCTCTAGTTATCACCGCGTTTTGGGGTGGATTTTTAGAGCAGTCGCAGGGATAAATCGAGCGGTTTGCAGTCTTTGGTCAGCGCACCAATTGAAATAAAGTCCACACGCGTTTGCGCGATGGCGAGCAGTGTTTCTGCAGTCACATTGCCAGAAGCTTCCAGTTCAACGCGTCCACTCGCCAAGCTGACGGCCTGCACAATGTGCTCAATAGGAAAGTTGTCCAGCATCACTCGGTCGCAGGCTGCGGCCAGGGCTTCTTCTAGCTCTGAAAGGTTTTCAACTTCCACTTCCACCGGTTTTTCCGGGGCATAATTTCTGGCAGCGGTGACGGCCGCAGCGATACTGCCGCAGGCAGTGATGTGGTTTTCCTTGATCAGGAAGGCGTCGTAAAGCCCAATGCGGTGATTGTGGCAGCCACCGCAGCGCACAGCGTACTTTTGTGCAGCGCGTAATCCGGGAATGGTTTTACGAGTGTCCAACAATTTGACGCCGGTTCCCTTTACGATATCGGCGTATCGACGACTGGTTGTTGCTGTGCCCGACAACAGCTGCAGAAAGTTAAGCGCACAGCGCTCACCGGTGAGCAAACTTCTAGCCGGCCCCTCAAGCGTGAACAGGGTGTCGCCTGTGTTGACTGTTTGCCCATCTTGACGATGCCAGTCAATGCTTACCGTCTCATCCAGAGCAACGAAGACAGCATCTACCCAGGCCTGTCCGCACAGCACGCCAGTTTCGCGGCTAATAACACGGCCTGTCGCTCGTGCCTCTGGTGCAATTAACGCGGCGGTAACGTCGCCACTGCCTACATCCTCTGCCAAAGCAGCACGGACATTCAGTTCTACGACGTTAGGGTCGGGAGCGATGAGTTGGGGCTTGGGCTGGTTCATAAGACAAAGGTGTGTAGCGAAAACGAAACACGATTGTAGCAGTTACTTACCGTGGCTGTTAACTTCCGTGGCTGGGTGCCTGTGGTCCCCCTACCGATAGAAATTCAGAGTAGACTATCGGCTAGGCAACAGGAGACTCGGTAACATTCAAACCCACTGTCAGGAATAATAACAGGTATGCAATACACACTGGAGCAGGGTTGGTTGCGTGAGGCGAGGCGGGTGTCTTCCCCTAATTGCGAGGTGCGCCCAGCAGGCTGCACTCCAGAACTGTTGGTTATCCATAATATTTCTCTTCCACCGGGGAGTTACGGTGGTGACTGCATAGAACGATTTTTCACTAATCGCCTGGCCTGGGACGAGCACCCGTTCTTCGAAGAGATCCGTGGTATGAAAGTGTCTGCGCATCTGTTGATACAACGCGAGGGTGGGCTTGTACAATTTGTCAATTTCAATGCACGCGCCTGGCATGCGGGTCAGTCCACTTACGAAGGGCGCAGCGATTGCAACAATTTCAGTATTGGCATTGAGCTTGAGGGTGCGGATGATGACCCCTATACCGATGCGCAATATGAAGTTCTATCAGGGGTCACGAATGCGCTAATAGCAAAGTACCCAGCTATGGGCGTGGATAAAATTGTCGGCCATTGCGACATTGCGCCAGGGCGCAAAACTGACCCGGGACCCGCCTTTGACTGGCCTCGTTATCGGCAGCAGTTGGAGGATGCAGACCGCCCATAAAAAGTATCCGCTTTAATTGTCACGCGATTACGGTGTTTTTGCGCTGAGCTGCTAAGCTTTAAAAAACCGACACCCTGTTTTTTGCAATCGCTCTAGGGATACCTAAATCCACGATGAGGCGCGCTGATACCGATTTAACCCTGCCTTCAATCATTGCCGAACTGGGAGGTGCCTCGGCAGGTTTCGATCTCGTGCTGACAATTATTTTTCATGCGGACACTGCTCGTATTGGGCACAAAGCCGTGGTGCCAATGCAAACCGGTGATGCCCCTTGGGTACTAGGGCGCAGCAGTCCTGAGTTTACTGGAACATATGGCGGCGTCTCTGCAGCGCTCGATGACGCTCATGTCAGCCGCCGCGCATTGCAATTTAGCTACCAGGGTAAGCGGCTGACGATTCGTCGATTTGATTCAGCCAGCCGCTGTCGCATCGGTCCTACCGAGTTGCACGGCAGCGTCGAGCTGCAGTGGGATAAGTTGCTCAAAGGGGTCCCTTTGATGCTAGGTCACAGTATTGTGCTTATGCTGCGACTCGCCAAGCGCAGCGTTATAACGGATCAAGCCAGCGGTCATAGTGATCCGCTGCGTGGCAGCAGTGGCTGTATGGAGGACATTCGGCAGCAGGTCGCTCGTGCTGCTAAACACGACATAGATGTGCTCATACGGGGCGAAACAGGTACTGGCAAGGAATTGGTTGCTAGCGCTATTCATCGTGCTAGTGGTCGCACGCAAGGCCCCATGATCAGTGTCAATATGGCCGCGATCCCTAATGAGCTGGCGGCGTCCGCCCTGTTTGGCAGTGCTCGTGGCGCCTTTACAGGCGCGGATAGGGCAACCGCGGGTTATTTCGAGCAGGCAGAGGGTGGTAGCCTGTTTCTGGATGAGATTGGAGATGCCTCGGTGGAGCTGCAACCGCTGTTGTTACGTGTCCTAGAGCAGCGTGAAATTCAGGCGGTCGGAGGTCTGATAAGACGCGTGAATGTGCGCGTCATATCTGCCACGGATGCAGTGCTTGAGGGTGAGGGGTGTCATTTCAAAGCGGCATTACGCCATCGTCTTGCGAGTTGCGAAATAGTGCTGCCGCCGTTACGCGAACACCCGGAAGATATGGGTGAGCTGTTATTGCATTTTCTTGAGCGCAGCGCGACGGAAGTTGGTCGCACGGAATTATTACCTCATGCGCAGAGTCTCGCACGGGACATTGCCGCTTGGGCAATACTTTTTTTTCGCTTTGTGAGTTATCGCTGGCCAGGAAACGTTCGAGAGTTGTCGAACTTCGCCCAACAGGTCATTCTCGCAAGCGAGAAGACGCCGATCTTGAACGAAAACCTGCAGTTAACGCTGCTGGGGAAAAAAGCTAAAGCGCACTTAAGTGAACAGCTGCCGTCACGCCGTAAAATCCGTGATATCGACGATGATGTTTTTGATCAAGCAATGGTCTCTAACGGCAGTGAAGCGCTGCGTGTTGCATTGCAGCTAGGGGTTTCACGGGGCGCGGTTTACCGGCGTATTAAAATGTCATCTCGTTATCGTTTGGCCACAGAAATCCCACTGGATGAGCTGCAGCATGCCCTGACTCAGCACGGCGGTGATAGCAGAGCTGTCGCTAAACAATTGCAGGTCTCCGTGAACAGTTTACGTTGTCATCTGCGCCATTCGCAGCTTTTTTATCAATGAGCACATGAATCTTGATAGCAAAGTAGGGCCCTACCGCATTCTGCGGCTGATTCATCAGGGCGGGCAGGGGCGAGTATTCCTCGGCTACGACACGCGACTGCAGCGCAGAGTGGCGATCAAAATCTACACCCTTCCTGCCACGCGTGGTGCTCGCCGGCTGATGCGGCGTGAAGCGCAATTGGTGGCCACCATGCAGAGTCACAAGGTGGTGCAGATCTACGACATTATAGAGTCTAGTACACACCTCGCTATGATCATGGAGTACGTGCCGGGATCCAGTCTAGAAGAGTTCCTGGCCGTGGTACGCCCCTCTCTAGCGAGTGTGCTGACAGTTGGCGCTGACATTGCTGGGGCGCTTGCACTGGCACGGCAACAGCACATTGTGCATGGTGATGTAAAAGCCGGAAACGTATTGATCACGGAATCCGGGCGAGCAAAGCTCACCGATTTTGGCATTGCTAGGAATACAGGAGAGCAGCCATCCCGGCAATGGGAGGCGGGGAGCGCTCACGCGCTCTCTCCAGAACAGTATCTCGGCCACTCGTTAGATGAACGTGCAGACCTATTTGCTTTGGGCTGTTTATTTTACCGTATGCTAAGCGGTAAGCAGCCTTTTTTCCGTGACGGACGTCCTGATCCGAATTTACTGTTAAAGCATTCCGCGCGCCCCCTCAAAGACATTGTCGGTGATGACGTGGAATTGCCGGATCAGCTGATAGAACTGATCGATAGACTGTTGCAAAAGGACCCTGCGAGGAGAGCCGACCACGTGCGTAAGGTGCGACAGATATTATGGTCCCTGTTGCTGAGGCTTCCAGTATCCTCTGGCAATAGCCTGTTGCTTGAAGCCCGCCCCTATTTTCGACCTGAATCTCTTGCCAATACGTCGCTATTAATACCTAAGGGCCTGACACATCAGGGGCGGTTTGCAGCAGTGCACTCCGGCACGAGAATGGTGGGGTTCTGGCATCGGATAACAGCGTTGAGGTGGCCAGTTCGGGTAGCTGCTGCCGTTGCTATTGCAGTCGCGCTAAGTGGAGCGCTAGTGATGACGATGCAGAGCAGAGTGACGCCTATTGTGTTCGCGTTGCCGATAACGTCTATTAGTCCAGAGATGGAATTACTGCCCGATATTTCTCGTGTCTGGCTAGTGCAGGAGGTGACAGAAGCACTGGCAGAACAGCTGCGTAGGGTGCGGATAATCGGTCCCGTCGGGGCTGCTCCCAGAACCACCGTCTATTCCGCCGGAGAACCCACGAATTGGAACGAGGCACCGGAGTTGGCTGTTCAAATTACCCTGCACTGTGCGGGTAATCTGTGTGTGTTTTCGATTGATCGTGAGCAGTCTGGTTCCCGCTTGAATCGGCAGGGTATTTTGTTGCCCGACATGTCGATGCAGCAGTGGCGCGATATCGTGCGCAGCACGACGTTGGCGCTCTATCGCTGATTTACGCGAATGCGACGGTACAGACCGACATCAGCATCATAGGTGACCCGAAATACAGTGGTTTGTCCCACACCCCATTCAATTTTCAAGGCGGCTGTATAAACTGCCGCCCAGCACGAATCTCGCGGTAACCTAAAACTACCAGCGAGACCATTGTGATCGCTAAGAAAAATGCGATGGGTCGCCTGGTTGTCAGCGACAGAACGTCAGTATTTATAGCTTTTTATGCGCTTCAATAGCGCGCGGTTGTGAGGGGCATCAATGCCATGCTGGTCGGCGACTCGAAGCAGGAACCCGGTGATATAGTCGATTTCGGTACGCCGACCGCCCTCGACATCCTGCAGCATGGAAGAACGATTGCGCGCAGTTCCCGCAATGACGCCCGCGACTCGCTGTGGCAATGCAGTTGCAATCTGTGCAAAACCAGCGGCGCGAGTGATCTGGGAGACCTCGTCACACAGGGTTGCGACGTGTGCCATCAATTCCCTGCGCTGGCCCAGCTCGCCGTTCGTGCAGTTATGTACCGCGGTGAGTGGGTTGATGATGCAATTAATGGCCAATTTTGACCACTGTGCCGCCTCAATATTGCTGTCCCATAAGCATGAATCCATCGCACGCGACCATGGGTCAAACCACAGGGGTGGCTCGTGCTGGCCCTGTCGGCCAATGCGGGTCTCTCCGCGGCCGGTATGCCGTATGTGCTGTGGTGATATGCAATAAGCTCCTTCGGTCGTGGTGCCGAAAAAAAGGTTTAGGTGTGGCCAGTCTTTGGATAGCTGCTCAGCGAGGCCCATGCCGTTGACCATTATCACTATCAGGCTGTTCTCGCATAGAAGATGGACAATGCTCGCCACAGCGTCGTGCACATCATAAGCCTTCGTTGTTACCAGTAAATGGGAGATGGTCTCCTGATTCTCAGGCGTCACAACTGGCAACTGTTGTTCGCTGCGTGTACCGTTGCGATCTATGATGAGGGGCAGCGATGCCTGTGGTGTTCCTTTGCGCATGAGCAGCGTAATATTGCATTCGCTGCTGCGAAGATGTGCAGCGTAAAGGCAGCCCATGGCACCGGCACCCAGTATATGCCAGTGTGGCTCCCCTGCAGTCAAAATGGGCGCAGTGGTGTTGAAAACTGATCGCGGCGCATTACTATGTAGTTCCTATTTTTAGCGGATTCGGAGAGAGACACTATGCCATCGTTTGATGTGGTTTCGGAAGTGGATATACACGAGTTAACGAATGCGGTGGACCAGGCCGCAAGGATTGTGGCTAACCGCTTTGATTTCAAGGGTATTGAGGCCTCCTTTGAACGTGAAGAGCGTAGCGTGGTGATGACCGCCGAAGCGGAGTTTCAGGTGAGCCAGATGGAAGATATGTTGCGCGCTGCGCTGATCAAATGCGACATTGATCCCGCCGCGATGGATGTCTCAGACATGCTGACGACGGGCAAGACCGTGCGCGCGACCGTAGTGCTGAGACACGGACTCGACTCCGCCCAGTGCAAGGCAATCGTTAAGCGAATTAAGGACGCAAAACTCAAGGTTCAGGCTCAGATTCAGGGCGACCAGGTTCGGGTTACAGGGAAGAAACGCGACGATTTACAGCAGGTGATGGCGCTGTTGCGAGAGGAAGACAACGGTGCGCCGCTGCAGTTCAGTAATTTTCGCGATTAGCTGGAACCTTGTGAGAGTTTGGTCATCAGTGCAGCCGATTTTTCTTCGATAGCCTCAGCGGTCAAAACCGGTTTGTCCAATGCCAGGTACCAAAGCAGTTCCAAGTAACCGTAAATGCAGCTGTATTGGTTCAGTAGGCCTCTCTCCCGAGCATCGGGAGCTCGGCCTAAATAGGCCGTCATCAGGGCGTCTGTGTCCGCCTTAGACAAGAGATCACCGTTTGCAATGACCGCGAGATCATACCAAGGGCTTCCCATGGCGCAGTATTCCCAATCGATAGCCCACAGCCTGCCAGCGCTGTAAAGTCGATTGGCCTGGAGCAAGTCGTTATGACACAGAACTGGAGTGCATGGCTGGTGGTTAATCTCCGATAGAATCCCTGACACCTGGTCTCCACTTTTTCGCAGGTCAGCATTCAGTGGCCGACTGTTGCGTTCCAGCCGCTTTTCATACTGCAGAATCCGTTCGACCAGATTTAGACGATGATGCCGCGCAGGCAGTTGATGTATGGCACGCAGTAGCTGACCAACCTGAGTCATATCGGCGTTATATGCCGCTTCCGGCGCCAGATAGTCGCAAACGAGACTGCCCAGTTCAGGATTAAAGTACCGTGGTTGCGGCGCTAATCCGGCACTGTGGGCCGCTTGCAGCGCACGCCATTCCGTTTGGCGGTTGAGCCCGTTAGAGGCAGGGTCTAGCCCATCGATGCGGACGACGAAATGCTGCCCCGATTCTACCAGCACGCTAAAATTGCTGATGCCGGGCGTTAGGACGCGGACGACGTTTGGGACGCGAGTCAGCTCAGGAGTGCAGTGCCAGTGCGGCCACTGCGAAAGGGTCTGCTGTAGCTTCAACTGGATGTTGCGCGGCAGTGCGCTAACCATTGGCATTGCCTCTTGCGATTGCATGATTAGTATAGGCCGCTTACACTCTTTATCCAACACGGATATGTTCAGGCTGTGCTGTATCATGGCGAAAAATAGACATAATGCATGGCGGATGCAGATAGTGGGTAACAAAACCGTTGACGATGTGATGGCCTGAGATGGTGACTGTGTGGGGTAATCTCGCCTCAGTATTGTGGTTTTTTGAGGAATTGCCGTGAGTAAGCTTGACGTTCTATTTGAAAAAAATCGGGATTGGGCGCTTAGTGTCAAAACTAGCGATCCGCTGTTTTTTGAAAAGCTGTCTGCACAGCAAAGCCCTGACTATTTATGGATAGGCTGTTCTGACAGCAGGGTGCCGGCCAACCAGATTGTGGGGCTGATGCCTGGTGAAGTTTTCGTGCATCGTAATGTCGCTAATATGGTCGTACATACAGACTTGAATTGCCTCACGGTATTGCAGTACGCGGTCGATGTGTTGCAAGTTAAGCATGTGATGGTAGTGGGTCATTATGGCTGCGGCGGTGTTGCCGCAGCCTACGAAAATGCGGACAACGGATTGATTGATAACTGGCTGCGCAATATTAAGGACGTACAGCACCATCACCAGTTGCAGCTTGATGCGATCGAGGATAAGACTCAACGACTAGAGTTGCTGTGCGAGCTCAACGTCATCTCCCAAGTATCTAATGTGTGTCATACGACTATTGTGCAAAATGCCTGGCAGCGCGGTCAGCCACTAGCAGTACACGGTTGGGTTTACAGTCTCAAGGATGGCCTTCTGAAAGATCTCAATTGCACCGTCGATAGCCTAGAACAGGTTGCGGACGCCTATCGCATAGACGCGTGAGTGAGTGAGTGAGTGAGAATAAAGACCATCTAAGCAAGCAGGTCGGTTGATCAGTCGGGGTTTAGTGCGATTTAAATTCATCGCCCACACTCGTGCGCTTTGTGACAAGGAGGTAGGGTCCTGTGACGTATAAGAACTTATTGTCCAGTGGGAAGATCGGCGACCTGGAATTGCGTAATCGTATTGTCATGACGCCCATGGGCAGCAATTTGTCCGAAGTGAGCGGACACTGTGGCGAGCGTATTCAGGCTTACTATGAGGCTCGTGCCCAAGGCGGTGCTGGAATGCTGATTGTCGGGGTGGCGTCAATTGCCTGGCCAGCGGGTGCTTGCAATCCCAATCAAGTGGCGATTTCCTCTGATGAGTTTTTGCCCGGTCTGCGCGAGCTAGCTGCGCGCATCAAACGGCATGGCTGTCGAGCTGCGGTACAGTTGCAACATGCGGGTAAGGTGGCGGTCTGTGATATTGCCGCGGGTCGCCCTATGCTCGTACCTTCTATTCCTGATAAATCACGCGATGAAATGGGCGCCGCTTTGACGTCCGCAGAAATGTCAGCGTTCGTTAAGTCTTATAGTAAAAAGGGTGCGAAGGTTGAGTATAAGGTTGCAGATCATGATGATATTCGTGAGCTTATAGAGCATTTCGCTGAAGCCGCAGACCGAGCCCGGCGTGCTGGTTTCGAGGGTGTTGAATTGCATGCCGGCCACGGCTATATTCTGTCTGAGTTTCTTTCCCCCAGTATCAACCGTCGCGACGATGAATATGGCGGTTGTCTTCGCAATCGCGCACGTCTGCTTGTAGAAGTCATCGAAGCAGTGAAGATCAGGGCAGGCAGTGATTTCCCCGTGTGGTGTCGTATAGATGCCTTGGAGTATCGCGTTGAGGGAGGGATATGTCTTGCCGACGCCGTTGAGACGTCTGTGCTGGCTGAGGCTGCCGGTGCCGATGCAATGCATGTTAGCGCTTATGCGAATCCGTCTTCCGGTGCTGCTTTTACTGAGGCGCCACTGGTACATCGTAGCGGTGGTTATCTTTCGTTTGCAGCAACGATTAAGGCTCGGTTGCGTATCCCTGTGATCGCCGTCGGGCGAATAGAGCCAGAAGTTGCTGAGCAGGTATTAGAGCGCGGTGATGCTGACTTTATTGCCATGGGTCGTAAGTTGCTCGCCGACCCACAGTTGCCCAATAAATTAATGCATGGACAGCAGGAAGCCATACGTCCGTGTATTTATTGTTATACCTGTGTCAGTCGGATCTTTGTCAATGATCATGTGCATTGTGCCGTGAATGCTCGCACCGGTTATGAGCATGAGATTGTGCTGCTGCCCGCGCCGCAGACACGGCATGTGCTTGTGGTAGGGGGAGGTCCGGCCGGCATGGAAACTGCGCGGGTGGCAGCCCTTCGTGGACATCGCGTTACGCTAGTGGAGCAGAGTGCAGATTTGGGTGGCACCCTATTTTTTTCTTCTGTTGTCTATCCGGAAAATGGCAAACTGATTGAGTATCTTGCGGGGCAGGTAAGGCAGCTCGGTGTGGATATCCGTTTGAGTACAAGGCTCGATCGTGGTTGCTTGCATGCACTGGCGCCGGATGTCGTGGTAGTCGCTACAGGTGCGCGCAGAGACACACTGCCTATTCCTGGCGTAGCGCAAGACCATGTCTTCAGTGGCGATCAGTTGCGTGCATTGATGACGGGTAGCGATCCGGTGTCAGTGCGCGATAAACTCTGCGCTTGGCAGCGTGTACTTTTGTCCATGGCAGGCTTGCTAGGGATCACTAAAAACGCGCATTGGTTGAGGCAGCTCAGTTACCTGTGGATGCCGGTGGGTAAATGCGTGAGTATTGTCGGCGGTGGACTCGTGGGTCTGGAGTTGGCGGAATTTTTGGCAGAGCGTGGGCGCGAGGTGACCGTTGTCGAAGCAGGCGAAAAGTTCGGTACGGAATTAGCCATCGTAAGGCGCTGGCGGATACTTGAAGACTTACAGCAGTTGGGCGTCGTGTTGATCAACAAGACTGAGGTGTCGTGCATCAAAGAGCGATCGCTGACACTAGTGTGCGACGGGGATGAAGTGGATATTGACACGGACACGGTTATTTTGGCCAGCGGCGCCACGGGCGATTTGTCGTTGGCCGAATTGAGCCAGAAGCTCGGTTTTGAAACACATACGGCGGGCGATTGCGACGGGGTAGGCTATATTGAGGGTGCTATCCACAGCGCTCACGCCGTGGCGCGATCGTTATAGGCGCGAGTCTGCACACTAGGACGTTAGGGAGGAATAATCGCTGAATACTGTATTGCTGATACTGTTACTGATTTTTGCCGGTGTTGCGCTGATGGTAGTGTTGGGCGAACGCTTTGCGAAACCGGCAGACCCACAACGCTTGGCACAGTTGCAACGCTGGCTGATTCCATTAGTGGGGCTGATGCTGGTGCTGTCGTTGTTCGACAGCTACTTCTAGCCCTATACCTTATCGGGACGGCGTAATGAACAACCCGCTAGTTGGCGTGCGCGTATTAGGCCTAACACATCTGTTGGCTGGGCAGGATGCAGGCATGATCCTTGCCGATCTGGGGGCGAAGCCGATTAAAGCTGAACCTCTCACCGGCGAGAAAACTCGCAAATTGCGGGCAACCGATCCTGAAAACTCGCTGAACGGGATGTCCATTATCGGTTCTGATTGGACGCATCCGGTGCGAGCGGGAATCCCTATTGGCGATCTTGGTGGCGGTATGCTCGGCGTCATGGGCATTCTGGAGGCGCTTTATGACAGGGAGCGATAGGTTGATGCAAAAAGAGCTGACGGGCGTATCTAATGTTGAAAGCATGGCTGATTGTCTGCGAGCAGCACTTTCAGGCGCCGATCAAACCGCGCTTGCTAATAGCGCAAGCATTGAGGGTCTGGAACGGCTTTCCGGCGGTGCGAATATGGAGACGTGGTCTTTTGACTGGGTGGGGCCCGCGGGGGCTGAGCCTTTGATTTTGCGACGATTGCCCGGCCAGGCCTGCGACTTTGAGGGCGCGGTGGGCGAACTCACTCTCAAGGATGAGGCCACACTGATCGCTGTCGCTGGCGGATACGGGGTTCCTGTTCCTGTTGTGCGATTAGTTCTTTGCCCTGAGCATACGCTGGGGCAAGGCTATATTATGAGTCGAGAACGGGGCGAGGCCCTGCCTTTTCGTTTGCTGGCCGACGAATGTTATCGAGAAGCGCGCGAGCGACTGGCTTTTCAGTGTGGCCAGACTCTCGGTCGCATTCATAAGATTCCGCTAGAATTGCTACCGATAGGTTTAGCCGATCACAGCGGTATGCTGCTGTTTCAGCGCGCTCAAGAGCTGCTTGATACGCACGAAAATCTGTCCCCTGTGCTGCAGTTGGGTCTCAACTGGCTGCGGGATAAGCCGCGTCGAGGCCCGCAGCGCACGCTGGTGCATGGAGACTTTCGCAATGGCAATTTATTGGTAGACGAGGGCGGACTGGTCGCCGTATTAGATTGGGAGCTGGCGCACTTGGGTGATCCGATACAGGACCTAGGTTATATCTGCGCCAATGTCTGGCGGTTTGGCTCGCCCAAGCCGGTGGGCGGTTTTGGTGACTATGCAGACCTTTTGGCGGGTTATGAGTCGGTCACCGGTATAGCGCCCACGATGGCAGATATTCATTATTGGCAGGTGCATGCGGCTCTATCCTGGGGCATGGTGTGTCTTCGCATGTTGGAGATGTATCGAAATGGAGAGGATCCCAGCCTAGAGAGGGCAGCGGTGGGTAGGCGCCTATCGGAGGCAGAAATCGACCTGCTGCTGCTAATAGAAGGAGAGTCCGATTGAGCGGCACAGATTCGATAGAGCTGCTAACGGCCGTCCGTCAGTTTTTGCGTGAGGAGGTATTGCCCGAGTTAGATGGCTTTAAGGCGTATACCACCAGGGTGGCGGCCAATGCCTTGGGTATTGTGGCCAGGGAGCTGGAGATGGGTGCCGGTTTAGCAGAGCTTGACACGAGAATAGCCTGCACGCTTAACCTTGATGAGCGTGCGGGGCCTGTCACGCAGCAAATTGCGCTTGCCCTCCGTGATGGTTCTATGGTGGCGGACGAGCGAATTCTCTCCTATCTCAGGCAGCGGACGTTACACGCCTGCGCCATTGATAACCCAAAATACTCCGGATTGCGCCAGGCCAGAGCGCGGTGGACACAATAAAAGCCTAGAACTGCCCCCTGTCTCTATATCGGCGACGAAAAAACTTCGACCTCGAGGCAATAAGCCGTACCCAGAATATAATGTGAATGCGTTGCTGTATACTGCTTAGAGGTTGACTCCCTTGGGCGCTTTTCTGTCCATGAATCCAAACATATAGCCGGCGACCCGGCGCTTTTGTATTTCTTCAGTGCCTTCGGTAATCCGATAGCGGCGATGATGGCGATAAATATGCTCGAACGGCGCGTGACGGGAATAACCGAGCCCGCCATGCACTTGCATGGCCTGATCGGCAGCATCGCAGCACAGTCGGTTGGCGACAAAGTTGCACATCGATATCTTGTCGGATACCGAAAAAGCGCCCTTAGTGTCCATTTGCCAGGCCGTTTTGTGGATGAGGGCGCGCAGCATTTCTGCTTGAGTTTGTAACTCCACCAAAGGGAATTGAATCCCTTGGTTGGCCGACAGAGGTTTCCCAAAGGGCGCTCGCTGCATTGCATAGTTTACAGATTCGTTAATACAGTATTGAGCTGCGCCTAGTGAGGAGGCAGCTTGGCGGATACGATTTTCATTAAAAAAGTGCTGCACCACCTGCAGAGCCTTGCCCTCACCGCCAAGAATGCAGCTGTCCGGAACCTTCATATCCGTAAAAGATACCCTGCCGTGATCCGTCGGCATATTGAATGTCCACAACATTTCCTCGATTTTAAATCCGTGAGTGTCCGTCGGTACAAGAAAGGCCGTGAGGCCGCTAGCGTCGCCAGCGTCGCCGCTGGTTCGCGCAATGACGAGAATATGACCCGCACGATGAATGCCGGTATTCCAAGACTTTTCGCCATTAATGGTCCACGTATCATCGTTGCGTGTGGCAAAGGTTCCCATATGTGTCGCATCTGATCCATGGGCCGTCTCTGTAATGCCGAACGTAAAATAGCGACGACTTTCACACAGGTCATCGATCCATTCGATTTTCTGCTGTGCAGACCCATACTCAATCATTAACAATAATCCAACATTGTTGCCGACGATGGAGTGTTCATTCTGCAAGTCGTTGTGCAGTCCGAGTCCCCTGCAGGCAAGGTGTTCACGGATGATTGCCATTTCTAAATTGCTGCCGTCTTTACCCCCGTACTTTTTGGGTGAGGAAAAGCGAAAGTGCCCTGCGGCATCAGCCCGCTGCTTGGCTTCCATTAGCAACTCTTCCCATTGTTCGTTGGGTAGCCCATTCCTATCCCAGTCGGTGCGTGCATCTTCGCGCCGATGGTCAAAGAATCGATTGTTATCATCCTGCATCTGCAGCGGTAGAATCTCACTTTCGATAAAGTTGTCGAGGTCCTGCAGGTAGCTGATCAAGTACTCGGGGATATCAAAGTTCATCATGGTGTGCTCGCAGATCAGGTGGGCTGTTTTTCGTGGTGTCCGCATCTTTTGGTCAATCGCACGTGTGGACAACGATGAAATGAACGCGCTTTAATGCTGGAGGCGATGGCGCAGCGCTCGCAACTCCCACAGTGACAATCCTCAGGCTAGTGCTTGCTGTGAGCTTCTAAGTATTGCTAAGGCACCCCTAAAAGTAAGGCACACTCTATTGCACAGGTCAAGATATGTTAAGTTAGATGGCTGTAGGGGTGCCCATCGCGTTCGGCAGTTTGTTAGGTAGACGGCAGTTCCAACTTTGCGCTGCTCCCCCTATACTTGCGTTCAAGATAAACCTCGTTGGATAGTGGCCGCGGGAGACGTAAAGGAGTAATGGGTGCCGGCTGATTGGCTTGGTAATTCAAGTGCGATGTCAAGGCGAGCAAGTGTTGCGCTCCTGGGTGCGCTCAATGCGATGGCAGAGCCGCGCCGCGCGCGTGGGATACGACAGGTTATTCTGTTGCTCGTTATTGTGTGGATGCTGCTATCGCTCAGTAGGCTGCTGTGGGCGATGGTTCCCAATGCTGGAGTTACCGTTGTTGCGCCCAATGTTATTAATCCATTGTTGGCCGGCAGCTCCCGGGTCATCGCTGCGCCTGTTGATATCAATCGTATGGTGGCCTGGCATTTATTTGGCGAGGCCGGTGCGACGAGCCAGGTTGTCATTGAAGCGGCAGTCGAGACTGATTCTCGTGACGGTATCGAGGAGGGCGCTCGGCAAACGAGTCTGCAGCTGAAGTTGCGCGGTATCGTTGCGTCTACGGAGGATGGTCTGGGGTATGCCATCATTGAGAATGCGAACCAACAGGCTGTTTATGCGGTCGAAGATAAGTTGCCCGTTCGAGGCAATGTAGTTTTGGCCAAGGTGATGCCGCGACAGGTGGTTCTCGACAATGGTGGGACCTATGAATTGTTGGTGCTGTTTGAAGAATCCACTTTGGGGACTGCGCTGCCAAGGTCTGGTCAAGTCGCGGCGCCTGCAGTGAGCGAGAAAATCGATAAGCGCGGCGATGATGAGGCTACTAGGCTGGCGCAGAGTTATCGGCAACGCCTGTATGAGAACCCGCAGTCGCTAACAGATGTAGTAAACGTCAGCGCCGTGCGCGAAAATGGGGCCCTGCTGGGGTATCGGGTAAGCCCGGGGAAGGACCGGGAACAATTTGCGCAGCTGGGGTTCAAAGTGGGTGACGTGGTGACGTCTGTAAACGGGGTAAGTCTCGACAATCCTACCAATACTATGATTCTTTTTAACGACATGCGTTCAGCTCAGGAGGCGGTGTTTGAGTTGAAGCGCGATGGACAGGCTCTTACGCTGAGTGTCAATCTAGACGACAGTGGTGCACAGTGAAAATTTTTGAAAGGATACAATTTTCGTGAAAGCGACAACTCAATTCCACCCTCTGATGGCTGTTGTATTGCTGTTGGGTCTAATGCTCGGTAGCGGATCACTGCAGGCGCAGGATTATACAATCAACCTGAAAGATACCGATATTCGAGAGCTAATACAGTTTGTCTCCGATGCGACTGGCACGACCATTGTGGTCGACCCTGCGGTTAAGGGTAAGGTCAGAGTGATTTCCTCTAACCCTGTATCGGCAGACGAACTGTATGAACTATTTTTGTCGGTTTTGGATGTTCACGGATATACCGCGGTGCGTTCTGGTGACATCGTACGTGTTATACCTGCTAAGGATGCTCGCTCCGCGCCCCTTGATGTGAGTGATGATAGATCCAGCAGTACGTCGGACGAGTATATGACGCAGGTTATCCGCCTGGAGAACATTTCAGCTGCCAAGCTCATTCCTGTTTTGCGACCCTTGGTGCCACAGCAGGCGCACATGGCAGCCTACGCGCCCAGCAATGCAATTATTATTTCGGACGTATCGGCCAATATCGACAAGATCAGAGACATCATCGAGCGCATGGATAAATCCGCTGTGCAGAAGACGGATATTATCAAGCTGCGTTACGCGGTAGCGGAAGATGTTGTGAGGATGCTGGAACAGCTTAACAAGTCGGCGTCCAAGCAGGCCGGCAGTGAGCAAGAGGTATTGCTGGTGGCTGATGCGCGCACCAACAGCGTTCTTGTCAGTGGCGATGAGTTGGAGCGTGCGAGACTGCGAAAGTTGGTCAACCATCTGGACACTCCATTAGAGCAAAGCGGCAATGTTAAGGTTATTTATCTTCAATATGCCGAAGCCAAGGACCTTGCGGATGTCCTGACCCGAGTTATGAAGAATATTAATCAGTTAGACACTGCTGACGGAGCAAAAGCCGCGAGCGGAAGTAACAGTAACACGTCAACCATAGAGGCAGATGAGGGTACCAACGCGCTGATCATTACCGCCGATCCGGACGAGATGGCCTCTCTTGAGGTGGTCATTCAGCGCTTGGATATTCGCCGTGCTCAAGTGTTGGTGGAAGCGATTATTGTAGAAATGGAAGTGATCGACGGCCAAGAATTAGGGCTACAGTGGTTGTTTGCCGATAACGATGGAGTGTTCGGCAGTAATATTACTAAAGGTGATGCACGGCTGGGCGGTATCGCGGGTTCACAGCTGGCAGAAGGCGGCGGGGATACACCAGACGGTGTCAATTTAGGAGGGTTGGCGGCGGCTTTGGCTGGAACGGGGGGCACGACTTTAGGCTGGGCTCAATTGGATAGCATGGGTTTATCCATGACGGTCATTCTGAATGCGCTCAACGAGACGGCAAATACAAATATTTTGTCAACGCCCAGTATACTGACGTTGGATAATCAGGAGGCTTTTATCACGGTCGGTCAGCAGGTGCCCTTCGTGACCGGTTCCTATACTAATACCGGGGCTGGCGGCGAAGGCGCGCAGAACCCTTTCCAGACAATCGAGCGAGAGAATGTCGGTATTACCCTGACTGTGACGCCACACATCAATGACGGCGATTCGGTAGTGCTTGATATTATGCAAGAGGTCTCCAGCATCAGTAAAACGTCAGTCATAGCATCGGACGTGATCACGAATGAGCGTAAGATACAGACCAAGATATTGGCACTGGATGGTCAGGTAGTCGTTCTGGGTGGCCTGATCAAGGACGACGTGCAGGACGCGCAACAAAAAGTGCCTTTACTGGGTGATATTCCGTACTTGGGTAGGCTGTTCCGCAGCGATGCAGAAAGGGTGTCTAAACAAAACTTAATGGTGTTTATACGCACGACGATTATTCGTGACAACGAGCAGCTAGTTGGTGCCAGCGCGGAGAAATACCGCTATATCCGTGACCAACAAGCGCTGCGTCAGGAGAAAGGATTGTTGTACTTGGGCGATGCGAGTCTCCCTGTCCTGTCGGAGTGGGAAGAACAAATGCAGCAACTGGATGCCATCAAGGCCTCTGATGCTGATGGACCTGGTGCGCCTGCGCCGCCGGCAGACGGTCGGTGAATGCGCAGGTTGAGCCGTCGCCGACAGGTGCGCTTGTCGCTAGCGTGGCCGCAAGGCCTAGCCTCCCGTTTACCTTCGCGCAGCAGTATGGAGTGTTGCTAGATGCCGCCGATGACGGCTCTGCTGTGGTGGTGCATACCGGACAGCCAGCGGTGCTGGTGCTGAGCGAGCTTCGTCGGATTCTGGGCGGGGCATTTGCACTCAAGGACGTGTCAGAGAGTGATTTCAAGCGACGTCTGACACTAGCTTATCAGCGCAATAACAATGAAGCCGTGCAAATGGCTGAAGACATTGGCGCCGATGTTGATCTCAGTCGTCTAGCTGATGCTATTCCTGATTCCAGCGACCTGATGGATACGGAAGATGATGCCCCTATTATCCGCCTGATTAACGCCATACTATCGCAAGCCGTGCGTGAGAAGGCTTCGGATATTCATGTTGAAACGTTCGAAGACCGGCTGAGTGTCCGTTATCGTATCGATGGAGTTTTGGCAGAAGTGCTGTCGCCTAAGCGCATGTTGGCGCCGCTGTTGGTATCGCGTTTGAAGGTGATGGCTAGGCTGGATATTGCCGAGAAACGCATACCCCAGGACGGCAGAATTTCAGTAAAGATCGCGGGTCATTCCGTGGACATCCGGATGTCGACGATACCTTCTGCTCACGGTGAGCGGGTGGTGTTGAGACTATTGGATACAGCGGCTGGACAATTAGAGTTGACGCAGCTGGCTATGAACACGCAGGTTCTTGCTGCGTATAAAAAGCACCTGCACAGCCCCCATGGCATTATTTTGGTAACCGGGCCTACGGGTTCGGGCAAAACGACGACTTTGTACGCTGGGCTGGGTGACATCAACGAGACCTCGCGTAATATTCTTACGATTGAAGATCCTGTTGAATATATGCTGCCGGGTATCGGCCAGACTCAGGTCAACACCAAGGTCGACATGACGTTTGCTCGTGGATTGAGGGCTATTTTACGTCAGGATCCAGATGTGGTGATGGTCGGTGAAATTCGTGATCGGGAGACAGCCGAAATTGCGGTGCAGGCCTCCCTTACTGGTCATCTTGTGCTGTCTACATTGCACACCAATACGGCCATAGGCGCGATCACTCGCCTTAAGGATATGGGCATCGAGCCCTTTTTGTTGTCGTCCAGCCTGATAGCGGTGATGTCTCAGCGTCTTGTGCGGCTGCTGTGCGCCGAATGCAAGGAGGCCGCTGAGCTCAATTCTGCAGAGCAAGAATTGTTGCGTCTTGGGCCTGGCGAGGATCACCAGAGCGTCTGTCAGGCCAAAGGCTGCGAGACCTGCAAATACACCGGTTATCGGGGTCGCACGGGCATCTATGAAATAATCGAGATTGATGATGCCATGCGCCAGATGATCTACGGCGGCGCTAATGAACAGGATATTTTGCATCTGGCGCGCCAGCATTACCCCGGAATAGAGACCGATGGTCGACGTCGGATAATGGCGGGCGAAACCAGTATAGAGGAAGTCATGCGTGTGACTTCTATCGTCTGATCTTGGCTGGTTGAACTGTGACTGCATATCGCTATCAAGCGCTTAACTCCGAAGGGAAGCTCGTCAAGGGTGTGCTCGAAGGAGACTCAGAGCGGCAGGTTCGTTCGCAGTTGCGAGGGCAGGATATGCGCCCCGTGGAGGTTGCCGAGGCCAACAACACTGCAGGGCCTGGCAAATCCGGATGGAGTCTCTCACTGTATTTTTCTCGCGTCAGTGTCGGTGATCTTGCGCTGATTACCCGGCAGTTGGCCACGCTGGTGGAGGCGAATTTGCCACTGGATGAGGCGCTTCAAGCCGCAGCCGAGCAGAGCCGAAGCAGTCGCATAAAAGGCATGTTGTTGCAGGTGCGGTCTAGGGTTGCAGAGGGGCATACACTGGCCTATGCGATGGCTGAATTTCCTAGCGTGTTTAATGAAATGTACCGTGCCATGGTAAACGCTGGTGAACACGCGGGCTATCTGGGGCCGGTGCTACAGCAGCTGGCGGATTATACTGAACAGCGTCAGTACACCGGTCAGAAGCTAAAGATGGCGATGATCTATCCGTTTATTCTCGTTGGGGTGGCGATTGCAGTGGTGCTTTTGCTGCTTGTTTTTGTGGTGCCCGAGCTGGTGGGTATCTTTGCGCATAGTAACCGAGAATTACCTGCGCTGACGCGGGGTCTTATTGCAACCAGTGATTTTTTTCAGCGGTACGGTCTGTCGCTGGTGTTGGGAGTATTCGCGCTGTTCTTTATAATGCGACGCTTGCTGCGCGATCCAGCACGTAAAAAGCGTTGGCATAGCTTACTACTGGGTATACCCGGCGTGTCGCGGGTGTTGATTTCGATGGATACTGCACGTTTTGCTTCAACACTCAGTATCCTTATGGCCAGTGGTGTGCCTCTGCTTGAGTCTCTGCGTATCGCCGGACAAGTGCTGACCAACCTGATACTGCGCGAAGACAGCGTGGCGGTGTCGGAACACGTTCAGGAAGGCGCTAGCTTGAATCGCGCCTTGCGCGAAAGTGGCCGCTTTCCGCCTATGATGGTGCACATGGTTGCCAGCGGTGAGGCCAGTGGTGAGCTGGAAACCATGCTTGAACGCTCGGCGACCAACCAGGAGCGAGAGCTGGAAATGACACTCGGCACCCTTATGAGCTTGTTTGAACCACTGATGGTAGTGTTCATGGGCGGGATGGTTCTGACAATCGTCCTCGCTATCCTGTTGCCCATATTTGATCTTAATACAATGGTGAACTAAACGATGAAAGCAAAACGTAATGGGGGATTTTCTCTCGTAGAAATTTTGGTGGTGCTGGTCATTATGGGACTGCTGATCAGCGTGGTGGCGCCTACGGTACTTAATCGCGCTGACGACGCCAGGGTGCAGAAAGCGCAGGCTGATTTTAAGGCAATAGAGACTTCACTGAAAATATATCGGCTGGATAACTACGTGTATCCTACAACCGAGCAGGGGCTTCAGGCGCTGGTAGAGCCCAGCACTCTCGATCCTGAGCCGCGAAACTTCAAAGCCGGGGGTTATCTCGAAGAGGTGCCGATTGATCCCTGGGGGCGTCCTTATCTTTACCTCAGTCCGGGTGAGTTCCATGAAGTGGATATCTATTCACTGGGCGCGGATGGCTTATCGGGTGGTGAAGGTCAGCGCGCCGACATTGGCAACTGGAAAGAAGAAGGCTGACCTTGCATGGGTAACCGTTTCGTGGCGATGACCGGCCGGTGTTCGCCGTGGTGTTGAGGCGCCAGCGAGGTTTTAGTCTATTAGAGCTGCTGGTCGCGCTGATTGTTGTTGTGTTGTTCACCTCTTTGGCAAACCTTACTATCAACTCCGGAGGTCAGGATATTCAGCTGCAAAGTACGGTTTACAACCTCGCAGACGTGGCTGCGTATGCATTGGATGAAGCTCAGATGACCGGCGTGGACTATGGGCTTCTGTTGCGGGAGGATCAGGGCACGGGGGAGACGATTTATAGCTATCAATGGTTGGAGCGCGGTCTCGATGGCTGGGGCGCACCGTTTAGCGCTAAGGAGTTGTTCGAAGAGCAACAACTGCCTCCTGGCATCGCACTTGAGTTGGAGCTGGAGGATGCGCCCTTGGTTGAATTGTCTGTGGATGATGACGAGATGGAGATTGTCAGCCCTCAGGTGGTTTTTTATGCCAGCGGTGAGGCAACCGTAGGGGCGATCAATGTGCTTCAAGAGGAAGATAGTGAATTACTGTGGCGCATTGAATGGGATCTGTTTGGGCGTTTCGAGGTGCTGCGGCGGGGTGAGGCGGAGGAGGGATACTAGTGCGTGCCAGAGGTTTTACGCTGGTGGAAGTGATGGTTGCCTTGGCGATTGTCGCTATCGCTCTGCCTGCACTGCTAATGTCGCTTTATCAGCAGATAGACGATACCGCCTATTTGCGTGATAAGACTCTCGCCTACATGGTGGCTGAGAATAAACTGACAGAGATCCGGCTTGTGATCAGCTCGACACGGAATCTTTCTGCCGGAAAAGACAGTGGTTTCGCCTCAATGGCGGGTCGAGATTGGTATTGGTGGGTAGAAACGAAAACAACAGAAGTAGCAAAATTTTTCCGTGTTGATATCGCGGTTGCGCTTGATGAGCAGCAGCAAGAACAGCCACTGTATACTCTGACCGCCTTTATGTCAGGCGACCTAGAAACAGACGATGCAGATACAGGCGACGCAGAGACAGGCGATGCAGAGACGGATGCTGAGGGCGACCTGCCGGGTGAGCGTGATGGTTAAAAAACCAGCAGCGGGTTTCACGCTTTTGGAGGTGTTAATTGCAATGGCCATTACGGCTTTTGTTGCTCTCATTGCCACTACCAGCTTATCTAGGGTGTTAGAGGGTGTGGAGAGCCTGCGCGCAACTGCGGATCGGACCTATGAAGTAAACCGCGCCTGGATGATTATTTCGCGGGATCTACGCCACTTTGTTGAGCGACCTGTGCGCGACGAATTCGGCGAGATTGAGCCAGCCATTGCCGGAGGGTCGCTGGCACGCTTTGCGCTGAGTTTTACGCGGGCGGGCTGGCATAATCCCAATGCCCACCCGCGCAGCAACCTACAACGCGTTAACTATCGGCTTGAGGATGAGGCTTTGTGGCGTGATAGCTATCCGGTATTGGATCGAGCATCTGATACCGAGCCTTACAGCGTGCTGTTGCTGGACGGCGTGGAAGATATGCAGCTGGCTTTTCTGGGTTCACTGGCGGCTCTGCAGACCCAGTCTCGCAGTGCTGCGCTAGACACGAGCAACTGGGCGACAAACTGGGTGGTTGATACCAGTGAACCGGATGCTGAGCTGAACAGTCCGGTGAGTGTTGAAATTAGTTTGCAGCTGCAGGACTGGGGAGAAATGAGGCGTTTGTATGCATTGCTCCCGCTCTAGACCTTCAGCCCCTGTTACTCGCCAGCATGGTGCCGCCCTGATTTTTGCCATGCTGGTGTTCGCGCTTGCCACGGCACTGGTTGTGGCGATGAAGGGCGAGTTTGAGCGTTTCTATCAACGCAGTAGTAATATTCTGTTGGATGGACAGGCCCAGGCTTATCTTCGGGGTGCAGAGGATCTTGCCGGAATATTACTGCTAGCCGACTATGATATGGATAAAAATGCGGGACTGCTTCGAGACGATCTGACTGAGATATGGTGGACCAAACCGGGTGATCCTCCGCCCACTTATGCGCTTGATGGCACTGGCTGGCTTTCTGGTTCGTTGGAAGACCTGCAAGGGAGATTTAATCTAAATACGCTGGTAGAAAAGGCATCTCGTGATTCGACAGCGGTATCAAAAAAGCGGTTTACCGCATCGCAGGAGCAGTTTATTCGATTATTGCAGGCACTGGGAGACCCGGCTGTGAGTGAACAGGAGGCAATTATCCTTACTGAGTCCGTCATTGATTGGCTAGATGCCGATCGGGAGGCTTCTTTAAATGGGGCAGAGGACGACTATTATTCTGGGCAGACGCCCGCGTATCGCACTGCCAATCGTAGCATGTCCAGTGTCAGTGAATTGCGCGCGGTTGCGTATATGACGCCAGAGATTTACCAAGCGTTATTGCCTTGGGTGACGGTTTGGCCTGAGCAGCCGGCAACGCTGAACATACACACGGCACCCGCGATGGTGTTACGCAGCATCAATGCTAAAGGGGTTCTTAGCCCACTCACCGAAGCAGAAGGTGAGTCTCTTGTGCAATATCGCGAGGAAACAGGCTTCGAGGATAAGACCGATTTTCAAGCCAATCCTGTATTTGAAGGAAAGAGGGATAACATGAAAGAGGTTGCGGCGTTGCTTGGGCAAAATAGCACTTACTTTCTTTTGAGGGCGGAAGTGGAGGTTGCCGGCAGGAACATGCGCTTGTACAGTGTGTTGAATCGCAGCAACCGCACTATTGCTACTGTGGCCAGAGCGAGTGGTAGCCTGTAAATGAGCCATTGCTCAAAAATTGAGAGACATCCGGAGAAGTCCCTAGTGGGTAACATACAGGTTTGTGCAAGATGGTCATAGTGCGTTTGGTCGAGGGACGTCTCGCCTGGTATCCCCCGGGTGCCAGCGCTGAGCCCCAGTGGCTGGAGGACGACGCCGCTCGGGAACATCTGCGTGCGACGCTGGCCCAGCGACGGATAAAAGTCTGTTTTGCAGTGCCGGGCGAGGACGCTCTACTGCTGACTCTGTCAGTGACGCGGGACGAAAAAAAGCATATCAGTAAATCCTTACCCTTCATGTTGGAAGAGCAGGTTGCAGCTGATGTCGATACCTTGCACTTTGCCTATGATTCACTGCAAGAGGATGAACTTGCCGTGGCAATTACAGCACAGGCGAAAATGGAGCAGTGGCAGTTTCTGCTCGCAGAGTTCCCAGGTATTCAACGGTGGTTACCGGAGCCGCTCCTGCTGCCATGGGAGCGCGATGAGTGGTGTCTGCTGGTGGAAGGAGACAGCGTGATTTTCCGCGTTGGCCAGTGCAAGGGGTTTACGGCTGAAAAAGAGCTGATAGAAGTCCTGGTGCGTGCAATGCTGAGCGAGGCCGGCCCGCCTGATGCGGTGATTGTCTACGGTATGGATCAGGAAGCTGATACGAATATGCTGCCGGTTGAATTACGTGAGCGGGTGCAGTGGCGTCACGGCAACCTGAGTGTAGCGATGTTGCTGAGTAAAACCGAAGAGATAAACATCAACCTTTTATGTGGGGACTTTGCTCCACGCTTGCCGGTCGGTCTATGGTGGCGACAGTGGCGTGCAGTTGCGGCCGTATTGGTTGCAGCGTTTGTTGTGCAGTTGGGTGCGGCCTATGCTGAGTATCGCAGTCTGTCAGCGCAAAATAGTGCGCTGCGCAGCGCGGTTCAGGATAGTTATCGCTCGGTTTTTCCCACAGGCGTGGTGGTAGACGCAGAGAAACAGTTGCGCCGGCAACTGGATGCTCTGGGAGGCACGGGAGAGGGTTCTGGTTTTGTTAGCCTGATGGAACGTGTTGGCGATGCGATCTCAGGGATGCCGGGCACCACGATCGCAAGTATTAACTACAATGACAAGGGTGGCGAAATGCGTCTTAATATTGTTGCCGCAGACTTTGAGGGTGTGGAGAAGTTGCGCAGCCGAATGAATGAAGTTGGGCTGGAAGCGATAACTGAAAGCAGTAACACAAAGGGTGATCGTGTCAGTGCACGCTTGCGTGTTAAGGAGAGGTCGTGAAGGAGTGGTTTTCCCAACTGAACCAGCGCGAGCAGTTGAGTCTACTTCTGCTTAGCTCGGCGTTGCTTTTGTATCTGCTTTATATTTTAGTGTTGTCACCGCTGGAGAGTCAACGAGAGCAACTGATAGCGCAAAACAGCGCCGTTACTGAATCTCAGGGGCGCGTAGACGCGATGGTGTCGCAGTTGTTGCAGCTGCGCCAGGGCGGCGCCAAGGCCGGTGCAAAGCGTAATCTGACGTCGGTGATTAACCAGTCCACGACCCGCCTGCAGTTACCCGTTATGCGGCTTCAACCCAACAGTCGTGGCGAAATCCAAGTGCGTATCGAAAACGCCTCTTTTAACGATGTATTAAAGTGGCTAAACGAGATGGAATATACTGAGAGTCTGCTGGTGCGGGAGGTATCTGTGACCCCAGCCGCTTCGGCCGGCCGCGTAAACATTACAGTACGAATTGCAGAGGCGGGATAAAGTGAATAAGTCGCGTCTTGTGTGGGCTGCAGTTCTGGCTCTGTTGTTCCTGATGAGTCTTGTAATGTCGGCCCCCGCTCGTCTGCTGAGTCATCTCGTTCCGCCTGAGCAGCTACTCATTAGCGGGTTGGCAGGCACTGTTTGGCAGGGCAGCGCCAGTAGCGTCCTAGTGCGTCTGCCACAGGGTTATTTCCAGCTTGGCGCTGTGCAGTGGTCACTGCAGCCTCTATCCTTGCTGTTGTTGGCGCCACATCTCACGGTGAGCAGTGAGTGGGGTAATCAGACGTTTTCTGGCGAGTTAGTGTTGCGCGGCCAGAGAGATTTTGATGTACTCAACGCGGAGGGCCAGCTGGCCGCAGTCCTGCTAAGCCGCTTCGCGCCAGTATCGGTTGTGGGAATGTTTAACCTGCAATTAGATCGCCTGGAGTTGCGTCAGGGTTTGCCGCACAGCGCGTTGGGTCGCTTGGTATGGCAGGATAGTGGCTGGCAGTCCGTCCGCGGGCTTGTGCCCTTAGGGAGTTACGCTCTGGATTTCGAGCAGATCCCTGAAGAGGCGCTGCGGGGGCAGGTGATTACATTGGCGGGACCACTGCAGGCTAGCGGTAGCTTGGAACTGAACGACCGCCGCTACGAGGTGGACGTACTGCTGGGAACTGAAGATGTGATGGATAGCCAATTGCAGTCAATGCTGTCCCTGATCGCGGTTCCCGAAGAGGGGGGCTACCGTATCAGCCTAGCGAGCGACTTCTAGGTGCTGATGTAAGACTGATGACCGTAGTGACACAATCCGCCATCACAATGACGTATAGTTCTTAGTTGTGGTTAGATTTAGTTCGAGAGAAAAATAAATATGAGCGATACCGATTATAAAAAGTACGAGTGTGTGATTTGTGGTTTTATTTATGATGAGGCAGAGGGCCTGCCAGATGATGGCTTTCCCCCAGGGACACTCTGGAAAGATATACCAGAGGACTGGGAGTGCCCAGATTGTGGGATAGGGAAAGCAGACTTTGACCCCTACGTGGCGTAGTCTTTGATTTATCGCAGCGCTTACAAGTTGCCGTTTTTGAATGCCTTACATGCGATGACTTTCAAATGTTTGCGTAGCAGAACCTCCCATGACAGTGAGTGAAGAACGCTTGGCGGCGGTGCGTCAGCTAATGACGCAGGCAAATTACGATGCCCTCGTTGTACCTCGGGCAGATGAGTATCTCGGAGAATATCTCCCATTGCATAACGAGCGTTTGCACTGGATCAGTGGGTTTACTGGGTCTGCTGGTATGGCGTTGGTGTTGCGGGACAGAGCGGCGATCTTTGTGGATGGCCGCTATACCGTGCAGGTGCGTTCGCAGGTTCCCTCCCATCTTTTTGAATATCATCACTTGGCCGACAACCCTCAGCCCCAATGGCTTGCAGATGTGCTGCCGGTCGGTAGTAGGGTAGTTTGCGATCCTCGTCTTCACAGCCTGCAATGGTATCGGGATACAAAGAATACCTTGGCTGATGCTGGCGTGGAACTTCTGCTCGATACTGATAATCTGATTGACCGCTGCTGGCTGAACCGACCCGAGGCGGTATGCAATTCCGCACTATTGTTGGATTATGTCTTTACCGGTGAGTCGAGCATAGATAAACGTCAGCGCATCGCGGTTCAAATTAAGGCGCAAGGTTGTGATGCGGCGTTGATATTTTCGCCTGATTCAGTCAGCTGGTTGTTGAATATTCGTGGTATGGATATGCCGCAGTTACCGGTCGTACAGAGCTTCGCGATATTAGAAGCCTCCGGGGATATGACGCTGTTTGTCGATGTTCGTCGTCTGCCAGAAAAATTTCACCAGCACGTGGGCAGCGGCGTGATGGTAGTAGATGAAGCGGGTGCGAGCGCATCGTTTGCAGCCTATGAGACGCACAAAATACTAGCCGACGCTAAAAACGCGGGCGCATGGGTGCAGATGGAATTGGTTCGCAGCGGCGCAACGTTGGTGCACGGAGAAGATCCTGTGTTACTTCCTAAGGCGTGCAAAAATGCGGTTGAACTGGTGGGCACTCGCCATGCCCACCGTCGCGATGCTGTCGCGGAAGTGCGGTTTCTGGCTTGGCTGGACGGCGAAGTTGCAGCGGGAAGGCTGCACAATGAAGCCGAGTTGTCAGACCATTTGCTCAGTCTGCGGCAGCAGGGCGAGTATTTTCACGCGTGTTCCTTCGATACTATTTCTGCCGCAGGCGCTAATGGAGCCATGTGCCATTATAACCATCTCAATGGCGTCCCGGCTCGCCTAGCTATGGACAGTGTCTATCTATTTGACAGTGGGGGCCAGTACACTGATGGAACGACTGATATTACACGGACCGTCGCTATTGGTGACCCTGGACCTGAGGCACGTCGCCTTTTTACGCTTGTTTTAAAGGGTCATATCGCTCTGGCGCGAGCTCGATTTCCCCTTGGTACTACTGGCACGCAACTGGATGCGCTGGCGCGACAGTATCTGTGGCGCGAAGGATATGATTATGATCACGGTACCGGCCATGGCGTGGGTGTCTTTCTCAGCGTTCATGAGGGCCCTCAACGTATCTCTAAACAACACAATGGCGTGGCGCTGTGTTCGGGTATGATTGTCAGTAACGAGCCAGGCTACTACCGTGAGGGTGTATTCGGGATTCGCTGTGAAAATCTTCAGGTGGTGCGTCCGTCTCAGACCAATTTAGGGGAAACGCCGATGCTGGAGTTTGAAACGCTGACGCTTGCCCCTTTTGACGTTCGCATGCTGGATACACAACGACTGGATCTGGAGGAACTCGAGTGGCTTAATGCCTATCATCAGCGAGTTGCGACGACTATCGGTCCTCTGTTACGCGGTTCTGATCGGGACTGGCTGAGGCAGGCAACGCAAATAATCGTTGTTTGAATCAGTATTACATTTTTATAGAATGCGCAAATAATAACGGTTGAGGAAGCATTACATGTCAGTTGCGGGCGGTGCTCACTGGTCTTCGCGTTTTGCTTTTATCATGGCCTCAGTGGGCTTCGCTGTTGGGCTTGGCAATATTTGGCGGTTTCCTTATGTCACCGGTGAAAACGGTGGCGCAGCCTTTGTCTTAGTCTACCTGGCCTGCGCCTTTGGTATTGGCGCCCCCATACTGATTGCGGAAATGCTCATTGGTCGGCGGGGGCAGGGCAGTCCCCCAACGGCTATGGTTGTGGTCGCAGACGAGAGTGGTCAGTCTAGGCGATGGCGGGTGGTTGGTACTCTGGGCCTGGTCGCAGCATATACCATTGAGATTATCTACGCTGTAGTGGTGGGATGGGTGCTGTGGTACCTGTTTAAGGCGGTGACTACGGGTTTTGTAGGCTTCGATGGCGTTGTCGCCAACGCGGAATTTGCGGCCGTATTGGACAGTAATTTAGGCATGCTTTTCTGGACGCTGGTGGGCCTGGGTATCACGGGTTTGATTGTTTTCGCTGGCGTGAAAAACGGCATTGAGCGGGCGGTTATTGTGATGATGCCGTTGATGTTTGTGTTGTTGCTCGGGCTGGCAACCTACAATTATTTTATGCCGTCAGGTGAGTCCGAGGTGCACGGGTTTTCCGCGGCCGTCACATGGCTATTTACTCCGGACTTCAGCAAAATTGGTTTTGATACCGTGCTGGCAGCGATAAGCCAGGCTTTCTTCTCCTTGGGTGTGGCCATGGCGGGCATGATGGTTTACGGGGCTTACCTGCCAAAATCTATTTCCATTACGCGGTCGGTACTGATTGTTGTGATGGTTGATACTGGCGTGGCCTTGCTCGCCGGGTTGGTTATTTTCCCTGTTGTGTTCCATAACGGCCTAGATCCGGCGGTAGGACCTGGCCTAATCTTTCAGACACTGCCCGTGGGGTTTGCGCAGATGCCTGGCGGTTATGGATTCAGTGTGGTCTTTTTCTTGATGCTTTCGATGGCCGGTATTACTTCTATGGTAGGCCTAGTCGAGGCGGTGACTTCATGGATGGAAGAGCGTTTTAATCTTTCTCGCCATCAAAGCACCGTTATCGTTGTGGGTTCGATCGCCCTGTTCAGTGTGTGCTCTATTGTGTCTTATAATATTTTGTCTCAGTGGACCGTGGCAGGTAGCAATTTTAATGACATCATGGATGTGTTTTCTAATCAGATTCTTCTCCCGCTGGGCGGTTTATTGATTGCGGTGTTCGCGGGTTGGGCGATGAAAAAAGAGGCTACCCATGATGAGTTGGACTCGCTGTCTTCTGGTCAATATTCAATCTGGCACTTGCTGATTCGCTATGTTGTGCCACCTGCATTACTGATAATTTTTGTAATGGGCATTGTTGACTGGAGTTGAGTCCAATCATTGAAGCGGCGCTAGATCGCAATCGATCCAAGCACTCATGCGGATCCCGTGGGAATGTCCTGAAACGGGATCCCTTTGTCTGCCCGAGGTTCCTGCGGTAACCCCAGTACTTGTTCAGCCAGAATGTTGCGCATGACTTCATCAGTTCCGCCCGCTAGACGCACGCCAGGGGAGAAGAGCACCTGCTGTTGAAAGTGGGCCTGTTCCGGGCTCAATTCAGTGTCCTGCACAATACCGGCCGGACCGAATATCTGGCACGCAAAATTAGCAATTTCCTGATTCATTACAGCACCGACCAGTTTCCCAAGCGATGCTTCAGCGCCAGCGATACCGCCTTTGGCGACTGCGGTTAACATGCGCTTGTTGACAGCTTGGAGACCTGCATACTGGCTGTACCATGTCGCCAGTTGGTCGCGCACGATTGGATCGTTGGCAATGGGTTGTCCATTCAGCTCCAGAGACTTCACGAGGTCTAGGAACTGCGGAAAGCCTGTTGGCTGAACCCCGCTGATGGCCAGGCGCTCGCTCATCAATACAGTGAGGGCTCCGGTCCAGCCGCCGCCGACTTCACCCAGCCGGTAGGCGTCCGGTACGATAGCGTCGTGGAAGAAAACCTCGTTAAAATGGCCGCCGCCATCCATCTGTTTTATGGGTCGAACTTCCACACCGCTTTGGTGCATGTCAATCATAAAGAGGGTAAGGCCTCGATATTTGGAGATAGTGGGGTCCGTGCGCGTCAGTACCACGCCGTAATCGGAGTACTGGGCACCGGAGGTCCAGATTTTCTGGCCGTTGAGAATCCAATTGTCGCCGTCGGGCTCTGCACGGGTGCGCAGCCCCGCCACATCGGAGCCGGCACTGGGCTCACTGAACAGCTGGCACCAGACATCTTCAGCACTGGCCATACGGGGCAACAACTCACGCTTGGCCTCTTCACTGGCAAAGTGCATGACGGCAGGACCGCAATTGCCAATGCCGATGACAAAATGCGCGTCCCGTGTCCTATAGTTTTCTACTTCTTGCGTCCAGACCACCTCGTGCAGCGAGGTCAGTCCAGCGCCGCCGTATTCTTTCGCCCAGGTCAGACAGGCGAAGCCATTGTCCGCTTTCTTTTTGTACCAGTCTTTAGCTTCCTGAAAAGCGGTATCGCCTTCCATGCCCATGTGAAGCTTGTCAGTGCGTCGGGTAGCGTTCGCCTCGAGCCAGATTTTTACGTCGCTGCGAAAGACGGCCAGTTGTGGGGTGTCTTGAAAATCCATGATGTTCTCCGAAATCTATAGCAGGCGCTGAGTGAGGGTCTCTTTCCATATTGGCTGAGTACCGATTAAACCCGATAACAGCTGTGCACGGCGGTAGTACAGATGGCAGTCGAACTCCCAGGTAAAGCCCATGCCACCGTGAACCTGAATATTTTCCTTACTGATAAAGTAATAGGCGTCAGTCGCACTTACCCTTGCGGTCGCAGCCGCCAGTGGTAGGTCTGGTGCATCACTGGCGAGGGCGCAGACGCCGTAATAAGCGTTGGCTCGCGCGAGCTCCAGAGCCACATACATGTCAGCGAACTTGTGCTTGATGGCCTGGAACGAGGCAATAGCACGGCCAAAGGCGTAGCGCTCTTTGGTATAAGCGATACCCATATCCAGAGCGGCCTGGCAGCCGCCAATTTGCTCAAAGGCCAGTAGCACTGCGACACGATCCAGCAACTCTGTTAGCTGCGTCTCGCCGGCCGCACCCAAAGCCTGCACCGGCACGTTATCAAAGACTAAGCGTGCCTGAGATCGGCTAGGGTCCATGCTGGTGAGAACCTCACGCTGCACCCCTGCATCTGCTAAATCGACGAGATACAGACCAACGCAACCCTGTTCATCACGAGCCGTCAGCACGGTAAAGTCTGCGATGTCGCCATCCGGTACGGGTATTTTGTTAGCAGTGAGTTTACCCTCGAGTACCTGCGCCGCGATAGACGGCGAGCCTAGTCCTTCATTCATGGCGAGAGTGCCGATTAACTCGCCGGTCGCCAGTTTTGGAAGATAGTGCTGCTTCTGCGGTTCCGTGCCCCAGCTTTTAATCGCCTCCGTGGCTAGATAGACACTCGAAGAGAACGGTACCGGCGCCAGCGAACGGCCTAGTTCTTCAGCGATAACACACAGTTCCAGATAGCCTAGGCCTAAACCGCCATAGGTTTCGGGTATCGACATCGCGGTCCATCCAAGGTCCACAATTTTCTGCCACAGCGCCCGATCAAACGGGACATCGGTATTAAGAACGCTGCGCACAACGCTGGCGGAGCATTCCTGACTGAGAAAATTGCGTGCTTGATTACGAATAAACAGTTGTTCTTCGGAAAATTCTAAATTCATGCTGGGCTACCTTGGAGTTTCACCAAACCGGCGTACTATTCACTGGCAGTCGTATCGCCCGAGGAGAGAGCTGGGGTGGGAGGTTTTGTCTGGCTATTATTACGTTAAGCGTCTTTCATTATAGAGTATTGAGCTGTTGGCCTCAACCGACGAGGCGTTGACATTGAGGGGGAGAGTTGCCGAACACCCAGTCTTACGACCGGAAACTAAAAGGCTTGTACTCTTTTGTACAGAAGCGCAGGGCGTCTGGCGACTGTGGTGTAAAGTCGTTTGCCAGTGCGGTCACAATTCACCATAATTGCCGTCTAAATGGCAGTCTAAAGGTTCACATTATGGCATCTCTGCAGGATCAACTCCTTAACGCTGGCCTCGTTGATAAGAAGAAGGCCAAGCAGCTTAAGCAAGAACTGCGCAAAGAAGCCAAGGTTCGCCAAAAGGGACAGACTCCGCTTGATGATAGCAAGGAGCAGGTCAAACGTAACCTGCTTGAAAAGACTGAACGCGACCGCCAGCTCAATAAACAGCAACACGAAGTGGTCGAAAAAAAGGCGATAAAAGCCCAAATCTCTCAGTTGATTAAGATGAATCGCATCAAACGTGAGCGGGGGGATATTGCTTATCAGTTCACGGATGGCACCCGGATAAAGAAAATTTATGTCACTGAGCAGTTACAAAAAGATTTAGTGAATGGACGATTGGCGATAGCAAAGTTGGGCAATGACTTTGAATTGCTGCCATCCGCAGCGGCCGAAAAAATAAGGCAACGTGACCCACAGATCATTGTTTTACTTAACACGTACGAGGTGATGGACGTGGATGAAGAGGATCCTTATGCCGAGTACCAGATTCCCGATGATTTGATGTGGTAGCGATGATCGGGCTTAAGGATGCTGTTTACAAGCTTGAGAATCACTTGGCTGAAACTTTGTTTGCCAAAGTCATGCCAATCAGCATGGCAGCAATGAATATTGCAGTTTTCCAGTCTTGATACACTAATGATGCCATCGCCGAGCCTGGAAAATAGCCATACAATCCCAAGCCAATGCCGTAAAGGGCAGCACCACCGACGAGTCGCCCATTGATAAATTGGGTTGCAGGCAGTAAAAACCGCAGGGACATTAGGGGGCTCTTTCGTCGCATTACGAAGGGGAATGTAACCAGAATGACGCAAGCCGCGGCGCCTACTACAAATGCCAAGTCGGGCATCCAGTTACCGAGCACATCTAGAAACCCCAAGACCTTCGCCGTGTCCGTCATGCTAGACACTGCCAGACCTGCACCAAAAGCGAGGCCACAAAGCAGAGCAATTATATTTCTCATTTACAATCCCGGCACTAAATGACGAACAACATAGAGCGTGGCGATCCCCGTGCCCGTAAATATCACAGCGGCAAATAAGTACCGTGTAGAAAGCCAAGCGATACCCAGCGCACCCTGACTACTCGTAAAATCAGCGCCCCACTTTATGCCGAAGCCCACCAGCAGCCCGCCGAGAGCAGCATGCCACCACTGTAAGGAGCTAGCCGGTGGGAAGGGCGTATTCGACAGTATGTGGTACAGCAGTGGGCCGAGCAGTAAGCCGACAACGAATAACCAGCGCCAGGCGTTGTCAGGCTGCGCTGAAACAGCGCCCCAGACTATTCCGCCGATGCCTGCGATTCGTCCAAGGAAAAGAAGCAGGAAAACAGTCGAGGTGCCAATGAGCACGCCCCCGACAAGTGGTGTGGTGTACGCGAGCATTAGTCTTCCCTTTTAAATACCGGATCTATCGGTTCTCATAGCGGTTCAAGTCAAAGAGCCCCGCCTCAATGGGCCGGTTTTCTTTGTAATGGGCATTTAGCCGATCAGACAATGGCCAAAATAACGGGACGTTGGTGCGACGTACGCCGAAGACAGTAACTAGGTTGGCGTAGTCTGCGGCATTGCGCATCGACATGATCGTTTGCACAAAATTTTCCAAGTTCTGGTCGGAAAGCTGGAAGAAGACGTTAGGATAGGCGCCGATAAAACCTTTGACGACGGTCAGGTAGTCTTCTTGAGGGATGCGTCGTTTCTGGTCTTCGAAAATCTGTGCGTTGTTTGAATAACTATCGTTATGCAGGATGGTAAAGACACTTACACTATCACCTTCTCCTAATACTTCCACAAAAGCGACTTCTGGCATCAGACTGAAGGGCGTGCCCTGAAGCGTTTGCAGTGTGGTAAAACGCGGATCAGCTGGCTGGTATTGTGCTGCCTCACCACCGGGCTGGCGCTGTTGCAGTATGCTCAGTAGTTCCTGCTTGGGGTTGTCAGTGTGGTACTGAATGTCGGTCTGTTGGCTATAAGCCACGGATTCACTCATAACATGGTTCTTGGTGTCCTGCGTGGCGCCTCGATACCAAAAATTTCGAAGTGGTATGCGATCCTTCTCCGGCAGGAAAAACAGGAAGTTCTGTTCACCTTCCATACGGAGAAAATCCATATAAAGACGGGTCTCAAGCTGGTGCTCTACGTTACCAAAAACATCGAAGTCCGCCACAAGCAGGTAGTGAATACGCTCCAGTAGCGAGTAGTTGATCACCCATGCTGTCTTGGGTTGTTGCCCTACGAAGCCTTTAACTACTGAAGCGCTGTTAATGTGTCTAAAGACGGTGAGGGCAGCATTATCGTTGTCGCCATCACCATCCCATATCAGATCTAAGTTGATTTTTGTGCCTTCAGCTCCGGCCGTAACATTCGCAATGAATTCCGTCTTGGCTTCTAAGAACTTCAATTGCTCATTGGCATAATTTCGCCATTCCAATAGGGATACTACGGCGCCTTGGCTATCCTTGGGCAGGCGCATGTTAGTACTTTCCTCGGCGAGAAAGTCAGCCATTAAAACACTGTTTTGACTGTCGGGGTTGAGAAAGACAATCCAGAAATGATCGTCGATCACATTTAATGCCACCTGCCCACGACAGACCGGTCCTTTGATGTATCCCATGATGGTGAATTGGGCCTCATCTAACATAAACTTGTAACGGGCGGTTTGCGGCAGCTCCCGATAGGCGATAAAGGGATTGACGGCGACATCGGTACCGTAAGGTGGCAGATTAGTGACTTCGTAGTCTGGGTCAAGAAATAGTGACTGCCAGCGCTGCATGCGTTCTGCGTTCAATGCGTAAGGCATATGCCGTTTGGCAAGCGCAACAGAGCGCAGTTTTTGCAATCGATAATAGAACCTCGCAGCACCCGGGCTATTATAGGGGCGCCTGGTAGCGATAATATCAATGGGTTGTCCTGTTGGTGTGCGCGAACGCACCAAGTTATAATAGACTCCCGTCGCGTCAAGATCAGAAAAATACAGATCGCCTATGAACAGGTGCTCATACATATAACGCGCCGTTAGGCGTTGTTTCAAGCTCTCGCCGTTGAAAAACGCCTCCCAGCGTTGCACCGCATCTAATTCTGCCGCTGAGGGTGACGCCATCGGTACACCTACGGCACCATCGTCCAGCCATTGGGTGACAGTGGTCTGTTCTTCCTCGGTGAGTCCCGGCAGTCCGTAAGGCATACCCCACAGTGGGTATTTGTCAGCGAACGCATTGAAGTTTTCAGGCTTGGTGCACTGTTGTTTGCGATCCATGCCCAGAGTAATCGTATCTGGCAGCTGTTTCCCAATAGGTAGCGGGTGTTGTTGTTTTAGTGCCAGCATGCGGGCGAGTACACCCTGGTCCGGGGTTTCCTGATTCAATACCGGATAAAATCCTTTTTGACGCCACTGCTCAACCGTCTGGGCATCCTCAAACAAGCGTGTAGGGACCGCGTCGGTGATCCGGGTACCATCGTAGACAATTTCCTTACTCGCCCCTCGTTGCACGCCGGCCCAGGCATCCATTTTGAGCTGACAAGGGGCATCGTAGCACCCATGGCACACCATACATCGCTGCTCTACAACGGATTTTACTTGGGGAGGGTAGTCGCTGTCTGCGAGTGCGCAAAAAGACACTACAAGCGCTACCAACGTGAGGGTGAATTTGCCGAGCATTTTCGTGCCTACATTTAAACGCCTATTAAAGACAATATCTTAGGCCAGAACAAGGGGTCGTTTGATTTTCCACCGAGTGGGATCGATATGTAGTCTGTCTGAGGTGTCGTCAACCGAATGGAGTCGCCCACGGATGAAGGATATCAGTAGCCTGCTATGGGTGAGCGCGAACAAAGCGTTTAACTAGTCAGTACCCACAATACTGGCTTGCACTAGGCGCTCAATCTCCTCAGGGCTATACCCTGCCTCCTGCAGGACCTCCCGTGTATGCTCTCCCAAACGGGGGGGGTGGCGGTATATGGCGGCAGGCGTTTCGGACAAGTGCCCGGGATAACGCACATAACGCAGGGTTCCTGCCTCGGGGTGCTCGACATCAAAAATAGTGCGGTTGTGTTTGGCCTGTGGGTCCTCGGCAAATTCACGCACGGTCTTGACGGGGCCGAAGGGTACCCCTGCGGCATCGAGTTTTGATAACAAGTCTTCCGTGCTGAACCGCTTCATTACATCACCTATGGCATCCAGCCATGGACCAAAATCACTAATCCGCTCGCCGACGTTGCGCATGCCCTCTCGTTCCAACAGTTCAGTGCACTCCAATGCGTTGCACAGGTTCTGGAAATGGTTGTCCTGCAGCGCCATGCCTACGACAAAGCCATCACTCGTTTCAAACGTGCGCAGCACGGCGAGGGGGACAGGATCCTGCATGTCATTGGGCATAAAACTGTCCACAGGCATCATGTCGGCAAGCGAGTTGGCGGCCCAGGCATCGATCATTGGTACATCGACGCGCTGCCCTTTGCCCGTTCCGCCGGGACGATCGCGTGCATAGAGGGCTGCCATGGCAACACCGGCAGCAGTCATCGCTGTGGTTTTGTCAACGATAGCCGATTGGATGAGCTGTGGTTTACCCCCGAAAGGCATGCCCTGAATATGCATCATGCCGACTAGGCCCTGCGCGAGCGGATCATAAGCCGGTTTATGAGAATAGGGGCCAGTTGGGCCAAACCCTGTAATGGACACAAAAATTAATTTGTCATTAACAAGACGCAAGTCTTCGTAGCCAATACCCAGTCGATCAGGAACGCCGCCCCGAAAGTTCTCAACTAAGATATCCGCCTCCTCCACCAGTTTCTTGATAATGGCAATGCCTTCTGGATGTTTAAGGTCTACCGTCAGGCTGCGTTTATTGCGATTCATCTGGGTATAGAAACCGGTCAGACCTGCTTTTTGTGGTGGGGCCATCCACCGCGCAACCTCGCCGTGGATGGGTTCAATTTTGATGATATCGGCCCCCAGATCTCCTAGTTGCTGGCTACACAGTGGCCCTGTAATCATCGAAGTAATGTCGATGACGCGAATGCCTTTTAACGGACCCTGAGGTAAGTCTGATAGTCGTACGTCCAATGAAATTCTCCCGTTCTATTACTATTATCGCGGTATTCTACCTCTCGCTGCACGCTGCAGCGATGTTTTTGCTAGATTCGACTAAACTGTATTTACACAATAGTGCATCGACAAAAATGGGCCAGCAGTAGCGCATTGACGACCGGATAGCGGTAGACCGGTGTGCCCATCCTTATGCCGATGCCTCTTCTAGATTTAACGGGCAGTAGACACCACCAGGCGCCTCGATCAGGCTGGCACAGCGGTTGCAATGAATGCAGCCATTTTTATAGTTGCGGTCAGCCATTGCGTTGTTGACGAAGGCGGGGTCCTTGATCAGAGGGCGGCCTAGCTGAATGAAATCAAACCCTTCTCCGATCACTTTTTCGATACTGGTAACGTCGGTACAGCCACCAATGTAAACCATCTGACAGCTCACCCGATCGCGCACGCGCTTGGCATCGTCCAGAAAATATAACTCCTCATAAGGATAGTAGTTGAACATCTTAGATCCCATCAGCTTCAGACCCAGTTTCATAATGGGATTTTTCTCCACCTCAATCAGGCCCTTCTCTAATGTCTCGCCACGAAAATACAGCATCGGGTTGAAGCTGCTTGTTCCGCCGGAACAGATCAGAGCGTCAATTCCGCTTGCATCGAGCATCGCGGCGACCTCTATTGCCTCATCGATGTGCAGGCCATCCTTGATGCCATCTGTGAGACCTATTTTTCCAAGGATAGGAAAATCGTCCCCAACAGCCCTGCGTACCGCGTCCATTACCCGCAGTGGCAGCCTCATACGGTTGGCCAAACTACCACCATAGTGGTCGGTACGTCGGTTAGTCTTGGGACTAATGAATTGGCTGACGCCGTAGCCGTGGCTGAAATGGATTTCTACCGCATCGAAACCAGTCGCTTTCATTAGCTTGGCTGCATCGAAATAGGTCTGCACGAGATAATCGATATCGCTGACTGACATGGCACCGGCGAACGGCATGCCGGATGCCGCTCCCAGCATATTGAATTGGCGGGAGGGTCCTAGCGGACGCTTTAAACGCTGCATTTTTCGATTTTTGGAAAAGTTTCCGCAGTGAGCCATTTGGCCTGAAATGGCGACATCAGGTGCCGTTTTTTTGAGTTCACTGTTCATATGGGTAAGTCGATCGCGGATACCCTCATGAATCCACATCATCTGGTCGTTGATGCGGCCGTCTGCCTCCGTGGTGCAGTAGCCAATCGTTGTCATTGCAGTGCCCCCTGCAACAATGCCTTTGTGAAAGTTCAGCAGTAGATCACCGGGTATACCGTCCGGCGTTTTACCTTCGTAGGTAGCAGCTTTCAGGATGCGATTCTTGAGAGGCAGTTTGCCCAGCATCGCGGGTGAGAAGGCTTTGTGCAGGCTATCGCTCATGGCATACCCTTAAATCCGATTTACGCTCTAGATACAGTATCCTAAGTAGTATGGTTGCAGATATCAATGACGGGGTGGTTCAGTATCAGATACCAATCCGGGTAGCACGGCTACGAGGTTGACGAGTGCAAAGCGCTGGGCAGGTATTTTTTAAACGGTAGCAGACGCTGCACAACCTCGCGAATGAGATCCGGTGTTTGCGTATGGAACAACGTGTCCGCTTCACATGCGAGCATGTTGCGATGCTGGGTGGCAGAAAAACGACTCAGATATCGCCGCTGTTATGTAGCCGTTGAAAAACCACATCAATGGTGACGGAAAAATGATCTAGACCTTCGGCACGTTGCTTTCCCTCTCGGGTGGCACGAAAGAGATGTGGGGTCATACTGAGCAGCTGATGAATGTGTCGCTGGCTCAAAGGATCAGTTTGAAACTGCAATGTTGAGGTTTCCCCTTTCGAGAAACCTGCTGCGCAGGCCTGTTGCAACATCGTTGACTCGGAACGTTTGACTTGAGGATAGATAACTTCCCGTAGCTCGATAAGATGTTGTGGCCCCGCATCGACTAATAGTAACGTCCCCCCTTGCTTCAGCACGGTTCGAAAAGAGTTGAATACGGGGAATCCAAATAGGCTAAGCAGGCAATCGACACTGTGCGCTGTAACAGGAATATTGCGATTGCTGGCGACCAACCAAGTGGCGGCAAGTCGGCGTGTTGCGGCCTGTACTGCCCATTTGGAAATATCAAAGCCAATAATTGAAGGCCTATACTGACTGGAGGACGCGATCTGGGTCGCTAGTTGTTCCAGATAATACCCCTCACCGCAGCCTGCATCTACAATGGTCGAATCGGCATTGATCTGCGGTTTCACCAGACTTACCAGTTTGTCGGCCACCGCTTGATAGTGGCCGCCGCTGAGAAAATCACGTCGCGCTGCGACCATCTCTTTGCTGTCACCGGGATCACGACTGCGTTTGTCCGCAGCACCGAGTAGATTGGCATAACCCTGTCTGGCGATGTCAAAAGCATGCCCGTTCTCGCAGCGCAGGGAATCTGCATCTTGGTGCAGGACATGCTGATCTAGCGGGCACCTCAGGAGGTCATTGTGAATAAAATTCATTGAAATAGCGCACTCATCGCGAATGATCGATTGAAGCTGCAGCGGATATTCATTGAAGCTGAGCTGAAAAATAGGCCAAAATATCGTTTAACGCCTCGCGAGTAGGATGACCGCTCTCATTGACAAAATCGAGCGTAAGCACTGAATGGCCCTTTCCCGGTAAAGTATGGGTGATAACACGCGTGGCTTCAGGGTCGTTAAATGCGCTTTCGATGGACTGATATTTTTCCGCCGTGCACATGGGATCTTTGTCGAACCGGTAGGCGTGTATAGGGGCTGTGTTGTCGATACGGTGTTTAATGGCGTCAATGTCTGCGGCCGACATATGCAGTTGGGTGGGCTTGAGTAGCGGCATCGACGGTTGCGAGCTGACGGCGGCTAGGACACTTTCATCGCCCATCAGCGAGATAGCAAAATTCCCCGTGAGGCACATGCCGATCACCCCGACGCCCTTGGTTTTGCTGTATGTTTTAACGTCGCGGCACAGGGCTTTTAGCCAGTCCACAATCGGGCTTGAGCCATTCGCCTTAAACAAGCTGAACTCCTTACGCATACAGAACACACGCACTAGGTTGCCGCCGACACTGACTTTCTCCAGTGGGCCAAACAAGTGCGGCAGTATTACCTCGAAGCCATGCTCTACAAATTCATCCGCCAGCTGCAGCGTTTGGGGCCCAATGCCGGGCAGCTCTTGGATGATGATTACGGGTGGGCCACTCCCAAGCCGATAGACATCATGGCTAATGGTCTGGCCCCCATTGCAGACAGCGCTAAAGGGTATTGAGCGGTAGTGCGTAATGGGCGTATAAGAACGACTCATGGTGTATCCTTTCTAGAGCGGCTACTAGTGAGCCCAGTGCCGCTCTATAACTGTAACACCAAGCAGGGCTGCGGGGTCAGAAGTGACGCACAATGCTCTCCGCATAGTATTCCATAAACTGCTTCTTCTCATCGATAGTAGAATGTTTCTTTCCCAATGCATACTGAAAGGGTGGGGCTACCGTACTTTCCAGTCCATCATTGGCTAATCGCTGGTAGAGTTTCAGACTCGGTGATGCGCTGATGCCGATCATTGCTTCAAAGGGCAGGTGATCGCGCCCATATTCCTTACGCAGTGTATTCAGCCTCTGCAGTAAGGGGCCGACGTCGTCTGGGGCGGTGCCTGCACCGATATAGCCGTTCCCCACGCGCGCCGCGCGGCGCAGTGCGATTTGACTGGACCCTCCCACGTAGATCGAGGGATGCGTCTGAGGCGCAGGGCTTAACTGTACTCTAGGAAAGTCAAAATGCGCGCCATGATGCTCAACCATTTGGCCGTCCCACAGCTTATGCAAAACCTCAATAATCTCATCGGTTATTTTTCCACGCCGGTGAAAATCGACACCGTAGATATCAAACTCTTCCTTCATCCAACCAATGCCCACGCCCAGGACAAACCGGTTGTCACTGAGTATTGCCAGTGTGGCGCTGGCTCGTGCCACCTCATGGGGATTGCGCAGTGGTAACACATAGACCCCGCAGGTAAAAAGTAGTGTGTTTGTTACCGCGGCCATCGCGGCAAAAATCGCAGTTTGGTCCGGGTATTCGTCATCGGCTTGCATGGGTGGCACACCGCTTTCGGAATACGGATAATTCGGCACGACAGACTCAGGATAGACGGCGTGATCTCCGCTCATTAGCCCATGAAAGCCCATGTCCTCAGCGAAGCGGGCAATTTCAATCAGTTGGTCGGTCTCAGCCCAGGTAATGGCTTGCCAAAATTTCATCTATTTCTCGCTATATGCAATCCCGTGAAATGCTCGGTTTAAAGCGACTCTTGCGGCACATCGAAATACGCTTCGTACTCTGTAAATAGTTCACGCAGCTCGCTCTCTTCCATCCCCGTATCTTTCAGGCTGTACAAATGCTTGCCGTGTTTATCTGCTGGGTTATTGTCGAGGAAGGATTGCATGGCGGCGGCAGCTTTGTCCGATAGCTCGATATCGAAATGTTCATAGGCGCGTCGAACCGTACCTACCTGGTCTGCCATAAAATCGCGGAAGTACAGGTCGATTACCTGACTCTCGGGGAGCTGCCCTGATTGTCGGTAGGCGACGGTATTGCTGTAGCCCTGCGCCAAAGCTTTGGCATAGTAGGCTGTAACCTTGCTGAGATCAGTCTTATCGCTGGACAGCGTATGCAGTGTGGTTGCGAGGTTGCTGGTTGAAATAACAATTTTTACGGGATCACGATGCGTTTGTACAAAAAGCGCGTCCGGATACTCTCGGTGAATGTGCTGTAGATGCCACAGGTGCTGAGGAGATTTGAGAGCCCAGCGTTTGCCAGGAGCTTTCCACTGCAGTACTTGTAGGAAGCGCCGGTGCCATTTCAGCGCCGAACGCATATCGCATTCCATTACCCAGCGATCATACGTTGGCACAAAAAACTGTACCAGATAAATCATTGAAGTGAAGTCGTGACTGGTCATGGTCACACACTCCTGTGCGCGCTCAGCGCCCATAGGATGCATTTTCTTAAAGTCAGGCAGCAGTTGGTCAACTCTCTTCAGGTCTTCTTGCGCGAGTGCGATGCGTGGGTCGCTGGTGTAGGTGGCAGTTTCAGGAGGTGGCAGTGGCCGCGCGGTTTCCCAGGTAAGAGGGACGCGATTGTCTGGATCCATGACCAGTAAATCGTGGAAGATCGTAGTGCCAGAGCGCGGTGGGCCGACCACAAATATCGGTCGCTCTATACTCTGCTCCTCAATCTCGGGCTGTTGTTTGAACAGCGCTACAAAATTCAGTCTATTTTCTAAGATTCGCACTAGATCAGACTTTGCGATGATGCGACCGAGAAGCGAGAGATTAGCCTCTTTCTCTAGTCCCTCAAGGAGCAGAGCCAGTGGCTGGCGAAAATCATTTTCGCCGAAATCACTCAGGCCGGTGTTGTCTGCAGCGGTCTGCAGCAGCTTTTCCAGACTCAGGTTAACCGGCTCGAAGCCAATGTGATTGACGCCACGTCCGATCATATTCAAAAAGCGTACTGGGAGAGGCATTTGCGCGCGCATTTTAGGCCTCCAGCTCAGAAAGCTTAGTAACAGTCGCCTGCGGTGTTTCTGCGTCACCTGTGACGAGGAAAAATCGCCAGAACACGAGGCCGAAGAGATTGCCCTCCGTGTCCAGCCAGTTCGGTAGGCCGGGGTCCGAATGCGCGATGATTATTCTGAAACTACCGTCGCTCTCCACCACCGTTTGAGTCCGATTGAGGGATACGCTGCGGCTCCGAAAATCAAGGGTCTGCTGGAAGCGATTCCACAAACACACATTAGCGAAGCGGCACTCGGGCCAGCGACCGGTAATCACCAACGCATCATCTGGGCCCAGGAAGAACGGAGCCATAGAATAGTATGCATCAAAGGCCGCTAGACCAAAGTCACCGGGTGGCTGTGGCGGTGGAAATACGTTGGGCGTGAGTGACACAAATGGCGGAAGTACGCCGTTGGCCATAGGAAGCATGCCCAGCGTCCTGCCGTGTATAGCGTTACAGACGCGTCGAATACCCGCAGACACTGTCTCGTCAGTGGGCGCAGCAGCAGGAACGCCTTTCGCCGTTAGGCATTCAATGCGGATACGCGGCTCTAGGTTTGGTTCCATAGCGGCAGGACTTGCGTGTTCAAAATAATGCCGCGTTGTAACCCGAGAGGCGCCGGGCTCAAGAGGCAGCCAGCCTTTGTCCTTTGGCTCGCCGCCCAGATAGACTGTAAAATCGCCATTGCTGTCAATCTCCAAATTTTGGTCATTAATCACGCCAGCCGTTCTGGTTGCCATGTGTCCATTTTCAGCGCCCACCTCAATGGTCAACGAAAAATAGGCTGCGCCATGGATGCTGCCGTGTATAACGTAGGCATGATCCGGGCTCACGGGGGCGTCAAAGTAAATCGCGTCTGAGTTGTCTCCTGTGAGTTTGCGGCTTGGTGTTGTAATGCGACGGAAATCCGGCTGACTGGCATCTAGCTCAAAGTTTCCCACTAGAGACGCCTCTATAATATGCATGAGCGCGCGGTGGGAGCCGACGATGTCTTCTGGGGAATTGAGGTTCCATTCAGGGCCTGACCAACGCGTGTCAACCTCCTGAAGTAGCTCAATAAATTCGCCGAGGGCCGTGCGACTTTCAGTTTGAAGAGTCATAGTGGCTTCCATATTATGTTAGTGAGTGGCTGCTGCCAGATGTGGGTTAGTAGTTTCGAAAGGGATATTGAAGCGTTCACGATAAAACGTCAATCGCTCCTCGACTTCCTGTCTATCGAGACCGAAATCATTAAGATTGTATTTATGCGCACCGTGCTGGTGTTGTCGGTTACTGTTCAGCCAGCCTTGCATGGCGACGCGCGCATCAGAGGTCAACGGCCGTCCTAAGAAATCGTAAATACCTTGCATTGCAAGCTCCCAGTCTGCGGTGATGTCCGCGTATAAAACGTCGTATTGGTTCTTATCACATACGCTTTCAGCGCGTGTTTTAAGATTTTTGTGCAGCATACGTTCAGTCTTCTTTAGCCATTCCTGGCCGACCCATTCAGGCGTCACGCTTGCACTGTCACGGACAATTGAATTCCACACCATGGAGCAGGAAGATCCGACCACCTTGACTGGATCACGGTGCGGACAAATTAACGTTGCGTTGGGGAACACCTGTAAAAGAGCGTCCAGATCTTGCATGTGTTGTGGTGATTTGAGTAGCCAGGGTTTGTCCTGAGGATCGTCACGAAACCAGGAAGTGATTTTTAAAAGGAGCGCCATATACTCATAGGCAGCCGTCTGATCATGAGTCATCAGCCACTCTGCAAACGTTGGAACTTTTGCCACAACCTCAAACAATTGTGTTGAAAAGCCATGCTGTATAAGCCCGATTTCTTCTTCCACTCCGAACGTGTCCAGCGGGTGCACTGCCGCGATTTGTGGACTCATGTAGAGCACGGCTTTGAGACCCTTTTCTATGGCTGTGATACGAGGATCAGTTTTTCCTTCTGCTCTAGCCGTAAAGCATTCAGGATACGGTACTGGGTACACTGATTCCCAGGATTTGACATGTAAAAAATTTGAATCGGAGGCCATCAGACGATGTAGCCGGGTTGTACCCGAGCGTGCAAGACCAACAATGACTACCGGGTCGTGTAGTGTGCGCGCAAGAATTTCAGGATGGCGTTTGATGAGGTCCTGAGCGTATAAACGCCCTTTTAGCAGGCGTAAGATGTTGGACTTATTCATAAACCGGCCTAGAGGATTCAGGTCAGCTTCGTTTTCTAGAGAGTGAATAAGGAGTTCCATGGGCGCAAGAAAATCCTCGTCGCCGAAATCAGTCAAACCAGTCTCTTTTCTTGCTGCCGCGATTAGTGCGGTAGGATTTAGGTTGAAGCGAGCGACGCCCACGGCGCTGGCGCCGCGAAGGACGCCGTTAAGTAAACGTATCGGGGCGCGCTGATAATCCGTTGCCTGCAGTTTCTTTCTAGTAGTGATGTTGTTTCCTCCTCGATGCAATTGTCTATTACCGGCTTGTATCTTATAAGAGCCTATTTACGTTGCCACCTAATTAGCCGAAAATGCGTACTAACACGATTCCACGAGAAATTTTTAACTAATGGTTGATGCAAAAAAAAATCATGTCGTGGCTATCCTCGCCGCTGCTAGACGTTGCTATCTTGCTAATGGTATTGCCGCTACAGGAATGAAGGAAGTGGCGGCCAGCGCGGATTTGGCGCGCTCCACACTGTACCGATATTTCCCAAGTCGAGATGTTTTGCTGGTGGCGACTATTATGGCTGAGATGGTCGAGCTTAATGAGTGTATTCGCACTTGTCTGACGAAATATCCCGACCCGGCTGACCAAGTAGTTGAGGGGTTATTAGTTGCGATCAAGGAAATTCCTCAGCGGCCGCTGCTGCAGGCGGTATTTGCATCGGAGGGAAATACTCGCGCGCGGCGCGTGATCTGGAGTTCTAATGCTATTGTCAGCTTTGGAGAGGAATTGATGGATCACGTTATTCAGCCTGCACGCGATGCGAATTTGTTGCAGGACGCGGTACGACCTGAAATATTGATAGAGTGGGTTTATCGTCTACTATTATCATTTCTAACGCTGCCCAGTAACTGGGTCAAAAATGATGCTCAACTGCGCACTACGCTGCATGCGCTGCTGGTGCCGGTGTTGTTGAAGTAGTTTTTGATTCCGTTTCTAAGGTCAATTCTGGTCGCGCCACGCTTGTGGCCATTATTTCGTGTGCGCAGTTATAGCCGGGCAAAAACGTCACGCCTGGTCCGGGATGACAAGATGCGCCGCATAGATATAAATTGCCAACCGGCGTCGTATGCCCCGTGCCGTCAATAAGACAGCGATCGCCAATCATCTGGTCAGGATGCAATAAACCATGAGTCCAATCACCGTTAGTAACGCCCTGCATACTGGCAAAGTGGTCGGATGAAAAAATAGCCTGATCGACAATCACATCACGGAAATCGGGCATATATTGGCATATGTGATCAATCAGCTTCTCGCCCATCTGGTCCCTGAGTTTGCCGCGTTGGCCTTTATCAGCTTCGCAGGGAAAATAGAAACCATAGGCACTGGCGATATGGTAACCGGGTGGCGCAAGTGTTGGATCGACTATTGTTGGAATCTGAAATGCAAGCGGGACATTTTCAGGTAATTCACCGCGCAGACACGTTTCGTAACTGCGTTGCAGCTCCTCGGGGTCTAGCACCATGGCGCCACCGAAGTATGCGCCAGGAATTTTGTTGAGTTTGTTTAGGTGGGAAGAATAGGTAGGCCTGCCTTTAAGTTTAAACAACATGTGTACAAATGCGCCCTGGTGAGTAAACGCGTCCACTTTAAGTTGGTCTGCGTCGTCCAACTTATGGGCTGCCAGTAATCCATTAAATGTTGCCTGTTTGTCTAGGTTGGAGACGATGGTATCGGCATATAGGCGCTGTCCGTCTTTTAGCTCAACTGCGACCGCACGATTATCTTCTACAATAATATGTGAGACTCGCTGCTTCATTCTGACCTCGCCTCCCAATTCACTGATCTGCTCTGCTAGGCAGTCCGAAAGCTTTCCGATGCCGCCTTTGACGCGTTGCATCAAGCCATCAGAGCCTTCTTGAGCCATCGTGTAGATAAGGCACATGCCGGATCCAGCAGTATAAGGCCCTTTATAGGTCGCTTGTACCGCTGCGAACGCCATGCTGGCGCGCAGTTCGCGGTGCTTGATCGGGTCGGGGAAAAATTTGTCGATGATATCCATAGCAGAGCCTTTAAAGGCCAGTTCCAGATGCTCTTGCTGTTTAACCGTTTGTGCTTCGGCGATAAGATCTTCCAGTCTGCGCGGCGCTTTACGAGCGGTGAAGCGATCAAGCACTTGCGCGGGATACTGGCAAAACTTCATCAGCCGAATGAATCCCAGCATCGCGCTTGGGCCAAAACTACTCAAGACATTGAAGGCAAGCTTCAGTGGATTCTTGAAAAGTATTAGCGGACGGCTGTTCGCGCCTGCTAAATTAACTGCCATTACCGGCAGTGGAATTAATTCCACGCCATGAGATTCGAAATCAAAATACGATTTTATCTCTGCGGACAAAGGAAACAGGCAGCTAGCACCGACTTCATTGCGACAGTCTTTGAGGATCTCTCGGGTACCCCCCATGCCGCCGACGTAGTTATTTTTCTCCAAAACAAGAACCTTATGTCCGTTGCGAGCCAGCACCAAGCCGGTGGCGAGGCCATTGTGGCCTGCGCCGACAATGATACAGTCATACCGTTCATTACTTGCTTCGGATGAGCCGGCTGCTTCGGTCTGATCTGTCATACTATGCGCTCCAGGGTTTGGGCCTATCTTGTATACTATAGTTTTCGGACATATTATTTTAAACGTCCTATAAGGGCAAGACTGTCGAAGCATATATTAAATTTTTTCATGCGGAATCGTTATGGCAATACTGAATATCGTAAAGTTAGTCTGGATAGTGATGAAAGGCTCGGGTCGACTCGCCGGTGATGCCCTCGGAGACATGACCGGTCGCAGTCTGCCCTTTAAGGCGGCCGAGGTTGCTACACCGGACGTGTTGACCCGTCTGCTTAACGAGGGTGCGCTAGAATTAAACACTGCACCCATAAAAATTGACACGCTGGTGCGTCAAGATATTCCCTCTGTCAGCAGCAATTGCCACAACCTAGTCTTGACGATCGAGCAAGCGGGCGAGGCGACGTTGCCGGCGAGCTTGTTTGTCAAGGTGCCTATGGAGTCTCTAGCGACTCGTTGGTTTTTCAGTATTATTAATTCCTGGCAGTTGGAGTCCTACTTCTTTCGTCATGTTGCGAAAACCCTGCCCCTGAGGACGCCGATAACGTATGCCACTGCGTTCCAAGGGACGCGTTTCTATCTGGTTCAGGAGAACCTCCACGAAGACCCCACGGTCGAATTATTTATCAATCCAGATATGATGCAGGGTCCATCTCTAGAGCGGGTTCGCAGCTGTCTGGACACCTTCGCGCGATTGCATGCCTGCCACTACGACCTTAGTAGCGAAGAGCGTGAGGCGATACTCCCGTTGGATTATCATATTTTCCTTTCGCCCACCATGGGGTTGGTAGCGCGCAATCTCAATCGTCTGGCGTTAAAGCCTTGTATGACAAAACGCCCAGGTGATATTCCAGCTGATGTTGCAGAAGCCTATCGGCTTACAGTTGAGCATTGGGATGAGATGCTCGCCTACTGGTTTTCCGGCCCGCTGTCCCTGTTGCATGGCGACAGCCACCTTGGTAATTTCTTTGTCTGTGGGCAGGAGATGGGCATGTTGGACTGGCAAGCTGCACATTGGGGCAAAGGTATTCGCGATGTGCAGTACTTTCTTATTGATTCACTGCCGGCCGACACGCTGGCGGCCCACGAGCGCGAATGGGTGGAATACTATGTGCAGCGTCGGGCTCATTACGGCACTGCCATCGATTTTGAACAGACATGGCAGGAATACCGCAGCTTCACATTCCACACCTTGATGACCATCATTGTCACCATCGGTTTTGGTGCGCTTAACGAAGAGCAGGATGCTCTGTTTATTGAAGTTTTGAGGCGCGCCGTAGCAGCCGTTGAGCGGGTAGATTACCCGGGCTGGCTGCGAGAATTTTTGGATTTACCCCCAGGTTAACGTCTCTTTTACAGGCTTGCATGGCCGATATGGCCAGAAACACGAGGTGACGCCTGAGTACTATTTACACGCCGATACTGTTGGCGTCCGTTAGGCCATTGACTCAGAGTATTGTCTCATGAAAGCAGTTCGGTGTTGTGATAAACAGGTTCATGTGGTTGATGTGCCTGCGCCCGAGGGTGAAGGCGTCATTATCAACGTGCGCTCGGCTGGTATTTGCGGTTCCGATCTGCACATGCTTAACGCGGGATTTAACCTTGCTGCAACACTGGGTCATGAGGTCGCAGGGACGTTGAGTGATGGCCGTGCGGTGGCATTGGAGCCGATCGCACCGTGCGGGCACTGTGACATGTGTGTCCAGGGCGACTACAGCCTTTGTCGGTTGAGTGCCGCAATGGTCTGCGGTGTCGGTCGCGATGGAGGTATGGCAGAGAAAATTATCGTGCCTGCGCGTTGTATTGTGCCTTTGCCCAGCAATGTCAGCGCTGCCGATGCCTGCCTGGTGGAGCCGCTCGCAGTGGCGGCGCATGGTATACGCATGTTGGATATTAGACCCACAAGCCGAATAGCCATAATCGGCGCGGGTGCGGTAGGACTCGCGGCAGCTGCAATGCTAACGCGGCTTGTCGCAAAGGTAGATGTCGCCGCCCGACACGACGCGCAAAGAGAGGCGGCCGAGCGCTTAGGTGCAGGACTTAATCCGAGCGGGGAGTATGATGCGGTAGTGGAGTGCGCCGGTACTTCTGAAGCATTAATGCAGGCCGCTCGCTTGTGCAAGCCCAGTGGCATTATTTTGCTGTTGGCGACCTATTGGGACGGGGTGAGTCTTCCGTCGTTTGAAGTTTCGATGAAGGGCTTAAAAATCTATGCCTCCTCAATGTATGACCGCACAGGTCTAGTGCGCGATGTTGATGTAGCCGCGCAGTTGATGGCTCAGCGCCCCGAGCTGCCGGGTATTCTGATAACGCATCGACTGCCGCTCGACGCTGCCGCAGAGGCCTTCGCTATTGCAGCGAATCGCAAGTCAGGCGCAATTAAAGTGGTGTTAGAGCCTTAAGTGATTGCGTCAATAGACGCGCACGCTGAACAATAGGCGAATGCAACAGCCGACCAGTCGATCGGATCGGCCATATTTTTCTAGTGGTCTGGCGTATGCTCAGCCAACACACGGTCTATCTGTTCAGCAAGATCGAAATCAAGCTCTGTAATCCCGCCCGCGTCATGCGTGGTTAAGTCTATCTCGACTCGATTGTACACATTTGACCATTCAGGGTGGTGGCTGGCAGCCTCCGCCAGCAGGGCGACCTTGCCCATAAAATCAAATGCCTCAACAAAATTGGCAAACACTACCTTCAGATGGAGCTTACCCTCACGTAGCTGCCAGTCTTCTAGTTTGGTCAGTCGCTCCGTGACGGCTGTTGGTGATAATTTTTCATTAGGCATAATGACTCTCTCTTAAAGTTGGGCTGCATAGCACATTAGCATTTTTATCCAGTTGTTATCCAATAGTAGGCAGCGGTTGAGTAGGGGATCGGATCTGCTGTCGTTCGAAGGTCTTCCCGAGCAAAGACCATTGATGGCTCTGCAGCGGAGCGAGCGCTGTAACATGATCGCGCGATAGCGCAGGACGGTATAGAATGCTGGCAGATTGATGTGCGTGTATTGGCGTGCGTAACCCCGCAGCCCACACGCGATATAGTTAGTTCCAAGAGGAAGCAATCATGAAACGATTAAGTCAGCTTAGCCGCTCCATCAGTGGCAGTGTCGCAATAGTCACCGGTGCGGCCAGCGGCATGGGACGCGCGACAGCCCACTTGTTTGCTGATGAAGGCGCGCGACTGGCAATTATGGATATTAACGGAGATGGCCTTGACACTGTGGCGGAGGAAATCCGCTCAGTCGGTGCAGAGGTGCTTGCACTCACAGTAGATTTGTCGTCTCGCGATGCGGTAGAGCAGGCCGTGTTGCAGGTTGCTGTGCATTTTGGTGCGATTGATATTCTGGTTAACAATGCGGGGCTGGTGATCCCGACGACCGTGGATGCTGACAACTTTGCTGAGGCTTGGGATACGTCCTTGGCAGTGATGGCGGGCGCGCAGGCGTGGGCCATTCGTGCCGCACTGCCCAGTCTGCGCGAATCCTGCCATCCCCGTATCGTCAATATAGCGTCTACCGAGGCATTGGGTGCAACGCGCTACGGTAGTGCTTATACCGTTGCGAAACATGCCAGCGTGGGTTTGACTCGCGCCATGGCGGTGGACCTTGGTAAGGAAGGCATCACGGTTAACTGTGTTTGCCCAGGACCGATTCGCACCGCGATCACTGATGGGATAACGGAAGAAGATAAAGCCACTTTTGCCAATCGTCGCACGGTGCTGCGCCGCTATGCCGACCCTGAGGAAGTTGCTCATGCCACGCTGGGTCTCGTGCTGCCTGCTGCAGGGTTTACCACCGGCGCTACGATAGTAGTGGACGGTGGGGTGACGATTCGTAACGCCTGAGCGCAGGGTGAGATGTTGTCAGTAATAACAGTCTTGTGTTTTGGTTTAATCCATTAATGCCAGTGCAGGGTGCGCCAACGATAACAAAGCTTATCGGCATGAGACCTCTGCTGCGTCGTCGGGTTGGTCTGCACAAAATAGCAGGGTTATTTTCTTGATAGCTGAATATTAGGTCAACTTATAGCGCGTCCATTGATTAAGTCCAGTCAGCATGTCTCACGGCGTCCTTGTAGTGTGACTGACAGGCTGTTTATAGTTACGTATGCTGTTTGCAACTGAGTGTGATCGCGAACACGATTAATGATATTTCATCGATTAGGGATAGCGTTATGCAAGCTGATAAAATCGCCCATTATTTTGATCTCACTGATAAGGTGATCGTGGTTACCGGAGGTAGCCGAGGTTTAGGTTTTGAAATGTGCAGAGCCTTTGCCCAGTCGGGAGCCAAGGTGGTGATTAGCTCACGCAAGTTCGAAGCCTGTCTGCGCGCGGCATATTTGATAGAGCAGGAAACCGGTCAGACCTGTCTGCCGATTGCGTGCCATGTAGGTGATTGGGATGCGTGTGATGCGATGGTAGAAAAAGTCTATGAACAATACGACCATATTGATGTGCTGGTGAACAACGCAGGCATGTCACCGCGTTATGAATCCCCTGCCACTGTCTCTCGAGAATTATTTGATAAGGTAATCGGCGTCAATCTTGCCGGCCCCTTCCGGCTGTCGGCAATCATAGGCGAGCAGATGGCGCGGGGGCGGGGGGGCTCGATTATCAACGTAAGCAGTATTGCAGCGGTAGCACCCAGCGCGTCGGAACTACCTTATGCTGCTGCCAAAGCGGGGCTGAATAACCTCACGGAGGGTCTGGCTCACACCTTTGGGCCGAAAGTGCGCTGCAATGGCATTATGCCCGGCGCGTTTCTGACGGATATCTCTATCGCTTGGACGCAAGATATGAAAAGTGCTTTGGGTGCCTTGATACCACTGGGAAGGGCTGGAAAGCCGGAAGAGATCGTTGGAGCAGCACTGTATCTGGCATCAGATGCCTCCCGCTACACCAATGGGGCCATTATAAAGATAGACGGCGGGGCCGCTTTTGGGAGTTGATCGAGGTTAAGAGACTGCGTCAAACAGTGCGTAATTTCAGAAAGGGGTTCATCCAGCGAAACTTCCAATCTATGAACTTTAGCGGCGCGTCCAAGACGACGAGACAGATGCAGTCTTCAGACTGAAGGGCTGTAGGAGCATGCACGTCGCCCTGCCGGCGAACCAAAAAATCACCCTTGTGATAACTGCCGTGAGCATCCGAGAAACCGCCCTGAAGTATCAGCGTCATTTCACTCCCGCGATGAGTGTGCTCAGGAATACGGCCTCCTGCATTGAAGTGGTAGATGGCCAGCTCATGTTGTGGATCACCCGCCTGCAGATAGCTGATGCGTAATGTGGATCCAATATTTTTCCAACTCAAGTCGCTGAAATCCCCACGCATCAAACGCTGCAAGATTGCGGGCGTGTTGCTGGTATCCTTGCTCGTCCTCGCATACGACAATGGAACTTCTTCGTCTAGCCTAGCGAGTACCGCATTCAACTGTGCGTCACCAACGGGGGCCGGTTCCAGTGCTTCGAATAAACTTGCGCCCAGGTCTGACAGCTGCCCAGCAATGCCCTGGCACCGTCGGCAGTGAGAAATATGAAGCGAGACACAAGCTGACTGAGTCAGCGGCAAGGAACCCGCTGTATATTCTGTGATAAGGTCGAGATCTGGGTGAAAATTCGTCATATTATTAGTCCTCAAATCGGATTTGTAGTTTCTGGAGAGCCAGTCGCACGCGCGACTTTACGGTTCCCAATGGGATGTCCAGTTCTCCGGCAACTTCAGAATGAGATTTGCCCTCCATATACACTTTTGCGAGAATTTGGGCTTGATCGTTAGGTAGTTCATTGATGAGCGCTCTAATCCTATCTCTGCCGCGCTTCTGATGCAGCACCATGAACGCCTCTTCACTTTCTTGTGAACCTGATACGTCATCGGCTGATAGTGGGGTGTCAAATTTCTGCAGACGGCGAAATAAATCGGTTCTACTATTGCGGGCTATCGTATAAATCCACGTGCTAGCAGCCGCCTTTTCTGCGTTAAAAGCTCCAGCTTTCTGCCACACTTTTAACATGACTTCTTGCACCAACTCATCCGCGTTATTTGCAGACAGCGTGGAGCCGGATAACGCGAACGCCTTCATCAACGGAGCAAAATGCCGAAACAGTCGTGTAAACGCCGCTCGATCTTCGTTCTTCCCAATTAAGGTAAGACACTCGCTCCACTCATCGGTGCGCTTCCCGCTAGGCTCGACTTGGGAGTCTGTCTCATCATCAAACTTGTCTGTCACAGTCAACATTCTCTGGGGCCTTGAATGAACTAAGGAGTATACGCGTGAACAGGCAGATGGATCACTCGAATTCAGCATGAATTAACAGGCGATTGCGCCACGTACGCTGCATGGGCGCAAAATCCCTGTAGAATATCGGCAAAATTGATCCATCTTTGGGCTATTGCCGTATTCGATTGACATAACATAATGCTCTAAGAGGTGCTGGAAGTGAGAAGTTTACAACAATGAAAGTTGCCGTTATCGGCTCAGGTATATCGGGGCTAGCCTGTGCACACTACCTTAGCGATGAACACGAGGTCTGGGTCTATGAGGCTGCACGGAAGATTGGCGGCCACACAGCCACAGTGGACGTGAAACTGGGCACCCGTCATTACGCCATCGACACTGGGTTCATCGTATTCAACGATTGGACCTATCCCAATTTCATTGCGCTGATGGACGAACTGGGTGTGTCTAGCAAACCGACTGCCATGGGTTTTAGCGTGCGAGATCCTGAGTCTGGTCTTGAATACTCTGGCACCAATCTCGATACGCTCTTTGCCCAGCGTCGTAATCTTATATCGTTACCTTTTATTGGTATGGTGCGAGATATTCTACGTTTTAATCGCGAAGCAGTGGTTGACCTTGACGAGGGTAGGATTCAAGAGAATGAAACACTGGGGGCCTACCTTGTGCGAAGGGGCTACAGTGAGAAGTTTAAGCGCCACTATTTGGCCGCTATGGGCTCTGCTATTTGGTCTGCTGACTGCGACACTATTCTGGATTTTCCGGTTATTTTTTTCCTGAAGTTTTTTCGCAATCACGGGTTGCTGTCGGTGAAAGACAGGCCCCAGTGGCGGGTTATTGAGGGAGGCTCTAGGGAGTATCTGCGCCCCCTGTGCGCGCGATTCTCAGAGCGCATTTCGACCGGCAACGCGGTGATTCGGGTTGCTCGGCATGCCGAAAAAGGCGTGTCTTTGACGATGGCAGATGGCCAGCGACTGCACTTTGATCAGGTAGTCTTTGCGACCCACTCTGACCAGGCGCTGGCGCTATTGGAAGAGCCGTCTGCGTTAGAGACAGAAATTCTCAGCGCTATCCCCTACCAAGCCAATGACGTGGTGTTGCATACTGATATCCGCATGCTACCACGTAAAACGAAAACATGGAGCAGCTGGAACTATACGTTGGGGGAGAGAGAGAATCGGGCGATTGTGACCTACAATATGAACATTTTGCAGGGAATTCAGGCGCCCGAAACATTTTGCGTCACGCTGAATAATACGGCAGCAATCAACCCACATAAGATTATAGGCCGCTTTGAATATGATCACCCGGTGTTCTCACTAGAGGGGTGTGCCGCACAACAACGCTGGCATCAAATCAATGGCGTCGCCAGTACGTGGTACTGCGGGGCCTACTGGCAAAATGGTTTCCACGAGGACGGCGTAGTGAGTGCGCTCCGTGTTGCCAGCGGGCTGTGTAGCAAGCATGTGGCGGCTGCATGAAGTCACGTATTTACCGGGGTATTCTCAGACACCGCCGGTCAGTGCCAGGGCAACATGAGTTTCAATACAATGTTATCATGCCCTATTTATGTTTGGATGAATTACCCAATATTTTTGCCAAAACACCGTTCTGGTCTGCCACGGGCTGGGCTCTTGCCCAGTTTCGGCGTAGTGATTTTCTCGGCGATCCTGCGTTGCCCCTGCAGGATGAGGTACGGCGACGAATACGGGAGGAAACCGATACGGAGCACGTTGGCCCGATCTATTTACTGGCGAACTTGTGTTACTTCGGATTTATAATGAATCCTATTGCTTGTTATTACTGCTTTAATGAAGATGAGACGCGCTTAGAATATATTGTTGCAGAGGTGAACAATACGCCGTGGAACGAGCGCCATAGTTATGTGCTGATGGGCCCGGAACACGGCCGCTGGTTGCGGACGACATTTGACAAGCAACTGCACGTGTCTCCCTTTAACCCGATGAACATGCGCTATCGTTGGCGAAGTAACGCACCTGATCGACGGCTTGTCTTGCACATGGAGAATCTTTTAGAGGATAAAAAAGTGTTTGATGCCACGCTGGCGTTATCAGCCCAGCCAATGTCTGTGAGCAATTTGAATAAGTTACTTTTCCGTTATCCGCTGATGTCGCTAAAGGTAGCGCTTGCCATCTATTGGCAGGCCTTACGACTTTACATTAAGGGAATGCCAGTCTATACACACCCCGCAAATGATGCGGTAGGAGCAAAAAATGAGTGAAGTTAGTATCGGCACGTTGCGTTTGCCACAGACGCGCAGTGCTAGGGTCGGAGAAAAAATAGCCAGGGAGGCCATATTTAGGTTGCTGGGTAAGCTGGAGATTGGCTCGCTGACGCTGCATGAGGGACCCTGCAGTCATCATTTTGGTAGTATAGACAAACCACATGAGCCGCAGGCCGAGGTGCATGTCCACAGTCCTGCTCTTTATGCACAAATGCTCACCGGCGGCTCGATTGGATCCGGTGAGGCTTATATGAAGGGGTATTGGTCTTCGCCTGATGCAATGTCTGTCATGCGAATATTCAGTGCGAACCTCGTTTTACTGAATAATTTTGATGCGAGTCAGTCGGTCTTCGTCAGGTGGGCATTGAAAATTGCTCACCGCTTCAATCGCAATACCCATAAGGGTTCACAACTCAATATCGCTGCTCACTATGACCTTGGCAATGAGTTTTTCCGGCTGTTTCTTGATCCGACAATGATGTATTCGTCGGCTTTGTTTCCTGACAATGCGGTCAGTCTTGAGGTGGCGTCGGAGACTAAGCTCGACGAACTTTGCCAACAGCTTGAATTGAAGGCCGATGATCATTTGTTGGAAATAGGCACCGGCTGGGGTGGAATGGCAATCCATGCAGCGAAGAATTTCGGTTGTCGTGTCACCACCACAACCATATCGCAAGAGCAGTATGACTACGCTCTAGCTAGAGTCAGGGAAGAAGGACTTGAAAGTCAGATTACACTGCTGTGCGAAGACTATCGCAACCTCACGGGTGAATATGACAAGCTGGTTTCCGTTGAGATGATAGAAGCGGTGGGCCATGATTTCTACCAGAGTTACTTCCGCATGTGCTCTGGCCTTCTCAAGCCCGATGGAAAGATGGTGATTCAGGCCATTACAATGGCGGATCAGCGTTACAAAGAGGCACGAGATTCCGTTGACTTTATCAAGCGCTATATCTTCCCTGGCGGCTGTTTGCCGTCGGTGGCAGTGATGGCGGACCATATTGCGCGTGACACAGACATGCAAATCGTGCATTTACGCGATATTACGAATGATTATGCCGAAACATTGGCGCATTGGCGCCAACGCTTTCTTGCCAATCTCGAGGCAGTTCGGGGCATGGGCTTCAGCGAGGAGTTCGTCCGAATGTGGGATTTTTACCTGTGCTATTGCGAGGGAGGCTTCAGAGAGCGCGTTATCAGCACCGTACAATTGGCATTCGCTAAGCCTGGCTACCGTTTTAAGGGCTCAGCTGCGCTAGAATGTGAATGAATAGCTACCAGAAGACAGATCTAAAGTACTTCTACCTGCGTAATTAAGTTCAATCTAACGATACGAGATCCGTGTTATGGAAAAAGCCTTGATGCAACCGATAATTGCCGCTCCACGGGTGATGTCTGATGATGCTCGGAACGTGCGTGATGCGCTGTTAGCGTCCGGACTTGAGACGCCTTTGATAGAGAATGGCTTAACCCGAGACCAGAAGTTTGAGCGAATCAAAGATGCCTTTGAAGACATTGCTTCCACGCTGGGTCTGGATCTTGATGACGATAGCTTGTGCGACACGCCAAAGCGTATCGCGAAGATGTATGTCGATGAAATATTCTCTGGGCTGGACTATGCACGTTTTCCTAAAGCCACCGCCATAGACAATAAGATGGGTGTGGAGGAGATGGTGCGAATTGATGATATTGCGGTGGTGAGTACATGTGAGCATCATTTCATCACCATAGATGGCATGGCCAGTGTTGCTTATATCCCATCGAGTAGGATCATCGGCTTGTCGAAGGTAAATCGTATTGTTCGATTCTTTGCCCAACGGCCCCAGGTTCAAGAACGGCTGACTCAGCAGGTACTGGTAGCCTTACAGACGCTTTTGGAGACGGACGACGTAGCGGTCAGTATCAATGCGGTTCATTACTGCGTCAAAGCCAGAGGAGTGATGGACTCTAACTCGCGAACTCGCACCACTGCGCTCGGTGGACAGTTCAAGAAAGATTCGCGCACACGAGCGGAATTCCTTTCTGCGTAAATGTGTGCGACCGGTCACGCAAAAGTGTTAGCGAGCGCTCGATAAGAGTTGCAGCACCGAGGAGAGCTGGGTGAACGTGTTCAAATCAAGCCGCTGGGCTGGCCCCGCAACCGCCAAGGTGGCCAACGTTCTGATGTTCAATGTCAGCTGGTTCGCTATATTATTAACGCAGTCGTCTTTTCTTGCGCCAGTAATTGTGCTGCTGCACTTGTCGGCACATTTTTATTGTATGGGAAAAGGAAGGCCTGAATTATTGCTCATCGCCGGCGTCACAGTGTTTGGTTTTGCGATTGATCAAATACTGTTCGCAGCGGGTGTCTTTAATTTGGAGGGTCAGTCGGCTTATGCGCCATTATGGTTGACCTGTTTGTGGCCAGTCTTTGCCTCGACCTTAATGCACGCTTTTGACTGGCTTCAGAACAGGATTATTTTATCCACTATTTTCGGTGCAGTTGGGGGAGCAATGTCTTACATCGCAGGCGTTCGATTAACGTCAATAGAGTTTGGATCATTATTCTGGGGTCCAGTGATTATAGGCGCGCTGTGGGCCGTGGCCTTCCCGTTATTTCTCAAAATTGCTGCCAAAATATCTCGCAGTAGCGATGGCGGTGCCCTGGCCAAAAGTCCTGCCGGGCAGCGATCACCCGTTTGAAAGCCCCTCAGGCCCCTATTGCGAGCCCCGTCATCTACTGGTTTCGACAAGATCTGCGGTTGAACGATCTTCCTGGGCTTAATGCGGCATTTGCAAGCGGCAGGCCGGTGATAGCCTGTTACATCCTTGATGACGACAGTCCGGGCGATTGGAAGTTGGGCGGTGCAAGTCGCTGGTGGTTGCATCATAGTTTGACCTCCCTTGCGGCTGATATAGAGAAGAGGGGCGGTCAGCTTCATTTGTCGCGGGGCCGCCCCGACGTGATTCTTGCGCAGCTGGCAGAAGCCACAGGTACTGACCTTGTTTGCTGCTCCCGACACTATGAACCGTGGGCACGTTTGTTGGAAGAACAGTTGCACGACGCGCTTTCGCGCACGGGCGTGGTGTTAAAGCGGTATTCTGGGGCACTCTTGTGGGAGCCAGAGACCATCAAAAACAAAGCCGGCACTCCTTTTAAAGTGTTCACTCCGTTTTGGCGAAAATGCCGGGTCTTAACCGTCGCCGAGACATCAACTTTCAGGGCTGATTTTGTAACATGGGCCGCTTACGAGGCACCATCGTTGCGCATTGCAGATCTAGAGCTGTTGCCAATGACGCCGAACTGGGCGCCAGACTGGGAGCAAATGTGGCAGCCAGGAGAGCGGGGGGCCGCGCGCAAGCTCAAAGTATTTATGCGCGGCGCTATAGCGCAGTACGATAGCGGTAGGAATTATCCGGCTCGCGGCGCGACATCCGGATTGTCGCCACATTTGCACTTTGGAGAGATAGCGGCTCATAGGGTTTTTTGCACGGTGAGGGAAGCTGAGTTGGTCGATCCACAACTGGGTGATGAGGCTGAAAAATTTCTGAGTGAATTGGGCTGGCGTGAGTTTTCTCATCACCTTTTATTCCACTTCCCTACGATGCCGACGCACGCATTCAAGTCTGACTTCGACGCTTTTCCTTGGATTGGGGGCGCGGACGCACTCAGCGCGTGGCAGCAGGGAAAAACGGGATACCCTATCGTTGACGCAGGAATGCGAGAACTGTGGCAAACGGGTTATATGCACAATCGCGTGCGAATGGTCGCTGCCTCTTTTTTGTGTAAGCATTTATTAGTAGACTGGCGGTCCGGCGAACGCTGGTTTTGGGACACGCTCGTGGATGCTGATTTAGCCAACAATGCTTGCGGGTGGCAGTGGGTTGCCGGCAGTGGCGCCGACGCGTCGCCGTATTTTCGTATCTTTAATCCAACGACACAGGCACAGAAATTCGATGGTGATGGCGACTACCTGAGACGCTGGTTGCCGGAACTGGCGGCGTTGCCGAATAAATTCTTGCATGAACCCTCGCTGGCTCCCCCAGCAGTGTTGCAAGACGCCGGCGTCATATTGGGTGAGACATATCCGCTTCCTATTGTTGACCATCGTGATGCACGAGGTGCCGCTTTGGCCGCCTATGCGGACATGAAGTTAGGATAACCCAACACTACTGACGTTAAACTTAATGGTGAAACGCAATGACTGTGCTACATGAAATCGCTGATGTAAAACGTTCTCCGGAGGAAGTCTATGACTACGTCAGCGATTTCACCACGACCGTTGAATGGGACGCTACCGCTGTTGCGGCTCGCAAATTGACGCCCGGCGCGGTTGCCGTAGGGACAATATTCGAAGTAGAGTGCGCGCTTCCGATAGGGAGTATTACGCTGCTTTACACCGTGAAAACGCTGCAGGCCAATATGCTCATTGTGCTGAGTGGGAGCTGCAGATTTTTTGATATTGAGGACACAATTTCGTTTATTGATGTGCCCGGTGGAACGCGTATAGATTATCGTGCTGAATTCTTTTTTAAGCCGTTGATGTCGACGCTCGCTGGATTCGCACAGCAAGGACTGGAGAGTATGGGCAGAGACTCGGTAGCGGGACTCGCACGTGCGCTGAAAGATAACTTTCCTGTCGAGACGCCGACCGCAACCGACAAGGTCGCTGATAAACTAGTGCTTCCAGCATTGTCTTTGTTTTCGCGGCTTGGGTATAAGCTCGGCCGCAAGCGCTTTCATCCTATGACGGCCTCTGTAAAGCACAAGCACATGGTCATTACTGGCGCATCATCAGGGCTAGGTTATGCGACCGCTCAGGAGCTGGCCCGTCGCGGTGCTGACTTGACGCTGGTTGTGCGTGATCGTGTGAAGGCGGAAAAGGCTGTCGCTGATCTAAAATTAGAAACTGGAAACAGCGACATACGCTATGAGCTTGCGGATTTAAGTCTGATGGCCGATGTCGATAGCCTAGTCGAACGGATGAAGAAAAATGGACGGCCTATCGACGTGCTAATCAATAATGCCGGCGCACTTTTTAATCCTCGAAGCGAAACGAGTGAAGGGCTGGAACAAAGCTTTGCACTTTTGCTGCTCAGTCCTTATCGTCTGACCGAAGGACTTAAGCCTCTTCTTTTGATGGCATCATCCCCTCGGGTGATTAATGTGGTCTCGGGGGGCATGTACAGTCAGGCGCTCAATGTGGAACAGTTGTTGGTGCCTGACACCCCCGCATATTCGGGTAGTGAGGCTTATGCTCGACAAAAACGCGCATTGATGGTGTTGACGCAGGAGTGGGCCGCCGAGTGGGAGGGTGAAGGTATCGTAGTGAACGCGATGCACCCTGGATGGGCTGATACGCCGGGTGTCCGCAGCGCGCTGCCTCAGTTTCGCAAACTCACCCGCCACGTGCTGCGATCATCCGAGGAGGGCGCCGACACCATCGTTTGGTTGGCTGTCGCCACCGAGGCCGGTTCAGTTAGTGGCAAATTGTTTCTCGATCGAGCGGAGCATACCGTCCACTTGCTCAGTAAAACCAAGGGGTCTCGTCAGGAAACTGAGAAGCTCATGGATTTCCTGGCGTCGAATAGAGGTTCTATCGACGCCGCGCAGCGAGCCAGCGCTTCTGTTGAGACATGACCTTCCTCGTCGCTGAGAAAACGGTCATGGTCGGTTCCGCTTTTCCATTAACCCCAAGCGAGTCCAGCTGCGCATAATACCAGTATTGAACGCCGAAGGTCGCGAGCGTGCGCAGGGTTTTAGAGCGGTTAAGAAACGTTAGCCAAGGCGGAAACATTGCCAGTTGTGATTCAAAGCGCGGCAGCTCCAATGCTCCCGACAATAATTTGGCAGGTGCATCCGTAACGACGCACAATGGTCGCCCAAGGCCGATCAGGTCTGCACCGCCAGCGGTGATGGCCTGCTCCATCACAGCGCGTCGACGGAAGCCACCCGTTACCATAAGCGGAACGGATACCGTTTCCTTCATGGCCAGCGCAAAATCAACGAAGTAGGCTTCGCGCATCAGCGTGGAGAGCGCAACATTTTGTTGCTCTTCTTCTTCAATTCCCTCAGCGCCAAGCAGTTTGGGTTGCTCGTAAGTCCCGCCGGAAATCTCTATTACGTCGATCCCTGCCGCTTCTAGCCATTGGGCCACTTGCAGGCTGTCTTCAAAAGCGAAACCGCCTTTTTGAAAATCTGCACTGTTGAGTTTGACCGCTACCGGAAAGTCCTGGCCTACCGACTCGCGGACTACGCGAACGCACTCCAGTAGTGCCCGGGCACGATTAGCCAGCTCACCACCGTATTGGTCACTGCGTAGATTAGTGCGCGGACTGAGGAACTGCGACAGCAGATAGCCGTGGGCCGCATGAATCTGGACGCCGGTAAAGCCTGCCGCTTTAACGGCCGCAGCGCATACGCCGAAGCGACGCACAATGTCTTCGATCTCAGGCATCGTCATTGCAACCGGCTCGCCGAATTGTCCTCCGGGTAGACCCATTTTTACCGCAGACGGAGCCTTTGGATTGGGGTTGATAACCTTTTGGGTCTGTCGCCCGGCATGGCTGATTTGCGCCCAGAAATGATTGCCGTTGCGGGTCGCTGTTCTAGCCCAACTCGAAAGCGCTTGGTGCATGATTGCATTTGGTGGTTGATCTATGATGACGTTGCCGGGGCGTTCTAGATGATCGCCGTCCACCAGTATGTTGCCGGACAGAAGCAACCCCGCACCGCCGTCACTCCACAGGCCATATAACCGTTCGAGAGCGGCCGTCGGCACTCCTGCGGGATTGGCAAGCCCTTCTGTCATGGCGGCTTTCACAAGGCGATTTTCTAGGGCTATTCCACAGGGCAGCCTCAATGATTGAGCAAGAATGTCAGACATAGCTGTTCCTGTATGCAAGTGGTAGCTAGAGAGTCAAGGGTGCGCTGGATACTGCGCTAAGTCTCAACCCGATAAGAGTCGATGGCTGGGCAGGCGCAAAAGAGGTTGCGGTCACCATAGACATTGTCTACCCGATTAACGGGCGCCCAGTACTTATAGTGCCGCAAAGATGCGACAGGGTAAGCTGCCTGCTCGCGGTCATACGGATGATCCCAGGTGCTAGCAGCGACGTCGGCGAGCGTGTGTGGGGCGTTGGTCAATGGGTTATCTGTTGCATCAAGTGCGCCGGTCTGTACCGCATTGATTTCTAGGCGGATTGCTATGAGTGCATCGCAAAATCGATCGACTTCCGCCAAGGATTCTGATTCTGTCGGCTCCACCATGAGCGTGCCAGCCACCGGAAAAGACATGGTCGGTGCATGAAACCCGTAGTCGATCATGCGCTTGGCGATATCTTCCTCCGACACGCCGCTGTCTTCCTTGATCGGGCGAATATCTAAAATGCATTCGTGTGCCACATTGCCGCTGGCACCTGTGTAGAGAATGGGATAGTGATCCTTAAGTCGGTGGGCAATGTAGTTGGCGCTGAGAATGGCCACCTTCGTAGCCTGCGTCAGACCTTCTTCACCCATCAGTGCGATATAGGCCCAAGAGATCGGCAAAATAGAAGCACTCCCAAAGGGAGCAGAAGATACGACATCGTTGTTCACATCTAGACCTGCAATAGGTGCAACTGGATGGCTGGGTAGGAAGGGTTGTAAATGCGCGCCTACACCGATGGGACCCATGCCCGGGCCACCGCCGCCGTGTGGAATACAGAAAGTCTTATGTAAATTAAGGTGCGATACATCAGCGCCGAATTTTCCCGGCGCAGCAATTCCCACGAGAGCGTTTAGATTGGCGCCGTCCACGTAGACCTGGCCGCCGTGGTGATGAATAATTTCACACAATTCAATGATGGATTCTTCGAATACACCGTGGGTGGATGGGTAAGTCACCATAATACATGAGAGATCTTGCGTGTGATGTTCGACCTTGGTGCGCAGGTCGGCCATGTCGATATTCCCAAGCCCGTCACATTCAACAATCACGACTCGCATGCCTGCCAGCGTCGCGCTGGCAGGGTTGGTGCCGTGTGCGGAGGAGGGGATTAGGCATACGTTACGCTGCGTGTCACCGCGACTTTCGTGATAGCGCCTGATGACCAATAGCCCTGTGTACTCGCCCTGGGAGCCCGCATTGGGCTGCAAAGAAATGGCGTCATAGCCGGTACACTCCACCAGCATTCTATCAAGCTCCGTTAGCATGGCTTGATAGCCGGCGGTCTGTTCGGGGGGCGCGAACGGGTGTAACCGGGCAAATTCAGGCCAGGTCACCGGTAGCATTTCAGTGGTGGCATTCAACTTCATGGTGCAGCTGCCCAGAGCGATCATTGCGCGATTGAGCGCCATGTCTTTGTCTTCTAGGTAGCGCATATAGCGCAGCATTTCCGTCTCTGAGTGGTAGTGGTTGAACAGAGGGTGTTGCAGATAGTCAATGGGTCTCAGCAACGGTTCCGGAATGCCGCCGTTATCTGTTACTTGAGTATCAACCATTGCGACGGAGGCGGAGGCACTATCGCCGGTAAAGGCGCGCCACAGAGCTTCGATGTCCGAGGCTGAGGTGGTTTCATCCAAGGCAATGCCCAGGCGATCACTGCCGATGATGCGCAGGTTTAAACCGCTGGCGAGTGCGCGTTCAACGATAGCCCGTTGTTGTTCACCCACTGTGTAGCTGATGGTATCAAAGAAGCTGGCGTTGTCGCGCGCGAAGCCTGCGTCTTCTAGCCCCTTCACTAGAATACAGGCCAAGCGCTGAATGCGGGTGGCTATCCGTCGCAGTCCCGTCGGTCCATGGTACATAGCATAGAAAGCAGCCATAACGGCGAGCAGTGCTTGCGCGGTACAAATGTTACTGGTGGCCTTTTCGCGACGGATATGTTGCTCGCGGGTTTGCATTGCCATACGCAGGGCTTGGTTGCCACGTCGGTCTATAGATACACCGATAATACGTCCCGGGGTAGAACGTTTGTAGGCGTCCCGAGTGGCAAAAAAAGCCGCATGTGGACCGCCAAAGCCCATGGGTACACCAAAGCGCTGGGTATTGCCCAACACTACATCGGCGCCCATTGAGCCGGGTGATTTCACCAGCAGTAGAGCCATAATGTCCGCCGCCACCGCCACTAGCGTATTCTTGTTATGGGCTTTCTCTGTCAATGGAGAAATGTCTTGTAGATGCCCATAGGTCCCGGGGTATTGCACAAGCAGACCGAAGGCCTCGGTAGTGTTGAGCAGCTCTGCCGGATTGCCGACTAAGACCTCAATACCCAGTGCCTTGGCTCGAGTTTTTACTACAGCGATAGTCTGGGGGTGGCAATCGTCTGCTATCAGGAAGGTGCTGCTGCGATTCTTCTTATTCACCCGTTGTAACAGTGTCATGGCCTCTGCGGCGGCGGTGCTTTCGTCCAGCATGGAGGCATTTGCCAAGTCCATGCCGGTCAGGTCGAGCACCATCTGCTGGAAGGTCAGTAGCGCTTCCAGGCGGCCCTGGGATATTTCTGGCTGATAAGGCGTGTAGGCGGTATACCAGCCCGGATTTTCTAGTACATTGCGCTGTATTACTGGCGGTGTGAAAGTGTCGTGGTAGCCCATGCCGATAAAGGAACGGTTGACGATATTCAAATCTGCCAACTCTCGCAGCCGCGCAATGACTTGCTGCTCAGTTTGCGCTCCAGGCAGCTTCATGGGCTGGTCCCGACGAATGGCCGCAGGCACAGTGTCATCAATCAGCGCATCTAGGGTGTCGTAGCCAATCGCCCGGGCCATGGCTGTTTGCTGTTCTGGGGTAGGTCCAATATGGCGTTGGATGAAATCGCCATGGTTTTCCAAATCCAATAGAGACGGACGGCTCATGGGTGCTCCGGAAGTTACTAATAAGAAGGCGATAGTGTAGGTGTTTTTGACCGATAACATTATAGCAAAAGAACATCCTGACGGACAATAAATTGCTGCGCTGAGCGGCACCTAATGGAAAAGATAAAACGACTGCCCGGCTTGCGTTTTCGGCTTAGCGTAGGTATCACTAGGGACCGTTATCGAGCCAGAGGAGAGTGAGTGTGTTGGAGATTGTTACCCCTGAGTCAGTTGGTATGGACAGTATGCAGTTGGCCCGCGTGAGCGAGCATCTCACAAAGCGCTATATCGAGCCGAGGAAAATCTCCGGCAGTATCACGTTAGTCGCCCGCGGTGGAAAGGCCTGTTATTTGGATGTTCAGGGCCACCGCGATCTCGAGCGCGGCACTGTAATGGCCGAGGACAGCATTGTCCGCATCTATTCTATGTCCAAGCCGATTACCTCCTTGGCTATGATGACGCTGCTCGAGAAGGGGCTGTTTTCGCTAGACGACCCCGTGCATCGATTTATTCCTTCCTGGCGTAACCTGGGGGTTTGGACCGCCGGTTCTTACCCGTTGTTTTCCACCGAGCCCTGTAAGCGGGCCATGACCATTCGTGATTTATTCATGCACACTTCTGGTCTGACCTATGATTTTTTGCGTGCTTCTAACGTTGATTATGCGTATCGAAAGCAACAAGTCGGCAGCCCGCGCCCTGGGTACACGTTGCAGGATATGGTCGATCAGCTGGCAGCTTTACCGTTGGAGTTTTCCCCGGGGGAACGCTGGAATTATTCATTGGCAACTGATGTCCTAGGCCACTTAGTGGAAGCGATTAGTGGGCAGAGCCTTCCCGACTACTTGCGCAGCGTCATTTTTGAGCCACTGGGTATGATGGACACGAGTTTTGGGATCGCGCCGACCGACACTGCGCGCTTTGCGTCCTGTTACGAGCGTAATATGAACCGGGAGATGGTGTTGAACGATGACGGGCAAGACAGCCAATTCACCAGCCCTAGTTTCTATTCTGGGGGGGGCGGCTTGTTGTCCACAGTGGGCGATTATTATCGGTTTTGCCAGATGCTGCTGAGTGGGGGCACGTTAGAGGGTACGCGGATTATTGGCTCGCGCACTCTGGCACTCATGACCCGCAATCACCTGCCAGGCGGCGCGGATCTTTCTGCAACGGCCACCGGTGGTTTCAGCGAATCAGCGTATGAAGGTGTAGGCTTTGGGCTGGGCTTCGCCATCAAACTGGATGCTGTGCGCAATGGTTATCCTGCGTCCACGGGCAGTTTTTTTTGGGGCGGTTTGGCCAGCACTTTGTTTTGGGTAGACCCGGTGGAGGAGCTAGTGGTTATTTTTATGACTCAGCTGATGCCCTCCAGTACGTTTAATTTCAGGGGGCAACTGGAGAACATTATTTATGGCGCATTACGCTAGCGGCATTTCTGGCCGAAGGCTATTGCGCATCTAGATGAGAAATACTCTCGTTCTTGGAGGCTGACACGGCAATGCGGTGCTATACCGGCGGCGCAAACAGAAAGTCTAGGCCAGGGGCGGTGATTGTTCTTTAGATTCTGCGTAACGGATCCCCGTAATATAATAAATCTGCTCCCCCGCAGGACTCAGCACTCTAACTTCATCATCTAAACGTTTACCCAGTAACGCCCGTGCCATGGGTGAATCCATGCTGAGCTTGCCGCTGGCCAGATCAAATTCATCCGGACCGACCACGCGCCAGCACGCCTCTTCGCCGGCTTCGTTCTCCAGCACCACCCATGCGCCGAAGAAAACCTTGTCGGTCTCGCTGGGAATGCGCTGCACCACTTCAACTTCATCAAGACGCTTGTTGAGAAAACGCACTCTGGAATCTATTTCGCGCAGTCGCCGCTTGCCGTAGATGTAGTCGCCATTTTCAGACCGGTCACCATTCTTGGCGGCTTCATGTACCGTATCAGTGACGACCGGCCGCTCAATTTTCCACAATTGATGCAGCTCTTCGCGCAGGGCCTGCTCGCCCTCGGGGGTAATATATCTGGAGCCGCGCTGGCGCGGTGGTCGGTAGCGTCCCATAGTATTATTTTAGCGGTTGTCACCGAGTAACAAAATCCCGCTGGACTCCTTCTGTTTTCGCTGTTAGAAAGACCAGCATAACGGATATTTGTATGGGGAAGTGGATGGCACAACAGCACCGCGCGCGATTAGTGACAGCATTCACCTTTTTTACCGCTGCATCGTTGTATATGCCGACTGACGTGTTAGCAGATTGCATGGAGATTCACGGTAGCCTGACTCAGGGCGGGCTGATATGGGGCACAGTGCCATCGGGAAGTCGCGTGACACTGGACGGGGAGACGCTGGATGTTCTGCAAGATGGCACCACCATTGCCGGTTTTGGCCGCGATGCGGCCGCGACTGCTGACTTGATGGTGGAGGACGGCGCAGAGGTGTGTCGTCAGACGCTGCAGGTTACGCCGCGTCAGTACGCTGTTCAGCAAGTGCACGGCGTGCCCCAGAAAACAGTGACACCGCCGCCAGAGCAACTGGAGAGGATTCGACAGGAGCAGGCACTTGTTAATTCGGCGAAGGCTCAATACTTGTCGCGCCCGGACCTGTTGCGGGATGCTTTGGCGGGGTTTCAATGGCCGACAATAGGGCCAATATCTGGAGTATATGGTAGTCAACGTTATTATAATGGCGCGGCAGGAAATCCCCACTATGGTATAGATGTGGCGGTTCCAACCGGCACTGCCGTGCTCGCTCCCGCTGCGGGTGTTGTCACGTTGGCGGAACCCGACCTGTTTTATTCTGGCGGTACGGTCATCTTGGACCATGGATTTCGCTTCTCTTCTGCGTTTCTGCACCTGAGCAAGGTGTTGGTGGAAGTGGGGCAGGAGGTAAACTCTGGTGATGTGATCGGCAAGGTAGGTGCCACCGGTCGAGCCACGGGCGCACACCTTGACTGGCGTATGAACTGGCGCAACCACCGGATAGACCCACAATTGCTGGCTCCAACCATGCCAAACCCCTAAAAACCCCGTACAATACTGTACTTAATTGGAATTGTGAGACGGTAATGATCGATAAACGACTGCTTAGTATTCTGGTCTGTCCTGTCAGCAAGGCACCAGTGGAGTACGACACGCAAAAGGACGAGCTGGTCTGCAAGGCATCCGGCCTAGCCTACCCAGTGCGCGATGGCATTCCAGTGATGCTGGAAAGTGAAGCCCGACAGCTGACGACTGACGAAAAACTGGGATAAAAAACGGGTGTAGCAGAGCATGTCAGATACGATATTTTCAAAAATTATCAGTGGTGAAATTCCCAGTGAGTTCCTTTATGAGGATGAGCATTGTATTGCCATAAATGACATTAACCCTCAGGCCCCGGTTCATGTTTTGGTGATTCCAAGACAGAACATTCCCCGATTGGTGGATGCCCAGTTAAACGATCAAGCGCTGCTGGGTCATTTGATGCTGGTTGCGGGCAAACTCGCTGAGCAACTGGGTGTAGGTGATGCCTTTCGCTTGGTGGTCAATAATGGCGCCGAGGCCGGTCAGACCGTTTTTCATCTGCATCTGCACATCATAGGAGGCAGGGCGTTCGCCGAAGGCCATATGGCGGGCTGAACACCACTGGCTCCCTCAACATAACTGAGATTGAGTATGAAGACCGTAGAGATACGTGAGGCCTTTCTGGCCTATTTTGAACAGCATGAGCACACACGCGTTGAGAGTTGCTCATTGGTTCCGGCCAACGATCCTACCCTGTTGTTTACCAATGCCGGGATGAATCAGTTTAAGGATACCTTTCTAGGCACGGAACCTCGCGCCTACGTTCGTGCTACTAGCAGTCAGCGCTGTGTGCGCGCGGGGGGTAAGCATAACGATCTAGAGAATGTCGGCTATACCGCGCGTCATCACACCTTCTTTGAGATGCTGGGTAACTTCAGTTTTGGTGACTATTTCAAGCGCGATGCTATCCGTTATGCGTGGCATTTTCTCACCGTAACGCTTGGCCTCCCCCCGGAAAAATTGTGGGTCACCGTGCATCTGTCCGATGATGAGGCCGAGCAGATATGGATCGATGAAATCGGTTTCCCCAAGGCGCGCATCTCACGCCTTGACGAGGATAATTTTTGGCAGATGGGCGACACCGGCCCCTGTGGACCCTGTAGCGAAATCTTTTATGACCATGGCGAAGATATTCCGGGAGGCCCGCCCGGCAGTGAGGGCGAAGACTTGGATCGCTTCATTGAGATCTGGAACCTGGTGTTCATGCAGTACAATCGCGACCAGAGCGGAGAACTGCATCCGCTTCCTCACCCTTCTGTCGACACTGGAATGGGTCTGGAGCGTATTGCTGCCGTAATGCAGAAGGTACACAACAACTACGACATCGACTTGTTCCAGGTGATCATCAAATCTGCGGCGCAGTTGTTGCAGGTGGAAGATCTGCAACATAACTCGCTCAAAGTTATCGCCGACCATATTCGTTCCTGTGCTTTTCTTATTGTCGACGGTGTGCTGCCGGGCAATGAGGGTCGCGCTTATGTGTTGCGACGTATCATTCGTCGGGCTGTTCGCCACGGCAATACGCTGGGAGCAGACCAACCGTTTTTTTATAAATTGGTGGCCACGTTGGCAGCGCAAATGGGCGATGCCTATCCCGAATTGATCAAACAGCAGGCTCTAGTAGAAAAGACGCTTTTGACCGAAGAGGAGCAATTCGCCCGAACCCTAGACAATGGCATACAAATTCTCGAGGAAGCGCTGGCAGACTTGCACGGTAGTGAAATTCCCGGAGAAATGGTGTTTAAACTGTATGACACTTACGGGTTCCCCACGGACCTGACGAACGATATTGCACGAGAGAGAAACCTGACGCTGGATATGGTTGGCTATGACCTTGCGATGGCTGAGCAACGTTCTCGCTCGCAGGATAAGGGAAGCTTCAAGGTCGACTATAGCAATCTGCTGAAGCTTGAAGGCAGGACCGAGTTCACTGGCTACGACAAGCTGGAGGGGAAGGGCGTGGTAACAGCGCTACTGCGAGACGGCGAAGACGTTACTGTTCTCAACCTCGATGAGTCTGGCACTGTCGTTTTGGATGGCACACCATTTTATGGAGAGTCTGGTGGCCAGGCTGGAGATACGGGTTATCTAAGTGCTTCTGGTGTTCGGCTGGAAGTGTCAACGACAACTAAAACGGCTGATCATCACCTGCATCAGGTAAAAGTGTTGCAGGGCAACGTACAGTGCGGTGACACGCTTTCGGCCCACGTCGATTCGAATTTGCGACAGCGCACTCGTCTCAGTCACAGTGCGACTCATTTGCTTCATGCGGCTCTGCGCACGGTGTTGGGTGATCATGTGCAGCAGAAGGGTTCGTTGGTGGACTCCGAGCGGCTGCGGTTTGATTTCTCGCACCCGGAAGCCGTGACCCCGACGCAACTGAAGACAATTGAAAATATGATCAATGATCAAATACGCATGAATACAGCGGTTCAAACGCGCTTGATGACTATGGATGAGGCCGTAGCGTCTGGTGCGATGGCGTTGTTTGGTGAAAAATACGGTGAAGAAGTGCGCGTGTTATCCATGGGTGAGCAAGATTTTTCTGTGGAGCTGTGCGGTGGTACTCACGTTGATCGTACCGGTGATATTGGTTTGCTGCGCATCGTGTCTGAATCTGGAGTCGCTTCCGGGGTGCGTCGTATCGAAGGCGTGACGGGCACTGGTGCATTGGCGCTGCTGGATGCGAATGAACAGCAGTTGGCCGAGGTGTGTGAGGTGGTCAAGGGAAATACTGATAATGTCGCGTTGAAGGTAGGGGCCTTGCGCACTGAGAATCGAGAGTTAGAAAAGGAAGTGGCTCGACTTAAGCAAAAGCTGGCGACTTCCGCGGGCAGTGATCTCACCGCTGAGGTTGTGGAAGTGCGAGGCATTAAAGTACTTGCGGCTAACGTAGACGGTGCAGATGCTAAATCACTGCGCGACACGTTAGACCAGTGTAAAAATAAGTTGGGAAGTGGGGTGATCCTGTTGTCGGCAGTGGTCGGGGACAAGATTGCCCTGACTGCGGGAGTGACCAGTGATCTAACCGGTCAGGTCAAAGCGGGTGACCTGATGCGTGAATTTGCGGGGCGCCTCGGTGGAAAGGGCGGCGGGAAGCCTGATATGGCTCAGGGCGGCGGTACCGATGTCCACGCTTTGCCGGCAGTACTGAAGGCTGTGCCTGATTGGGTGTCATCGCAGTTGGACTGATGTGAATTGTGGTGCGGATTAAGTTCCCCGGACGGTGTAAAATTAGGTCACTTTGTTGTTTGATGGGGCACCTTTTTGGCGCGCCTGATTAAGGTCGCAGCGAGCTGCGCGAGAAACTATGAGTCTCATCGTTCAAAAATTTGGTGGCACCTCGGTCTGTGATGTTGAGCGCATCGAGCTCGTGGCAAAAAAGGTCGCCGCCTTTCGCGCCAGGGGCGACGACGTGGTCGTGGTCGTCTCGGCCATGAGCGGTGAAACTAACCGGCTGATGGCACTGGCGCAAGAGATACAGGAGAGACCATTACCCCGTGAACTGGACGTGCTGCTTTCCACTGGAGAGCAGGTCACAACTGCACTGCTGAGCATGGCACTGAACAAGCAGGGCGTGAAAGCTAAGTCTTACACCGGAACCCAGGTGCGTATTCTTACTGATAATGCGCATACTAAGGCGCGGATTCGTGAGATTGATAGCGATCGTCTGATTGGAGACTTGAAAGAGGGCTACGTGATTGTGGTGGCCGGTTTTCAGGGGGTCGATGAAAGTGGCAATATTACGACGCTGGGCAGAGGGGGTTCTGATACGACTGCCGTGGCATTAGCCGCGGCACTGAAAGCAGACGAGTGTCAGATCTACACTGATGTCGATGGTGTTTACACTACAGATCCTAGGATGGTGGATGGCGCTCGTCGTCTGTCTAGAATTACCTTTGAAGAAATGCTGGAAATGGCCAGCATGGGTTCCAAGGTGTTGCAAATTCGGGCCGTTGAATTTGCAGGGAAGTACAATGTTCCGCTGCGGGTCTTGCACAGTTTTAAGGACGGCCCGGGCACACTGATTTCAATGGAGGACGATAGCGCTATGGAAACGCCGACAATTGCTGGCATCGCATTCAATCGTGATGAAGCGAAGCTAACCATCGAGGGTGCACCGGATATGCCGGGTGTGGCTTATCAGATTTTGGGCCCCATTGGTGAGGCCAATATTGAAGTGGATGTGATCGTCCAGAACGTTAGCCATCATAGTACCGTCGATTTCACCTTTACTGTTGGGCGCGGTGATCTGCCGCGTGCTGAAGAGGTACTTAATCAGATAGCAAGCGACATTGGGGCAGGTAAGGTTACTAGCGACAGCAAAATTGCGAAGGTGTCGGTGGTTGGCGTGGGTATGCGCTCGCACGCGGGTGTGGCGAGTCAGATGTTCTCCGCCTTGGGTGAGGTTGGCATTAATATTCTAATGATCACTACTTCCGAGATAAAGATTTCGGTCATTGTTGAGGAGAAATTTTTGGAATTGGCAGTGCGTGCTCTGCATTCATCGTTTGGGCTGGAAAACGAACCGAAGGAAGAAAATACGTGCCAAGAAAAATAGGCGTTGTGCTGGCACTGAAAACACGCAAGGCTTCACGACATTGTTTTTACAAAAATGTGTGCTATACATAAAGTGACAAAGAACGTATGCGTAGCGCTGACCTAAGGGTATAAAAAAGTCAGTCCATACTGTGATAATGGCATAAAGGTTGTGACTTCAGAGGGCACCAAAGATGTTAATTTTGACCCGTAAAGTCGGTGAGACGCTAATGATAGGCGAGGAAGTCACTGTGACCGTGTTGGGCGTTAAGGGCAATCAGGTTCGCATTGGCGTCAACGCGCCTAAAGATATTGCGGTGCACCGAGAGGAAATCTTCGTTCGCATCCACGATGGCGACACTCCGAACGCAGAAGATAAAGAATAAGTACTCCTACACCCTGCTATGGCTTTGATTTCGTAGCATTTGTGGTATTATCTCGCGCCTGTGGATGCACCTGTATTAAGGTGCCACAAAAACCTACGGAGAGCTGGCCGAGTGGCTGAAGGCGCGCCCCTGCTAAGGGCGTATAGGCTTATACCCTATCGAGGGTTCGAATCCCTCGCTCTCCGCCATTTAAGTACTTAAGCCCCTGATTATATTAATTTATTTGGGGTTACACCCTCAGCAACTATCAAATTATGACTCGATTGGCAGTCTCTTGCCGTCACTGCGGCCGTGTCTTTTACGTAATAGACTCACCACACGCAGTTCGAGATCCCAGTGGCACAGCTTACAACAGGACCGCATACTTAGAAGGCCGAGCCAAGATGATTCAGGACCGGGCTGACTACCTCAAAAAACTAATGCTCAAAGCTATGCCTCACTAGGTTAAGAAAACGATATTCGAATTAAACAATACAAGCTGAACAGATCTGTCCTGCCCGAAGCATATCGTCTGATAGATTTCATGGATTTCATGGATTTAAGATGAAAAAATCTCAGAAAAGTATTTGCCAAAAAAATATGCTGTAGTCAGTCCAACAAAGACCGTTGGCTCCTGGCAGTACCTCTGTGGCGTGGCTGCATGACGACGTCATGGACTGCCTGCAAGGGCGTGTTACGGAAAGAGACGAAGGTCTTAACAATGATCAAATTTTTTCTCAACGCGAGTCAACCCGTCGGACAGAGTTACATGATGAGACTGCAGTATCAGGCTGCAAGATGAGACGCAGTAGCCACAACCTTCTTTGGTGTCTAGGTGCAATCATAAATACTATAGTCATCACTTATGTCATTGGTGTTGGTAAAGCCAGATTTTTCAGCATCCACTACATTTTGTTTTGGGATCTCATGGACAAGTATCTCACCGGTGTCTGCGCCACAGACGCTGGGAAATGCCATTAAATTATTGTAGGCACAATCCGATTGAATGACGTCGATGCCATTAGTAATTAAAGTTTGCCGACTTTGTTCAGTGCTAAGACCCGATGACCCACACTGGATTGAATTCTTTTCTTCGAAGACAGTGGCTGTCGCCGCTTCATTGTCACCACTATACGGTTGACTATGTCCGCTACCATTACTACAGGCGCAAAGTAGCGTTATTGCTAATACCATTATGTAGTTTCTAGCATCAGTCATTGTTCTTGCCTCATGATGACATGCAAAAAGTACGCCGCAGCGGGTGCCAGCATCGTTTTGTGCGTGGCGCAATGAAAACGTTACACAGTACATTTTTTTTAGCGTTCTTTTGTTTCACAAAGCATGCATCAAAGATACGCGATAAGCGCAACGTTGCAACCTCGCTGGCATATGAGGTCAGAGGTTCAGACACCGGACGAGGCGTTGTATCCAATACCGGGTGGCTTGGCGACCTCGATTCCAGCGTACTTCTCCAATCACCGGAGGCCAATCACCGGAGGCCAATCGCTGCAACAGAACGTCCACGTCAGCAGTATCCGCGATTCCTCTTGACCATAACGATTATCGTAGTATAGTGCGCCCAAATAGTGGAATACACAAAAGTGCTAATAATATGAAAAATAATTTAATCTTGCTGTTTTTAGTTGTTTTCCTTGCGGCATGTGAAGCTGGCAACTCTGGCAACTCTGGCAACTCTGGCAACTCTGGCAACTCTGGCAACTCTGGCAACTCTGGCAACTCTGGCAACTCTGACAATTCTGGCAATTCATTTGAAGAGCCCAGTACGGGTATTCAATTACCCCCATCTACCCTCGATATATCCATCGCTGAACTAAAAACAATGATGAGTGTAACCTCGCCTACAGGTTCTTTCGAGGGATACATGCTTCCAGAGAGTGACGATTTTTTCAATATTCCCCAAGACCCGAGCAATCCAATTACTATCGAGAAAGTAGCGCTGGGTAAGTTGCTTTACCATGAGACGGGTCTCACGTCGACTGAGGATAATAAGACGGATATGGAAAACACATGGTCTTGTGCATCTTGCCATAGCGGCCAGAACGGTTTTAAGTCTGGTATTCGACAAGGTATCGGTGAAGGGGGGGTGGGGTTTGACCACCGAACCTTCGCTGAGGGTATGGAAGAATTTGCAGATGTACAACCCGTAACGTCTCCTGCAGTACTCAACACCGCATACCAAGAAGTGATGTTGTGGAATGGTCAGTTTGGTAATGAGGTGGGTGGTATCGTGAATATAGGTATCGATCCGGAACGCCATTTTACCGAAGGAACCCCAAAGGCAGCAAACCTGCGTAATTTTTCCGGTCTAGAAACACAGGCAGTTGCCGGATTAGGTGTGCATAGAATGGCGGTGGACGAAGAGAACTCTATACTTACTAATAATGAAACCTATCAGATGATGTTTGAGGCTGCATATGGTGTGTCACAACCCCATGATATGTTAGAAGCAGCTGCTCTTGCGATTGCAGGATATGAACGAACTATTCTTGCTAACCGTGCACCGTTCCAGAAATTCTTGCGCGGTGATATGACTATAATGTCCCTGGAAGAAGTGGAGGGTGCTATCGTATTTTTTGGTAAGGGTAACTGTGCAGGATGTCACAACGGCCCCGCGCTATCATCTCCTGTCGGTTCGACGGCACAGGACATGTTTATGACGCTAGGGTTCAACGACTTAGATATGTGGGCAGATACTATTGGTGAAGTTAAGCAGGCGACAAGAGAAGGTCGCGGTGGATTTACTGGCGATGATATGGAGAGGTACGCCTTTAAAGTGCCGACACTTTATAACCTTATCGATACGAATGTGTTCGGTCATGGTGCCTCATTTGCTAGTGTAGAAGAGGTAGTGCGATACAAGATAGTGGCAGTTCCCGAACATACTGATCTTGACTCAACTGACTTAGACCATCGTTTTGTGCCTCTAGATTTGAGTGAGGAAGAAATCACTAACTTAGTAAAATTTTTAGAGAAGAGTTTGTATGATCCGGAGTTGATGCGATATGTACCGAAGTTGCTGCCAAGTGGCTACTGTGTCACTAATAATGATAGACAATCGCGTATTGATTTAGGATGTAATGATAATAGCATTTGATTCTGCTATAGGAAAAACAGGCAGGTTTTTACATTTATATCTCTTCATGGGCTAGTGGAACCGCTGCCGCCGACAGCGGTTAGCAGTCGGTCACCTGCGGTAATGGTCTTTTCGTCGCAGTATCTTTTAACCGCACCGACCGGGTAATGACTAGCGGCTCCTTAGGAGCTATTTTGCTGTCAGAAACGGCCTCCAGCCAGTGACAACGCTTTCTTTATACAATATTTTTGCGGGAAAACCCTTAACAAATGTCTACCACCAGGATACAGCTTCAGTAGCTTACTTTGGCTTGGCAAGTGGAAAGCAGCACCCCTATCTCCGCGGTCACCCTCGCTCCCGCTGCGCCTGCGCCAGGCGATCGCAATATCACTAATTTACAAGCTAGGTATTCTACGTATCCGTTACTCACAGCTATTCTCCGCGCACCACCTGAAACATTACCTCATTTCGCTGGAAAGGAATCCAAGTTTCCCGAGTTCAAGCACCAGCGCCGTCACTAAAAAACCCGGGCATGCATCCCTAAGGACCGCAGCCTGGGAATGACTGGAATAGATCTGCGGTGAGGGCGCTGCGAGCGTGATTTCCCGATAATTAACGACGCTAGAGCACTACCTTAAGGTATAAAACTGGGAAGATGAGAGTCGCTTTTCCGCCGATAGCCTCTTTATTTCGCCTATACTTTAAAAGGCATTTACAGGACGCTTATTTTATATATGATAACGCACTCAATAGTGATGTTATTTGACATTTTAGAGAGATATGGCAGAACCCTATAGGCCTCTGAAACACACAATCTATAAGCGTTTTAATTCAGGCTACTATTGCTTAGGAGTAATGAGATGTTCGAAACAACTGATTTTTTATTCACAGCAGAAACTACACCTGATGTGAGTACTGATCTTGCTGAAAGCGTTGGCAAGGTTGAAGAGCTTAGCGTTGTGGCTGACGCTGTAAACGTAACAGATTCACCAAATTACAAAAGCCGTTTGAACGGCTTGCTGGTTGCTTCAGAGATACAAAGAAGTGGGCTAGATGTCATTTTGCAACTAACGGGCAGGGACAGGAACCAGATTGCGTTGGAGTCCGTACTGCTTGGTGCACTGTCGGTGGGTGTAAATAAAGTCCTTTGTTTAAGCGGAGATCAGCCAGACAAGAATGGACCTGTGGTTGTTAATGAGTTTAATAGTAACGGATTGATTAAACTATGTAAGGTCATCTCAGGAGGCACGCTGACCGATGGAACAAAAATAAAAAACCCCCTACCAATTTATTCGGGTGCGGCGGACGATTTATACGATCAGCTCTCTAAACCAGCTGCGCTGAGTAAATTAGTTGCGAAGATCGAGCAAGGAGCGCATTTCGTGCAAACTCAGTATTGTTTTGATTACGAGGTGATTAAAAAATATTCGGAGAAATTGAACGATCACGGTTCCTTTAACAGTTGTAAGGTGCTGATTGGGATGGGCCCTTTAAAATCAGCTAAGCAGGCTGACTGGATACGAAAAAACTTATGGGGTGTAAACATCTCTGATGAAATTCTGCACCGCTTAGAGGTTAGTGAATCGCCAGCGGAGACTGGTGAAACAATTTGTCGAGAACTGATCGAGAAAATTATCCAGCTTCCGTGCATTGATGGAGTTCATTTAATGGGTCCAAATTGTGAAAAAGGCTCAGCTAGAATAATGTCTTATTTTAGATGAGGTTCTTCAGAACAACCTGCGATACTTTAAGCAATCCTCCTGCGATGATTGAGTGGGAATAGTTGAAAGAACCACAACCCCAGTAGAATCAACACTCTAAAAATCTCGTAGAACTTTACTTCGGTTAAGAGGGTGTTTAGAAGCATCGCCTCATGCACACGCTATTAAGAATGGAGTAAGTACGGGGTTGGCACTATGCAAATTTACTGAGAGGGAGTAAAAAGTTAATAAAATCTAAAACGTACGTAAATATAAAGAGCGTCATACACAGTAAATAAATTCGCGCAACAACTTCAATCAAAGAGCTGGAAGATCTGGTGCATCTAATCAGTCAACGAGTGGGCCGCTGTCTCGAGCGCCAGGGCTTGTTGGACCAGGATGCCTAGAACGCTCGGCTGGATCTCGATCCTGCTGAGACACCGCTGCTATGCCGCAGGTTGTGGGCAGTTCTCAGGCTAACGAAGACGATCAGTTATAGCATAGCTGTTAGCGAGGCTGAGAGATGCTATGCCTGCTAACCCTCACGTCGCTCCCACTTCCTCCCAGCGCAGGGCCTGACGCATTGCCTCATTTTGTAGAAATCGAATCCTCATCCACAATGATAAACCGGCAGCACCATTACTGAGAAACGTGTCATACGGAAGAGTGCATGTTCTCATTCAAGATTGAACGGGTATAAATTGCACGATCACCGCCGCAAGCAAATTTTCAAGCCAGTAGGCGAGCATTTCGTGGATTTTTCCGGTTTACTTCGCACGTTGAGTGAGTAAATCGACTCAATAGGCCGTCTATTGCTATACATACAGTGCGACGGAGGATAATGTATGGTTTAGTTGTTGTGGCAATCAGGCGCCGAGTGTGAATTTAGGAGCTGATTGTTGTCAGTCATCAATCTTAAGTGACCAATTCAAAGTCACCCGTAGCTCACTTACCGATACCGAGGGTTTTCTATGAAGATTTTAAAGCTTTTCCTGTTAACTTCACTGCTACTGGCCTTCAACTCATATGCGGTTCCAGTTGACTTCAATGTTCTTGTTGAGTCAGCTAATAAACCGGTTGTAAATGCCGACGTTAAGCTCTGGCAGGCAATCCCAAACCAACAATCGATGGTTATAGCAACGGGCCGCAGTTCATCAGAAGGCAACATCAGTTTTACCGGACTGCCAAAGTTGGAAAGCGGTTTTTATTACCTCGTAGCAGACGGTGGAGAATTCAGTGGCTTCGAAGCCCGCTCTTTTCGATTAATGGCAGCTGTTAATAACGAGCAGAATGGAAGTGTAGTCGTAAACGAGCTGAGCACGATTGGTTCAATGTGGCCGCTTGCTGCTCAAATGTCCGGCTCTGGCGTCATTGTAGGTTCAAACACCGGTCTGCTGATAGGTTCTAGTCACATCCAAAATCTGGTCGATACCTCAACGGGAAATTTTGGGAGACTTGTGCTCGATGGAAATAACCTCACATTTTCAGAAACCGTTGGGCGAATGAATACTTTAGCCACATTAGTCGCGT
>CAJXWP010000005.1 GCA_913062625.1 uncultured Haliea sp. | reverse complement strand
ACGGCTATTGCCGAGTCCACCGCTGCCCCCGCAACGGTAGACAGTCACCGACTGTCAGCCCGATACCTGCCTAGCAATGCGCAACGATGAAGCGGAGGGCTTCATACACGGTTGCTCAGCGCCTTGGTGCTGCGTTCCCTGATCCCCTCCCTTAATCGCCACTTTATTTTTTTAAGGCTTTTGAGGCAGTAACGTTATGTACAAACTATCCACCGCCACCCTATTCACGCTCACTAGCGTCGCTGCAATCGGTGCGCATGCGGACAACAAACTGGAAGAAATGGTGGTGACATCGTCGCGCCTCGAAATGCCATTGAGAGAAGTTGCAGCGTCGATTTCGATCGTCACCAAGGAGGATATTGAACTTCGTGGGTTCAGCACTGTCGCCGACACACTGCGTTATGAGCCGGCAGTGTCGGTTGCCACTAATGGAGGCATTGGCAGTGCAACGGAAGTCCGCATTCGCGGTGAACGTGGTTTTCGGACTAAGGTTTATCTTGACGGCATTGATCTCACTGATACGTCGTCACCGCAAGCCGGACCGAATTTCGGCAATTTGCTTACCGGCGGTATCAATCGGATAGAGATCCTCCGTGGTCCAGAAGGCCTTGTTTACGGCGCCGATGCCGGTGGCGTCATTAATATGTCCACCACTGCACCACAGGCGGGTCTATCAGGCGGAGTCGAGGCCGAAGGCGGTAAATTCGGGACATGGCAATATGGCGGGCACATCACCGGCGGCAACGAGACTGTAGACGGTACGTTTATGGCTGAGCGCTTTGAAACAGAAGGATTTAACAGTTTGTCTACCGATACGGTGCTGGAAGATGATGACGGCTATGACAATACGACCCTACACGGTCGCGCCGGCTGGAACATACTTGAGACACTGCGCCTTGAATTAGTAGGACGTAACGTCGAAGGCGAAAATGACTATGACAACTGCTATACCCCGAACTTCGATCGCTCAGACAACTGCAATGACGAGTATTCAATGGATGCAGGCCGCATAGCGCTCACTTACCAGAGCGAAGCAGCTACAAACACTGTGTCATATAGCGCCAACAAGACTGACCGCAAATTTTATACCGAGGGCGTCAACGATTACAATTATAAAGGCGAGTTGGAGAAATTTGACTACCTTGGAAGCTGGAAACAATCTGACGCACTCAGTTTGGTCTATGGTGCAGAGCTGCTAAAAGAATCTGTAGAAACCGACACCTCTGAAGATAATCGTGATCAATCCGGCTACTTCTTAGAAGCTCAGGGTAGCTTAATGGAGAGTATGTTCGTTACTGCCGGCGCGCGCTATACAGACAACGACGACTTCGGCAGTAAAACCACTTATCGCGTTGGGGCTGTCTACCTGCAGCAGGCGGGCGATGGCGAGCTTAAGTTTAAAACAACCTACGGCACCGGGTTCCGTGCCCCAAGCCTATCTGAGATTGCGTACAACGCAAGCCCCGATGCCTCCGCTCCCGCTAAGGGATCGGAACTCGGTGCAGAGGAAAGCACAGGCTGGGATGCTGGTGTCGGATATTTTTCCACTGCTGGCTGGTACGTCGAAGGGGTCTATTTCGATCAAAAGGTTGATGATGAAATTTATTACGATTTGGTCGATTACTCCGGATACCTGCAGGGCGACGGGGAATCTTCCTCCACCGGAGTCGAGTTTACTGCAGAGGTTCCTCTGGGCGACATGGTTACATTTAACGGAAACTACACTTATACTGACACGCAAGATTTTGATGGTGAACAGCGTCTGCGGACACCTAAAAATATGGCCAATGTCGGCCTCCTTATCACTCCATGGAATGATCGCATACAGATCAACATCAACTATCGTATAGCGAAAGATATCGCTGAAGAGTCTATGGGCAGTGTAGACGAGTATGAGGTGCTTGACCTGAGCGTGACCTTGCAAGTCATAGAGGGCCTGCAAGTGTATGCTCGAGTCGAAAATGCAACTGATGAGCAGTACCAAGAGATACCTGAATACAACACTGCTGGTGCGGCGGGCTACGCCGGCCTGAGATATTCCTTCTAAAGGATCTGTCATGACTGACGACCGTAAGAACGCAAAGCACAAGGCGGCCATGGAGAAACAAAAGGCCAGTATCGATGCTAGTATCGATGCCGCTGACACAGAGCGAGGTGTAGCCGTCTTGCTCACCGGCGATGGCAAAGGTAAGTCGAGCTCTGCGTTCGGCATGGTAATGCGAGCCCTAGGTTATGGCTACACCGTGGGTGTGGTGCAGTTCATTAAGGGCGTGCAACTGTCAGGCGAAGAAATCTATCTGAAGGAACAGTGTCCGCAGGTGGCCTTCTATCAAATGGGCACGGGTTTCACCTGGGATACACAGGACCGCAGTGGAGATATTGTCGCGGCTATCCGAACTTGGGCTGTGGCCAAAGAGATGCTAGCCGACAGTCGCTACGATCTCGTCATACTGGATGAGCTCACCTACATGATCGCCTACGATTACCTCCCTGCCGACGAAATCATTCATGCGATTAACGAACGTCCCTTCGCGCAAAGCGTAGTCGTCACCGGCCGCGGCGGGGGCTCAGCCTTGCAGGCAGCCATGGATACCGTGTCTGAAGTCCGAGAAGTAAAGCACGCGTTTAAGGCGGGCATTATGGCCCGCAAGGGCGTCGATTATTAGCGCTAGCCTTTACTCACAGAGGCAACAACGCGCGCGATTACTGATCACTACTCTCGCGATTCTATTACCCTGCGCTATGGCATTGGCACTGGCCAGTGGCGCAATAAGTCTTTCTTTCCTAGACGTCAGCCAGGGTATTTTCGATACGCTGCTGGGGGAAGCCGGCAGTCGCAACGCTCTCATTGTGGGGCAGATACGCTTACCCCGAGTCCTGCTGGCAGCGGTCATGGGTGCCACCCTGGCAATCAGCGGCGCCGCCATGCAAGGCTTATTTCGTAATCCACTCGCAGACCCCTCACTGATCGGAGTGACGGCCGGAGCCTCATTGGGTGCCGCCCTCATTATCGTTACCGGGGGCAGCCTGCTACAAGGGTATATCGGACTGTCACTCGTATCGGCTGGGGCCTTTGTGGGAGGCGTAATTGCCGTGCTCTTCGTCTACCGATTAGCAACGTCAGCCAACGGCACGTCAGTGGCGACCATGTTATTGGCGGGTATTGCGATCACCGCCTTGTCTGGATCGATTGGCAGCCTGCTGGAATTTTTTGCCGACAACAATATGCTGCGACGGATTAGTCTATGGAAAATGGGAGGACTGGACGGAGCGAACTACCCCCGTTTAATACTGGCCTCGGTAGTGGGTGGCGCATTACTAGTGGCACTGCCGCGCTACGCTGGAGCGCTGAACGCGCTGTTGCTGGGCGAGTCAGAAGCCCGTCATCTGGGCATCAAGGTTGACCGCATCAAGCTTGCACTGATTATTTGGGTGGCAGTAGGTGTCGGCACCTCTGTTGCCCTTGTGGGCACCATCGCTTTCGTGGGCTTGGTAGTGCCGCATATAGTGCGCATGTTGGCCGGACCGGATCATCGCTACCTGATGCCGGCATCCGCTTTGGCAGGCGCGCTGCTACTGGTCGTGGCGGATGCTCTCGCTCGAGTTCTGGTGGCGCCCACCGAACTACCCGTGGGTGTTATCACCACCATCGTTGGTGTGCCATTTTTTATATCCCTGCTGCGTAACCGTCACCATTACGGGATGCAGTAGTGGACAACGGCAAACACCCCTACCGGTTTAGTCTGTGAGCACGCTGCAGCTCAAAGGCGTCTGTGCTGCACCGTGGGGGCAAGCACTGCTCGAGGATATTGCTTTGAATCTGCAGCCCGGCACTGTCTTGGGGCTTGCCGGACCTAACGGCGCAGGTAAGTCCAGTCTGCTGCAATTGATCGCCGGCGACATCCAACCCAGCACTGGACAATTGACCTTTTGTGAACGAGCAATGACGGAATGGCCACCACAGGCGCGCGCGCAGCGGCTGGCTTTTCTTCCACAGATGTCGCTCCTCAGCTTTCCGTACACTGTCGCAGAAGTCGTCAGGCTGGGGCGCATACCGCACAGCAGTGGCTACCGGGCTGACAGCGATATCGTAGAACAGGCGCTGCAGCTGACCGACACGGTATCCCTGCGCCACAGGCTTTATACACAACTTTCCGGTGGTGAAAAACAGCGCACGCAGCTGGCGCGAATATTTGCTCAAATCTTAGGTCAAGAGTCGCTGAGTGGCAGCCTCCTGTTACTGGATGAGCCTACCTCCGCGTTGGATCTGGCTCATCAGCAGCTGGTGCTTCTGGCGACGCAGCAACTGGCCATGCGGGGCTGCGCGATCGTAGTGGTGATACACGACTTAAACCTGATGGCCAGCATCGCGGACCAGATACTAGTGCTAGACAACGGATGCCAGATCGCTCTTGGCAGCCCTGAACAGGTTTTCACCACAACACTGTTTAAAGAAGTCTTTGGGGTGGACGTCACTGTTGGCCATCATCCCCAAGAGGGCTACCCTATGATCACCCCACTACGCCCGACATTGTTATGACACTGCGGCTTGCACTGCTTTTCCTCGTCGTGATCGCGGTCCCTGCGCACGCAATTACCGTGCAGGATTTCTCGGGACGCGAGGTGACACTGGCTCAACCCGCTGAGCGCATCGTGGCACTCGCGCCGCATATCGTAGAGAACCTCTATAGCGCGGGTGCTGGCGACAAATTAGTGGGCATTGTTAGCTACAGCAATTTCCCAGATGAGGCAAAAAATGTTTCTGAAGTGGGGACCTACAACGCGTTTAGTCTGGAGCAGGTTCTGGCTCTGCAACCTGACCTAGTGGTTATGTGGGGTTCGGGTAATGGCATGCAAACGCTTCCACAGTTTGAGACACTTGGCATTCCAGTCTATGTCAGTGAACTACGTCAACTCTCGGATGTACCAAAGAGCATACGCAACCTCAGTCAGTTGGCGGGAACGCCAACCATCGGTGAAGCCGAAGCCAGCCGCATCGAGGCAGAACTCAGCATTCTACAACGCCGCTATAAGGAAAGGCGATCGTTAAGCGTGCTGTATCAGATTTGGAACGATCCGCTGCAAACGGTGAATGGCGAGCACCTGATCAGCGAGATTATCTCACTGTGTGGTGGGTACAATGTGTTCCGTGATGCCCGCTCACTCGCCCCGAGAATCAGTATCGAATCTGTCCTGTTACGTGATCCCGATGCTATCGTTGCCAGCGGCATGGGGGAGGCGCGTCCAGAATGGTTGGATGAGTGGCGAGCCTACCCTTCTCTCACCGCTGTGGCGGACAACGCCTTGTTTGTCGTCAACCCCGACCACCTGCAACGACCCTCTGCCCGCATCGTGCTGGGGGCCCGAAGCCTGTGCCAACAGTTAGATCAAATCCGGTGACTTGCACTTCGATACAGTACCGCCTCAAATTTATGCGATCCAATACTTATCTTGCCTTTGCCTGCTGTATTGCCTTTGTTAAGATTTAACCTGTTAGAATTTTTATTCCCCCTCCAGAAAGGATAAGACAATGAAGCCAGAAACAATCGCTCTTCACGCCGGTTACGCGGGCGACCCCACAACGAATGCTGCCACCACACCGATTTACCAAACAACATCGTTCACCTTTAACGATAGCCAGCATGGTGCCGATCTATTCAATTTGGCGGTGCCGGGAAATATCTACAGCCGCATTATGAACCCCACGAATGCTGTTTTGGAACAGCGTTTAGCCGAGCTGGAAGGCGGCGTTGGTGCTCTGGCGGTCGCCTCAGGAATGGCGGCAATCCGCTATTCTATTGAGGCCATCGCGGAGGTCGGCAGCAATATCATCAGCACATCGCAACTCTACGGGGGCACATATAATCTGTTTGCCCATACTTTTCCAAGACAGGGTATCGAGACCCGATTTGCCAAAGCGGATGACTTCGAACGGGTAGCGTCACTGATTGACGAAAATACCAAGGCCCTATTTTGCGAATCCATAGGCAACCCGGCGGGTAACATTGTCGATATTCAGCGTTGGGCCGACATCGCGCATGCGGCAGGCGTACCGTTAATTGTCGACAACACGGTGGCGACACCAATACTGTGTCGCGTGTTCGACTACGGCGCCGATATTTCAGTACATTCATTAACAAAATATATCGGTGGACACGGCACTACGATCGGCGGTGCCATCGTCGATTCAGGCAAATTCGACTGGGCTGCCCATAATGACCGCTTCCCCATCATGAACAATCCCGACCCGTCCTATCACGGCGTCGTCTACACCGAAGCCATGGGCGAGGCAGCCTATATCGGCCGCTGTAGAGTTGTTCCGTTACGCAATACAGGCGCCGCCCTATCACCGCAGAGCGCCTTTCAGATCATGCAAGGTCTCGAGACTCTGAGTCTGCGCATGGAACGGCACTGCGAGAATGCAGAAAAAGTGGCAGAACACTTACAGCAGCACCCACAGGTCAGCTGGGTAAACTATGCCGGCCTTGAAGATAGCCCCTATCGTGAAAACAGTAAGACATTTTGCAAGGGTAAAGCGGCGGGTATCCTCAGTTTTGGTATCGACGGTGGAATGGCAGCGGGAACCCGCTTCATCGACGCACTGCAGTTAATTTTACGCTTGGTAAATATTGGTGATGCGAAGTCCCTAGCATGTCACCCTGCCAGCACTACTCACCGACAGCTCAATGCAGAGGAACTGGCCTCTGCCGGTGTGAGCGACGACATGGTCAGGCTATCGATTGGTATAGAACATATCGATGACATCATCGCGGATATCGATCAGGCCTTGCTCGCGGCTAAATAGAAACACTACCACCCCTGCACTATACGGTTCTCTTCAGGAGTGCAGGAATGTCTGATAGAGATGCGGCCTCCACCGGGTGATTGGGGTCGAACAGCGCAGGCCCTAGCTGCGGCCTAACTTCTTCGGGTCGCAAGGGGTCCCCACATTCACTGCACGTGAGAGTGGGGCTGGTCTTGTGGCCACACTTTTGGTGCACGTACTCCAACGGCGCACCTTCGCCCCGGTCCATCCACTCGTCACCCCAGCGCGACAGGCTCATCAACACAGAATACAGACCCAGACCTTTGCGAGTCAGGCGGTATTCATAGCGCAGCGGTCGATCATGGTAAGGTACTTTCACCAGAACCCCCTGATGCACCAGTTTACCCAGCCTCTCCGAAAGGCGGTGGCGGGTAATGCCTAGATTATTCTGGAACTGATCGAAGCGGCGAGTACCGAGAAACGCATCACGCAGAATCAACATAGTCCAGCGCTCACCCACTACGGACAACGCTCGCGCCACAGAGCAAACCTGTTTATCAATGTCATCCCAACGCATAAGCGACTCCCTCCCAGGGTCGTAAACACAAGGCTTACTACTTCAAGGTACCATATTCGTTCTAGAGAGGAACCCTCGAATAACGAGCAAAAAAAAGCGGGGATACACCCCGCCAAAAACAGCTTAGCTAAAAAGCCAACCTGGGATCATTCGCTACTAAAACTGATTCATTGTATTGTCTTTACCGCCGGCTTTGAGTGCGGCTTCACCTGCAAAGTACTCTTTATGGTCGTCGCCCAGATCCGAGCCTGCCATATTTTGATGTCTGACACAGGCAATTCCTTCACGAATTTCCTTACGCTGGACGCCTTTAACATAGCCCAGCATGCCCTGCTCACCAAAATAATCTTTGGCCAAGTTATCCGTCGATAATGCCGCAGTATGGTACGTGGGCAGCGTAATCAGATGATGGAAGATACCGGCATCACGCGCGGAATCTGCCTGGAAGGTGCGAATCTTTTCATCCGCTTCAGCGGCCAGCTCGGTCTCGTCATAATCCACGCTCATCAATGCGTCGCGCTGGTAGGCAGAAACGTCTTTCCCTGCTTCGCTCCATGCGTCAAAAATTTGCTGACGGAAATTCAGCGTCCAGTTGAACGACGGCGAGTTGTTATAGACCAACTTGGCGTTGGGAATCACGTCCCGAATGCGCTTAACCATGCCGCCGATCTGACCGATATGCGGCTTCTCGGTTTCAATCCACAGCAGATCGGCGCCGTGTTGCAGGGACGTTATGCTGTCTAAAACGCAGCGATCCTCACCTGTGCCGGGGCGAAACTGATACAGGTTGGATGGAAGACGCTTAGGGCGCATCAGCTTGTCGTGGTGCTTAATGATCACGTCACCATGGCTCATGTGTGCAACATCCAGCTCTTCCATATCAAGGAAACTGTTGTACTGATCACCAAGATCCCCCGGGGTGTGCGTTACAGCGATCTGCTTAGTAAGGCCCGCACCCAGCGAGTCAGTGCGAGCGACGATCACACCGTCGTCAATGCCTAATTCGAGAAAGGCATAACGCACCGCGCGGATTTTGGCTAAAAAGTCTTCGTGGGGGACAGTAACTTTACCGTCCTGATGGCCACACTGCTTTTCATCAGACACCTGATTCTCTATCTGGATGGCGCAAGCGCCCGCCTCGATCATTTGCCGCGCTAGCAGATAAGTGGCTTCGGCATTACCGAAACCGGCGTCAATGTCCGCAATAACAGGCACCACATGCGTCTGAAAGTTGTCAATTTTTGTCTGCACGGCTTGCTCTGCAGCCGGATCTTCACCCTTGCGTGCGGCATCCAGTGCACGAAAAAGATCACCCAACTCTCTGGCATCCGCTTGACGCAAAAACGTATACAGTTCTTCAATCAGCGCAGACACTGATGTTTTCTCGTGCATGGACTGGTCGGGGAGCGGTCCAAACTCAGAGCGCAGCGCGGCGATCATCCAGCCCGAAAGATACAGGTAACGCTTGCTGGTATCATTGAAGTGTTTCTTAATAGCAATCAGCTTCTGCTGCCCAATGAACCCATGCCAGCAACCCAAAGACTGCGTATACTGCGTTGGATCAGCATCGTACTCACCCATATCCCGGCGCATAATCGAGGCCGTATACTTGGCTATATCCAGGCCAGTCTTGAAGCGATTCTGCAGGCGCATGCGGGCAGCTGATTCTGAGTTGATGTGGTCCCAGGCACTGCCGTTCTTTTCACGCAGTTGATCCAGTTCAGCGATATCAGTTTGAAATGTAGACATGGTGGTCCCTCTGCATACGAGCTTGTGATGATTCAATGAAGCGAGTAGAGCGGCACACGACGTACCGACCATTCCACTGGCAGGACCCCAGTGTAAAGACAGACACCTCATAATTAAAATCAATGATAAAAATTTTTACTATTCACGTAGTGAATTATTACTGCGGGCAGATTCAGCCTGTGACACAAGGCTTTAACTCTACATAAGCAAGCGAAGCATCGCTGCCGCCGCGGCGCCCTAATAAGCAGCTAAAGTGGCCCTGGCCCTAGCGGGCAGGCTCTTGCAATGCCTGAGAAAAACTATTGAACACGTTCGTCAACCCAGGCCTGAAAATTCTGGTCGCTAAACGATTTCCCGCGCCCCTGCTCTACACATTGTACAACACGAACGCCACTTTCCCGCTTACCCAAAAGCGTTATTGCGGTGGAGCCCACCGCGCCTTCTTCGGCGTCTTTCAGTGAAAAAGTCTGCAGGCTCACTAATCCAGTTGCTCCGGAGCCCGTCAATACCTGACAGTCAAACACCTTATTCGGCCATGCCCTCTCGGCCAGCACTTCAGCCGTAGCAAGCATCGATAGAGTGACCAGCAGTATCCTCTTGATGTCTAACATTGTGCGCACCTCTGTAAATTAGATTACCAGCAGTTTAGTACATCACTGCCTGTCGCCGTTTTAGAGCCATTCGAATGCAGGATAAAGGCAGTGCACCGTGTGTCATCTGCCTGCGGAGAGCCCGACACAGGTGTTGCAGTCAACACGTAGCAGCGATCGATTGAGCCACCGCTGCAAACGGTAGCCGCAACGCTATAGTGTTTCTTTTCAGAGGTATAAGGGCTTTGAGCAAACCCAAGATCTGTCATATCCACAGAATAGGTTCCCCTATCCAACATATACCCCTCTTGCCGATTGGCGGCATCAAGCAGGGCCGCCTTAGCATCAGCACGCCTAGCCTTCTGCACACTATTTTGATAACTGGGCAGAGCCACCGCCAGCAGTATGGCAACGATCACAATAGCAATCATCAATTCAATCAGCGTAAAACCCCTGTGGCGCGCCGCATGGATCGGCTGGAAACCCAGCATCCGACTCACTAGTACGCTTCCTGGAACCAATAGGTACCGTAAGGTGGCGGTGTACTCAGGAAGATGTCGCAGACGCCCCCTTTGCAATCTATTAAGTTCACAACCTCTACATCCGGCACACCAAAGGGCAGCAAGAGACTGATACTGCTGTCGCTAGAAAAATACAGTGCGGGCGTATCAGGAATAATAGGGCCAACAGGAATCACGTCCCTGTCTCCATCGGAGATATCCATGACATACAGCTGGCCTTGACCCGACTCAGGGACACAGGAATTGGTGTCACTGAACAGGTCTGCCGGTGTAAAACTACCTATATATGCCTTGCCTTCAAGGATGACCGAACTTGCCAAGCCTTTCTCACCCGCATAAGACAGGTCAAACCGCCAGCCATCGGCAACCCTCAAGCTTTCGAGCGCAATTATTTTCTCTGCCTCTGACCCCTCAGTAATCGTATTCTCCGTGATGTCGTAAAGATCACCCTCGCCAATCGGCCAACCGCATCGGAAGTCCAAAATATCAGAGCCTGTGCATTCACTGACAGTGGGTCTCACGTCACTGTATGGCCGGCGTGCACGATCGCGAATCATATAGACACGATTGTCGACATCAGTCGCATTCGGGTTGGTTCTGTCGCCGGTGCCGATGATAATGGCATCGATAACGTCTCCACGCGAGCGTATTAAGACCACGTCTGGCTTGTTGAAGATACGCCTATCGCTCGCTGCACTACCGCCGTTAAAAGAAGCCAGCTTGTTAATTTGCCAGGTATCTTGGCTGGATGTGGGCAGCACGTTGCCCGACAGGTCAACACGCCACACATTGCCTCCTGTATCACCAAAGTAGATTCGGTAGGCAGTGCCGTCTTCATTATCATCAAGCACGGCCACTTCAGCGGGCACCGAGTGCAGAAGGCCTTCTTCCTGCAAATTAGTGATGCTGTTAATTGCAGGCGTCACACTCCACACCAGAGCACCGGTCTCGGCATCCACGATATAGAGACCTCTACCCTCCTGATCCGGAGCTCCCACACCTGATGCATCTTTGTTAACATCATAGCCAGCCCCAAACACCAGCACCGGTTTCTTCACGCCGTTAGCATCAACATAACCTGGTAGTCTCGTCACTGCAGGCTCAGACCACGTTTGCCCCAACTCATCAAAGCCCTGTGTGCTTTTGTGAATGCGCCACATAAAAGACGGACTGTCGGGGTTGGACAGATCGAGCGCGTAATAGGCGCGTCCGCCTCTGCGCATGCCAAGGTAGGCCCAAACTTTATCGTCATCACCGGAAAGCGTGCCATCCTGATTACTATCATATATATAAGTTACGGGGGTCAGATCCATCCCATAGACGTGGTCATTAGACCGTGTATTGCGCCTGCGTTTGGGAAGAATCGAGGCGAGCTCTTTGGGGAAAAAAGCCCAGTCCTCTTGGCCATCACTGTTGCCGAACAGATGTACGAAACCCGAATTAGAACCTACCAGCAGCCTCAAATCGGGGTTGGATTGTGTAAAACTGCCCCTGGCACCATAGTTTAGCACTAGTGGCTGGCTGTGCAGCATGTCGCCCAGAATCCAGCTCCTGGGATCACTGGTATCCCCGTCACCATCGTTGTCGTAAGCATCAAAACCTCTGGCCCACTCAATCTGCTGGTTAGCCGCCGTTTGAGTGGACGCTCCTAGCAGACTGTATAATTCTGCCTCCGATGACAGTCCCAGTGCGCTGGCATCAAAGTTGGCCGTGTTGAAGGCTTCAAACGCGCCGTTAGTCCCCGTATTACTGTAAATGGCACGTGTAGCGGGATCGCGAATCGCCAGCAGAGCGCCGACGCCACCCTTGTCGACATCCCCTCCATCTGCGGCAGTGCTCCAGAAGGTCGTTGCGCTATCCTTAAGATAACCTGTCGTCCCATCCACGGCAGGCTGACCTGCAGAGTCAATGAGCGCCTTTGCATCCAATTTCAACTTTTTGATATTGCCTATCCAGTCCACGGTAGCGCTCGGCGTAAACATCGCATAGAACACCTCGTCTCGGCTCTGCGTGCGATTGAAGGTATCCACGGCAACAGCGGGAGAAGTGAACGTCGTTGCCTGCGAGAGGATACCGACAATGGCACCTTGGAATGCTTCCGCAAGTTGCTGAGCATTATCGGCCCTGTAGTACTCTCCTTTACCCTTCACGGCCGCGTCCCTCAACAGTGTCTGATCAGTGGTGAAGCCGATGGTATAGGTAATTGCAAACTGGTCACCATCGGTAGTGGGCGCGAGATCATTGTTAGCCATATACTCGGTGAGTTGTGGGAGGCAGTTCTCTGTCCGCCCGCCGCCATCGGCACTGTCATAAACGTCGCAGCCTTTACCAGTGAGATTCTTGATACGCTGGTTCGCACCGGTATCCCTTTGTGGGAGGCCATCAGTCATAAGAATAATATACGTATAGGCGCATTCGGTATTAGGAGAAATATACGTGCCGTTACTTTCGGCGAGCGTATCCTTCGACAATACGTCCCAGGTTCCCCGAGAATCACTGCCTGACCGTGCATCGTTGCCATAATCAACCCCCCTACCGGCAATATAGTTGTAGGCCTCGTACATGGATTCACACATTGGCGTACTACCTCCGTGATCCATCTGGCCCACTAGGCCAATCAGGTTGGCACGCTGGGTATCGCTCATATTCTGTATGATGCGCTGTGCTATCCGTCCTCCCGCGTCGTAGTTAAATTCGAGCAGACCAAAATCGACGCCGGGGTTGGTATCGATAATGGTTGAGATGACTTCTTGCGCTATAGCCAGCCTTGTGCGCGACTCGATCAGACTGTCATCGTAATACCAGTTTAGGTAATGCGACGTGTAGAACGTATAGGGTGTGTCACCCCACTGCACCGCTGGATCAACCCTGGGGCCGTACTCATTGCCATCAATGACATTGCTTTGCGGGTATCCAGTGGTCTGATTAGAGCCATTGCCAGACACACTATTTGTCACATCATCACGACATTCCACGTGAGGGGGCGAATGATCACTGCTGCTCAGGCTTTGCCATGAACCGGGCACGGCCGTCTCTTCTTCACAGACGTCCACTTCTGGGCCAAAGTATTCCCAGTCAGTTATAACTGCAAACTCCGGTTCTGTAACGCTCTCGCGGCATTCATAAGTGGATGTGTTTCCGCCCGGACGCCTTATCCTTAGATGCGCATTACCAACGGAACAGGAGCCATTTCGGCTAGTGTTAGAGCGAAAAATCCAGCCGGGCCTGATGTCGGTTGATGGCACTTCTTCATAACAATAGTCCTCAACACGCCGCTCATAGACATAAATATCTCCGTTGTAACAGGTGTTGTCTGGGCTGCCGGGACTCCAATCGTTAACTGTTTTGACAAGCTTAGAAGCGGGCACACTGGATGTGCCCTGCTGCGTATAACACCCTGAATTATTGGGGCCAGACGGATTGCGATATTCTGTGCCGTCGGGGCACTCTTTCGTGCATTGTCCCTGCTGCACAGTGGAGTCTACCCAGCGTGCGGCTCTCTCGGCGGTAAACCGTCCACTAACAGCCAGATCATCATAAGAAGAAGCGCAACGGTTCTGCGTCGCTGAAAACCAGTTATTGCTACTACTGGGAGGTAACGTTCCGTCAGTAGACCAATATATCCGGTCGGGGGGGACACTGACGGTATAGCTCTCAGCAGCGGCATATTGCGGGCGCTGCCCTTCAACCAGATAACTCATGCTTCCAGAGTCATCAAAGACGATCAGGACCTTGGGGCGCGCGCCCGTGCTGCTGGCATCGTAATTCGCCTGATAGATTTCTGTGTCATCAGCAGTAGCCGGAACGCTAGCACTAACCACAGCCAAGGCGATAACCGCTAACACGGCTAATATTGTTTGGGTCACTGTGTTAAGCATGGCACTGTCCTCCAAAGATACTTCGCTGAATGGATCGTTGCTTCACTTCTTTTTTACGGCCACGGCGACGCCAACTTGAATTTGGGTTCTGGCGCGGCCAGGCTGGACATGTTCGGACTTAATACGGTAGTAGTCACAATCAAATAGATTACTGTAATCAACCACTCTGCAGGGATGGGTTGAGTTGAAATGTACGTCCACATCGGTGGGCACAGCGTTAGGATCTGACGCCTGATTCCTAAACGGATGATTCATACCCCCCTCCAATCCAGTAAGACCCTGAAACGGGTCCGCAGTGTCATCTCTGTTTTTAAATGGGTCCCGGGCAGTGTTCGTAAGCCCCAGCACGGCATCAACACCCGCTTCTGCAGACTGAAATGAACGGTACGAATCCTGCATACTGGCAGACATCCTCAGCCCCAGCGCGCTGTTATTAGCAGCCGTAACCGCAATAATTGTCACCACCAGAAGAAACAACAGCCCTGTAACCAGAACGACTCCGCTCTGCCGCGCGGGATTTTGTATTACGTTTAGCATTGGATTGCTCATTGTCCCCCACTCCGCCCGACCAGCCTTCGATTGCGCAGTGTAATATCAGAGTGCAGAAGAATTCTGCGCACAGAGTCTCCCGGAGAAACAGTAATATCCCCTAACTGATAGGTTTTCTCATTCGTGTAGCTGGGGTCGATGACATCACTGGCCAGCAAAAGAAAGACCTGTAGTGAGACCACGTTTTTCCAATCAGCGTCAGCGACATCTTCTTCATAGGCCAGCGTGTCCACTTCACCATCGTCGTTAGAATCATAGCCAAATCGAAAGCGCATATTTTCTACACCCTGAACCAGATCCTCGGTCTGTATGGACATGACTCCCGCGGCTGCATCCCAGGCCAAAATTTTGCGGCTCAGCGTAGGTGTTGCGCCATCGCGAATATAGTAGATCTGTAGTTGGTAGGGCCACGCGACATCACTGTCACCGATATCTAGCGGCATGTCTGCTCCATTGCGCAGCTTGAATGAGACTCTGTCCGCAATGACGTAGGTTTGCTGACTGCTCCATCCACCATAAAGGGGAGTGGAACCAACATTCTTAATCACCAATACGTCCGTATCGGGCATCGCATCCGTAATGCAACCCTCGACGGTAGCGCTGGTCGCGCGAAGGGCAAAAAATGAGTTTCCAATATCGTAGGCCGCTGCATCACCGGTGCAGTCTCCAGCCGGCGCCTGCAACGGAATGCAGAGTTCGCTGGGGTTTACTTTGCAGTATCGGTCGGGATTGGGACCACCATAAAAGCCAATGTGACGTATAGAATAGCCTAGCAGCTGCAACGCAAAACGACCGTTCTCAGAGAGCGTTGCCACCTGATCGACCTCTGTCAGCGATCTCTTCGAGGCCAAATAGACTGAAATGGCGCCACCGATGACAATAAAGCCCAGCACCATGGCAACCATGAGTTCCATCAAAGAAAAACCCTTAGTGGTTTTATGCGCCGCTCTGCGGTGCCTATCGTGATTCACGATTCCTTCTCATCCCTTATATAGCTGTTCAAGATAACTTGACGTCGAGTAGTATCTTCGTCTGTTGCAACTCCACAGACTGTTCCTCCACTGATGACTGCGTCCGCTGTTTCTTTCAATCCCTGCCATTGGATCACCACATCCACTATACCGGTATTCTCTCTATCGGCATCGGCAGTAAAGTCGATGCACGCGCTCACATTACGCAATCCTGTCGTCATCAGCAATTGTTCCCAGGCCCAGAGATCGTGCGTGGCAAGCTGGTCTGCGGCACAGGGAGCAGAGCGACAGTTAGGCACGGGTTCCGCTGCCCCCCTACTCGCATCGCCTAACGGGGCCGAAGGGCCAATATCGTACACCGACATGCCCGTCGGATTCCTGCGCATACGCTCCAGAATATCATCGGCCAACACCACCGCTCGGGTGCGTTGTATAGACGCATGTTGGGATACTTTGGAGATAGACAGCAGGCTCACAATACCCATAATCCCCACTGCGAGAATGAAAGCGGTAACCAGCGCCTCGATCAGGGTGAAGCCTGACTGGACTCTGCTGCCCACCCAATGGCTTTTTTCAACTGCAGACAACATTTGCATCATCCAAGGCATTAACAATGTCGTCGGGCGTAGCGTCGGTATCGAGAGCACCTCTTAGCGAACCTACCGGGTTCAGGATGAGTGCGCGCGCATCCCCTGCGCCGCGGCTATCACAGAACGTAAAGGTTCCTTCAAACCCCAGCGCGATGCCCTGCCCGCCGAAGCGCACTCGCTTACTGGCATTATCAAAACGTATGGCGACAGGACTTTGCTTAGCTTGCCACTGAATAATTTCTTCATCAACATCCGTAGAATTGGCAACATTGTTATTGTCGGTATCGACAAAGGTCATATAACCGGTCGACCAATCGTTGGAGTCGGCGCAAGCGAGACCGTCAGTGGTGGGGCACACCACCACGGGCGCGCGGCGCGCCAGTGCTTCCGAACGCGCGTGATTTAGCGTAGCACGCAGGACATACACTTCGGAGACCATCCTGTTATTGCTGATAAGATCAGAAAAACCGGGAGCCGCTACTAGTAAAAGAACACCCAAAATCAGTACGGCAACTAGCATTTCAATGAGGGTAAACCCATTGGCCGTCACATCGTAATCTTGAGTTTTGCTTTTTTGCATACTGTTCAGCACCGTTCTTCGACCGCCACATACTACGCATGCAACGCTTCGTATAGGCTGCGCTTTAGGGCCACACTATACCAGACCTATTGCACACAAACATTTTACATTCTGCGCCAGTGACTGAATCAATTATTTTATCTTTTTTAAAAATCTTTTTTTATAGATTATTGCGCGTCGCTTTTTTTAGATATATATATTATGGATGCCATGGTATTACATTATTTCATATCACCTCGTTGATCATCGACTACTGAGAAAAGCACGGCTGTGCAAGCACACCAAAAGCTTTGGCTCTGCATTAGCGTCTGCTATGTGCTATTAATGGGGTTGATCGGAGAATTTTTAAACCGGTCGAGTAACGTTGCCGCTAGAAATCTTCTTGCCTTATTAATGTCGCATTCGCCTCCATAGCCAGCGCGCCGGAATCATCCAGAACCCACAAGCTCACGTCTTGATCATCCCTGCGACCCTGAAGAGACAATGGAGCGCCCTCGAGCAGCGGTCTAATGGCGCGAAACTCAAATTCTTTTATGGCACTATCGGGTAATTCACGGCGGAGCAAATCTAAAAGCAGTGTGGCCGTCAGCGGGGCATGTACCACTAGCGAGGTGTAACCCTCAACCTGACTCGCGTAGTCGCGGTCAAAATGAATGCGGTGACTGTTAAACGTCAGTGCGGAGTACCGAAACAGCAGCACAGAATCTGGGCAGATTTCTCGGGACCACTGAGCTTTTGCTGGCGCGGGCTTTGGTGCGGCATTGGCAGCACCAAAGTCGCGATACACCAGGTCCTGCTCTTCCTCAATGGCCAACTTGTCTTGCTGGAAAATCTGGTGGCTTAATGTGACAAAAACTAACTCGCCACTGCGGCCCTGTTTATGCGTAATGGACGCAACAGTTGACACCCGACGTACTTCGTCACCGATAGTAACAGGCGAAAAAAAACGTAGGCGACCGCCCGCCCACATACGACGCGAGAGTGGCACCGGCGGCATAAAATCACCGCGTATTGCGTGTCCGTCAACCGCTAGGCTTGACGCCGCAACAGCGTCATGAAGGTACAACCAGTGCCAGGCCGGCGGCAGCGCCTCACCGACTCGCGCTAGAGGGCTTAGATAATCTAGGCTTGCGGACAGCCCCACCACCGGCGCGACGGATACCACATCACAATGCGTCTGCGTACTCCCAACCCAGCGCTGTAAGAATTCAACATCAACCGTGCTCATACACAATCAATCGAGACAGTGCCAATAGCACTGTCATATGTCATCGTGGTACTCGCGACGAATCGCATCAGTATGCTCTCCTAGCCCCGGCACCGCTCGTAATGCGAGTTGCTCGCCACTCACTGTTACCGGTGGCGCAACCAGGTCTACGATCCCGGAAGGGGTAACGACAGAGGTGCGACGCAGCTGCGGGTGCTGCGCTAAATCCGCCACTGAGTTCACTGCCCCGAAAGCGATTTTTGCATCCAATAGCCGTCGCTGCAATTCTGGGGGCGTTACATCAGAAAACACATTATTGATCTTACGGTCCAATGCCGCACGATTCGCACAACGCGCAACGTTAGTACGGTACTGTGCCTCATCGGCCAGCGTAGGATGCTCGAGTACATCATCGCAAAAGCTTACCCACTCACGCTCATTTTGAATAGCGATGACCAACTGGGCTCCGTCTTTGCAGGTGTAGGCCCCGTAGGGTGCAATGGAGGGATGGTTGAGCCCCACGCGAGGGGGCGCCACGCCAGTATACTGCTGATGCAACAACGGCACGGTCATCCAGTCCGCTAAGGCATCAAACAGTGACACTGCAAGCCCCTTGCCAAGGCCAGTCCTCTGGCGCTCAATCAACGCTTCCAGTATTCCCGCATGCGCGTACATACCACAGGCAATATCACAGACAGACACCCCCACCCTGCCCGGCTGATCCGGTGCTCCGGTAATCGACGCCAAACCACTTTCACATTGCACGAGGAGGTCATAGGCCTTCATATCACGGTAGGGACCACTGGCGCCGTAACCGGTGATATCAACGGTGATTAAGCGTGGATTAGCGCGGCGTAATTCATCGGCATCAAAACCCGCTCGAGCAGCAGCGCCTGGCGCAAAATTTTGAATAAAGATGTCTGCTTCACACAGTATTCGTTTGAGCAAATCTGCGTCACGCGGATCTTTAATGTTGAGGCAAAGGGATTCCTTACCACGATTAACCCAGACAAAATAAGCACTCTCACCGTCCGCTACATGATCGTAACTTCGCGCAAAATCCCCCTCCGGTCGCTCGACTTTGATCACCCGCGCTCCAGCGTCAGCGAGACGCGATGTGCAGAAGGGCGCTGCAACGGCCTGCTCCAAAGCGACCACCAGCACACCTTCTAGTGCAAGTCCCATCAAAAAGACCGAGGCAATTGGAGGTCACGCGTTGCGACATGAGATAAAATGAGATTGGTCGATATAGGCGCTATCTGGTAAAGGCGAGTCTCGCGAAACTTACGCTCGACATCATATTCCGTGGCAAATCCATAGCCGCCATGCGTTTGGATACAGGTGTCTCCCGCGGCCCATGCTGCCTCTGAAGCGAGTAATTTTGCCATATTCGCTTCTGACCCCGCAGGCCTGCCAGCGTCATATAAATCAGCAGCCTGCTGCACCATCAAAGCGGCTGCCTCAGTCTGGATATACGCTTTGGCGATTGGAAACTGAATCCCTTGGTTGGCCCCGATAGGACGGTCAAAAACCTTACGTTCACGCGCATAGTCTGCCGACTTGGCAGTAAACCAGCGAGCATCACCAATACACTCGGCGGCAATTAGAATACGTTCGGCGTTCATACCGTCAAGAATACACTTGAAGCCCTGACCTGCTTCACCAATCACGTTGCGAGCAGGAACCCTAAGATCATCAAAAAATAATTCGGTGCTCGCATGATTCATCATCGTTTCAATGGGGTTTATGGTCAGGCCATTGCCCACGGCTTCGCGCATATCCACCAGCAGGACAGACATCCCATCGGTGTGTTTGACGCATTCGTCTCTAGGGCTGGTTCTGACCAGCAGTATCATCAGATCAGAGTGCTCGGAGCGGGAAATAAAAACCTTTTGACCATTGATGACATAGTCCTCACCGTCACGTACCGCGTTAGTGCGAATGCGTGAGGTATCTGTACCACTGGCGGGCTCTGTCACCGCAAACGTTTGCAGACGCAACTTACCGTCAGCGATAGCCGGCAAAAACTGCTCTTTCTGCTCTTCACTGCCATGGCGCAATAACGTTCCCATCGTGTACATTTGTGCATGGCAGGCCGCCCCATTACCGCCGCTACGATGCACCTCTTCAAGAACAGCGCAGCCAGCCCCAAGCGGTAGACCCGCACCACCGTAATGCTCTGGGATCAGCGTGGAAAGAAAGCCCGCGCTCGTTAGAGCCTTAACAAATTCGGTGGGGTACGCTTTGGCAGCATCCATCTTGCGCCAGTAATCACCCTGATACTGAGAGCACAAGCTAGACACCGCTGCTCGAATTTCGGGATAGGTTTGATCAATTGCCACGATATGTATCCTCGAAATTTTTTTTGAGTGAGCCTAAAGAAACCATGACCCGCCATCAACCATGTGTGTTTGCCCAGTCACGAAGGCACTGCTATCCGATGCAAGGTAGACAATCGTTCCGGTCAGATCTTCTGTTTGAAGATTACGCTGTATAAGCTGTCCGGCGGCAATCACCTGTTTAGCTTTTTCCAGCTTCTCGCCAAAAAACTCTTCGGTACCTTCTGTCATGACCGCCGATGGGGCTACCGCATTCACACGAATTCGATCCTTACCTAACTCCCTAGCCATTGCGCGTGTCATTCCGATCACCGCCGCCTTGGATGCCACATAATCCATACCGTAAGGCAAGCCATAAACCGCCGCCAGCGACGAGATATTAATAATTGAACCACCACCGGCAGCGCGCATCGGATCGACTACCGCCTTACAGCACTGCCACAACCCTTTGACGTTAATGTTCATCACGGCATCCCATTGCGCTTCCTCCAGCTGCTCAAAGCGGGCACCCTTCAGACCTCCGTAAAGTGCCGCATTATTGACCAGCACATCAATTTTTCCAAACACGCTAACCGCCTGCTCCGCCATTGCTGTGCAGCTGGACATACTCGCAATGTCCGTCACAGCAGATTCGGCCCGACCGCCCGCCGCAGTAATGGCTGCGACTGTTTCACCACAACTGTTAACGTCACAGGCAAAAACAGCAGCGCCCTCGCGTGCCATAGCCTCTGCATATGCTCGGCCAAGACCACGCGCAGCCCCAGTAATGATAGCCACTTTGTCTGTCAGTTGCGCCATAACAGCTCTCCGATATCCACTTGTCAGATGCTAAGAATAACAAAATATTACCCAACGGTAAAAAACTACAGCGCCTTGCTGGCCTAGGCTTAAAGAATTAAATCTTTGCAATAGTAGCGGACGTAGCCTGCTTTCTCCTCGACAGCCCATTCGACCGCCAAGGAACCGATTGCAGTGGCATAAACAGGCGAAGAGAAACCATACTACTGTGCGCAGTACTCAATTAAACATCGCAGGAGTAGCGCCACTGCCTAACAAGGATACGTTTTTTCGCCGGCTGAAGATGGAGCTTTAGCTCCAAGCGCCGGCCATGGATCTTCACTCATCTCAATCGCGGGGGACGTCCATTGTTCTTTCCGACATGCCCGCCCCAAACCAAAAGGTTCTTGTTACAATCGTCACGATCTATCAGCACTTCAATCAGAACAGGACCATCATGCGACACAGCCCCTTTAATGGCTTCGTCGAGTTCACCCTCTGTTCCCGCCTTAAAACTCAAACCATTACCATCTTCTGCATTAAACACTTTAACCAGATCAGCATAATTCCAATTTTTGATCGTATTGTAAGGACCGTCATGTATTTCCACTTCGATGGTATACCCACCATTATTCATGACGAAGATAATCGGATTCTGTCCGTAGCGAATAATCGTCGACACTTCTTGCGCCGTCAACTGAAAAGACCCATCGCCGATCAAAGCAATCAGCCGACGGTCTGGCGCGCCAATACTGTAACCAAGCGTGGCGCCAACCGACCAACCTATCGATCCGTACTGCATTTGCACTTCAAATCGCGATCCTTTGGGAAGTTCGAGTTGCATCCCGTTGAACCAAGAATCTCCCGTCTCAACCAGCACCGTAGACTCCGGCACCAGCATCTGCTGAACCCTTGCGAATAATTGGCGAGTCGAAAGGGGCGTCTCTGGCACACCGGGACTTAACATAGTGACATCATCCTTAATCCGCTTGTAGGCAATTAGTGCAGCGTCGTTAGGCGTCAACTTTACAGCGAGGTGTTCCAGAAATTCTGCCAGCTTAACGTTACTAAACGTCTGGCTGGGAAAGACAACACTATTAGGAAGGGCTTGGATCATTTTTGTCGGATCGACCAACGTTGCATGTCCTGCCGTTGTATAGTCACTGAAAACAGGTCCGGCGAAGAGACACAGGTCTGCAGATTCAACAACTTCACCGCAGCCGGGAGAACTTACGGGCCCCCAATACGTTCCCATATAATGTGCGTGCTGTTCGTCAAAAAAGCCTTTTGCATTAGGCATACCAGCAACCGCATAACCAGACGCGTCTGCCAGTTCAAGGAACTGTGATTCTGCCCCAAAAGCACGAAGCTTAACACCCGACACCAAAACAGGTTTGATGGCCGCATTAAGTAACTCTGCTGCTTTTTCGACAGCACACTTAAGCGATAGAGGATCACTGGACGTCGGACCGCCGAATGATCGTGCCGTGGGATCTGACGTAATGGCCGCAGCAATATTGCACGCAATCTCTATATAGACCGGCTTGCGAAATCGGAGTGCCGTCTGAATCGCATGATCGATTTGTTGCGGTGCTTCACGAGGATCTCGAATAGTAATGGCTTCCGCGGTCACTTTTGCAAACATCGCGCGCGGATAATCATAATCTAGGCCGCCCAGCGTGTGATGCAGCCTTTCGAATTCCGCCTCTGAATTTGTATTCGGACCGCCGGACACCGCAATCACAGGCAAATCTTCCGCATAAGCGCCTGCTATCGCATTAAGCAGACTCAAACCACCCACGCTAAAAGTAACCAGAACCGCGCTCGCACCACCCGTCGCTCTGGCATAACCATCCGCCGCATATCCAGCATTGAGTTCGTTGCAGCAGGATATCATCTGGAGATTCTCATTTTTCAGCATCTGATCCAGCAAAACGAGGTTGAAATCTCCTGGAACAGTAAAGTAATGTTGTACGCCGATTTCCTCCAATCGCGAAGCCAGATATGAGCCTACGGTAGTGCTACTTTTAGACATAAAAATCTCTTCTCTCGTATCGCTCGTTGCAAATTAATTCCAGCACACGGGCATGGGATAAAACACGTTTTTGGCCGCAGTCGAAATTGCACCGTAACCACATTTTTTGAACCTATAGGTTGCTTACGAAAGGGCTTCCTGCGCAGCAGGTTAGTCTAGATCAAAGACATGCTGCCACGAACCATCGGACCAATGCATAGATGTCACGGTACCACTAGCACCTGCATATTTCCCCGTGCCTCCAATCACAGCGCGCTCTAGTGTTACGTCACTTTTTAACGTAGATCCAGTAATCGGATAGAGGCCAACGCCCTGAAGCTGGATCGTGTCTTTGCCTTCATTATCAAAAGACACCACAGGAAGTGTTATACGACTTTCCAACTCCGCCGTGTGCTGGGCATGCCCGGTGGTAGTCATCAGCCAGTCCATCATTACGGCTTGATTATCAGAAGACTTGGCACTGAACCTCCAAATTCGCACATCACCGACTGAATCATCCGGCACTCCCGCATCCAGATAGGTGGGCGCAGGTGTTGCTCCGTGAGTAAGGGTAAGTGTCGTGCTGGATAGGGCCGGGACTGCGAAAAACAGCGTGGCAATGGTGTGCAAAAAGAGTCGTTTCATTATTAATTCCTAATAACAGCCTGACATCGGTAGAGGGTTCGCGTAGCGAACGCAAGATCTTGCCCCAAAAACTGGCCGCGTACCAGAGTGAGTAGCTATGAATTCAATCCTAGCATGTGAACAACACAAGTCAACGACCGAACCACCGGCAAAAAATGACCATCATCTGCTTGTGAGAGAATAGCCCCTTAAGCGATCTTTTCTTCATTTCTTCTGGCAGATTGCTGCCAGTAGGTTCAAACTTATGCACATCTGGAGATTCGAAGATCGAAGCGCTCCGGCGGCCCAATGACCGACGTCGCAGTATGGATTAGAAACTCATCTAAGGAACGAAGGACTTACCCCATGACTCTCGATATCAACACGTATAAGCCTGTAGGCGACAAACAGAATTCTGAGTATTTTCACGACTATCTTGCGCGCATCTACGAGCGACGCCAGAGCAGCGGCTTAGAAGACTTACTCGGTGGCATCTGTGCTTTAGTAGTGCAAGTAGACACAGGGAACGCGGTCGCTTATATGCAAGAACTTTATCTGATGACGCCTTATCGGCTAAGCGGCGCCTATCAGAATGCAACGCACAAGTTTTACTTTTTGAACGGGCATCCTGGATGCCCAAAACTTGTCATTCTAGAGCCGTTGCATGCAACCTTTGAAGATGACCTAACTCGCTTAAATATGCTTTATCCAATGTCACGGGGAAAACCGAATGCACGCTATATTGGAGAAATATTTTCAACTAAAGATCTGAAAGCAACGCGTGAAATACTCGAATCACATAACATTAGGTTTCACTACCCTGCCGAAACAGAAAACGAATTCTTTTCCAATCAACATTTTAACTTCACCTTTCCCTCAGCAATGACCGGAAATCGCATCGGCTATACGCCGAACGATGCGTTTGACCTCGAGGAGCTTGAACACGGCAAGCAAATCCAGCTTTCTGGCACAGACCAAGCCACATTGGATCAGGCAGCTGAAACGGCCGCAAGTTTGAACATCACTGAACTCGTGTTAGGTGTCGACCACATGGCCACGCGAATACTTGCTGGTGAACGCGAAGACGCGATTCTAGAATTTTTAACGATGAGTAACTATTACTTTTGGGGGGCTTACAATATCAAAGATCAAAACTCATCAACCAACGTTAATCGCAACTACCAAGTCGACAATGACAAGCAATCGCCAGCGAAAGTTTTTACGGCAAACAATATACCGTCGTTTATCAATTCCTTCGAGAATGCGCCGATGCCGACGGAAGACTTCGTGCGCAATTACGGTCGCCGAATGCACCACATAGCGTATGAGGTAAAAGATGGCGACCATTCCAGTGCGGAGAAAAATATTGATTTTGTGGTCGATGCTCTAAAGAATCAAGGCATTGATTTCCTAGCGCACGTAGTCGGCGAATGTAGTGATGAGCCGAACTTAAAGCAGATTTTTTCCAAGCACTCCCAGTATTCCTTACTGATAACAGAATATGTAGAGCGTTGTCATGGCTATGAGGGGTTCTTCACAAAATCGAATGTTGCAGCGCTAACACAAGCTGCTGGTGAAGACGAACGTTACCGCCACGGTAATGTATTCGACTGAGCGAAGCCGTAACTAACATGATACAAAACCGCAGGGGGAAGTGGTGGGGCGCCGAATCGCAGCATGTCTTTTGATGCGCTAGCGCTTAAAATAAAGCATCTGCTGCGCATCCGCCACCTTGTGGCTTCATCAATATAATCCTGTGGAGGCGTCTCAGGATAGTCGTCCCGCTTCTTGACTGGGTTGTCAATATAACCAGCATACCCTCACAGGGTTATCCCTATACAGCACCTGAATAACCTCAGCAGGATATCCTATCGCCGACCCGTGTAAGCGTGACAGCTTGCACAGATGCCCAAGTAGACGAGCCTGCCTCTGTACTCACTTTTTATCTCACACGGCGACACGGGTGGCAATAAATAATTGCCGTGCCTTTGCCATCGACCGAATGTAGACAATGACATGATCAAGAATTTTATCGAGAGGTTAAGCAGATCAAAACGTATTCAGTATGACCATGATATCTTAGTTCAGGTAGGGTGCGGGCCAGTGTTACTCAATCCGAATACTATCCGTTCGAGTTCGGCAGGCTCTGCTCCATATTGGCAGCAATTGTTTTAGCCACCCGCTTCGCGCGATCAGTCCTTTCACCGGCGAAGTGTGCATCCGCGGTCGCACTAAAACAATTCAGCCAGCGCTGAAAGTCTTCTGCTTGCAGGGCACGCTTACCGTGGATCTGTCGGTGGATATTCATAGTGTGTCGCTGGTATTTTTTCTCTCCCAATAACAACTTGTGCCAGTAGTCTTTAATATGGGGCAGGTGTATTGCCAGATCGACCTCTGCAATATCCACAAAGATCGGCGACAGCTGCTCGTCAGCGAGCACGCGCTCGTAGAAACGGTCAACGAAGAAATCGATATTCTCCCTCGAATCCATATCCGCTCTGTCGTCACCAACAATCATGGCACTATTTATTCTTTTTGCTTTTCTTCGACTTGGTTACGTGCGCCATCAGGCGCCGCTTGCGCTGCACCTGACGCTGACTCAACTTGTTGCGCCTATCGGCGAAGGGATTCTCGCTAGTGCGAAATTCAATGCGTATCGGCGTTCCAGTCAGTTCCAGTTTGCGGCAGTACACTTTCTCCAAATAGCGTTTGTAACTCTTGGGGACGTCGCCAGTCTGGTTGCCATGGATTACAATGAGAGGTGGGTTTTGCCCTCCGGCGTGCGCGTAGCGCATTTTAATACGCCGGCCATTGACCATCGGCGGGGCATGATCGAACACCGCGCCTTCTAAGATCCGCGTCAACACGTTGGTGTTAAGCTTGCGGGTAGCCGACGCATAAGCGCTATTGACTGACTTATAAAGATGCCCGACACCCGTCCCATGCAGCGCCGAAATATAGTGCGTATCGGCATAGTCGGCAAAGCGCAATCGACGGTCTAGCTCACTCTTGATCCAGTCCCGCTGATCTGAATCAAGACCGTCCCATTTGTTGACTGCCAGCACCAGAGCGCGGCCTTTGTCTACACAGTGCCCGAGCAGATGCATGTCTTGATCCACAATGCCCTCATGGGCATCCATCACCAACACGACAACGTGAGCATCTTCTATGGCCTTGAGAGTTTTTACGATAGAGAATTTCTCCACCACCATCTTTATATTTTTGCGGCGCCTCACACCCGCGGTATCGATCAGTGTATATTTTTGATCTTCGCGCTCGTAATCAATATAGATGCTGTCGCGGGTAGTGCCCGGTTGATCGAATACGACAACGCGCTCTTCTCCCAGCAGGCGGTTCACCAGTGTCGACTTGCCGACATTAGGGCGTCCCACAATAGCGACCCGAATGCTGTCCGGATAACGCTCTCGCTCCAATTCCTCTTCAAGGTCTAAAAATTTTGACAGCACCCTCTCTATCATGCTGCTCACTCCCCGACCATGGGAAGCGGCAATGGCGAACATGGTTTCCACGCCAAGAGCATAAAAGTCACTGGTGGCAATGTCCTCGTTAAGGCCATCGATCTTATTGACTACTAGGTGAAATGCCTTATTTCCCTGTCGCAATTTAACCGCTAACGCTTGATCTACAGCATTCAATCCTTGACGGCCGTCTACCATAAACAATACGACATCAGATTCTTCTATCGCGGTGAGGGCCTGCTGCGCCATAGGGGAATCAACGCCATCTTCCTCTCCGGTAATCCCACCTGTATCAATGACGATAAAAGGAAGTGTGCCGATTTTTGATTCGCCATATTTTCTATCCCGCGTCAGCCCGGGATAATTCGCAACGAGAGCATCCCTGCTGCGCGTCAACTGATTGAAGAGTGTAGATTTTCCTACGTTGGGGCGTCCTACAATGGCGATTACGGGTATCATTGATTTTTCGGTGTGATCTCGTAGGCGACAAGGTCGCCGTCGTTGCCAAATACGTAAAGAATTCCATCTTCGCTCAGCATGTCGCCGCGCACCCCATCACTGTCCACCCTAAGCCGGCCGACAAAATCACCATCAACCTGAGAAAGAACATGCAGATACCCTTCGAAATCCGCAACCGCCACATAACTGCCAACTGGGGTTGGTCTGGATAACTGGCGATAGCCCAGCGCTCCCTGAGTCCAGCGCACACCCTCACCATTTCGCATGAATGCATTTAAAGTACCGTCTTCATCTGCGGCATAAACATTGCCAAACCCAAGAGAGACGCCAGAAAAGGAAGATGCTTTCTGCTGCCAGATTTTACGGCCAGCCCCTACATCGATCGCGACCACGCTACCCTGATAGCTTGCCGCATAGAGTTCTCCTCCACCCAATTCCATGGTCCCATCCACATCGACAATGCGTTCAATCTCAGAGCGCCCCTGAGGAATAGCCACGCGCACTTCCCAGACGATTGCACCGGTCTGAGTATCGAACGCCAGTACTCGTCCATTGGCAAAACCCGCATAAACCCGATTGTTTTCGATTATTGGTACGCTAGTACCGCGAACGGTCAACACCGGAACTTTACTGGTATAAGTCCACAGCAGTTCTCCCGTTGTAAAATCAAGACCCTGTAGCTTACCGTTGTAGGTCTGAACAACAACGACCTTGCCATTAGCCTGTGGAGGCGACAAGATCTCACCGGTCAACATCGTCGTCCATAGCTGTTCGCCTGTACTGGCATCTAACTGCAGGACAAGGCCTTCACTACTGCCGAGTAATAGAACGTCTTCATATACCCCCACTCCACCGGACAAAGCAATATCAAGCTCGAGCTCCCACAGAGTCTTACCTCGCTTGCGATCTACCGCCAAGACCTCTCCATCAGCGGACGCCGCATAAATGACATCACCACTAATTGCAGGTTGCAAGCGATAAAAGCCATCGCCTTGGCCATCACCCACTCCGACGGACCACAGCTCCTTAATATTCACGGTCTCAGTAATATCTGACAGCGGCACCGGCGCTGTTAAGTCATCATCATCTGAGTCAAACCAACCGGAAACCGTGCTACAACCGGCGAGGCTGAGCATCATGACTAACAAAACTAGGTACCGAGATATTTGCCGCATAATATTATTGCTCCAGTGTTTCTGCAGTATCGGTTATAGCGGGCGCCTGTTCAGACATACCCCGCTGCACACGTCCGGTCTGGCTGAGGTCGCGGACCGCGACGGGGGTAAGACTTTGCAGCTTTTGTTGCAATACCGAAAACTGCAGTCCTTCTTGATTATTGCTTGCCTGTGCTAAGGCTTGCATGTACGCGTCCCGCGCTTCATCCGTGCGACCGGTGGACTGCAGTATGTCGCCACGAACAGCAGCGTAGGAAGCACTATAAGGGCCCGGTGCTGCATCTTGCAGAATGGCCAGCGCCTGATCGCTATCGCCAGAAGCAGCCAACACGCGGGCCAGTCGCAACTGTGCAACCTGCTCCGTATCACTGCCCTTCGCAGCCTTACCTAGAACCCACCGAAGCTCGTCTTCTGCATCCGGAAGCTCGCCTCGGTTCACCGCTAACGCGGCGAGGTGCAGCGCAGCAAACTGGGCATAGGTGGTTCCGTCAAAATTCTGCTTGAGCTGCTGTGCAATATCAACACCCGCTTGCGCGTTGGCAGGCGCCTCTGTAATGCCAATAGCCGCCAGCATCGACTGATACAAAGTGGAAGCATTCGCATCCTTACCCTCCTGATTGGATTGCCAACTCTGCCAGGCGAAGCTGGCCGATAGCGCTATAATTATCGCTGCTATTATTGACCGGCCATTTTCTTTCCACCAGCGCCGCAGCGCTTCAACTTGTTCTTCTTCAGTACGATATTCTTCCACGTTGCTTTTCCCTCTTACACAAACTCAAGGCGCAAGTACTGCGCACAATGTCGAATCCAATTCTTCGAGTGGCACGGTACTCTGCTGGAGCCGCTCGCCATCGCCCTCGCGCAGTGACTTAATCGTTACCGCCTGCGCCACCACTTCGTCCTCGCCCCAGATAAGCGCAACGCGGGCGCCACTCTTATCTGCCTTTTTCATCTGACTTTTAAAACTGCCGCCTCCCGCGTGTTGCATAATGCGCAACTGCGGATTGGTCTCACGAACACGCTCCGTGGCCACTAGCGCCATCAGTTCGGCGTCACTTCCAACTGCAACCACGTACACATCTACAGTCGATGCGTCCGCTTCCACGCCTTGCTCCGCTAGCAACAGCACTAAGCGCTCCATGCCCATAGCAAACCCAACCGCCGGAGTAGACTTGCCACCTAATTGCTGCACGAGACCGTCATAGCGGCCTCCCGCGCAGACAGTGCCCTGTGCTCCAAGCCGGTCAGTCACCCACTCAAATACGGTCTTGTTGTAATAATCTAGCCCCCTCACAAGCCGCCTGTTGACCAGATAAGCCACTCCGGCCGCATCGAGAAGTTCACATAGGCGTGCGAAATCAGCATTCGATTCTTCATCAAGAAAGTCTTTCAGCGTGGGTCCATTATCTAATATCGCTTGGGTTTCGGGACTCTTGCTGTCCAAAATACGCAATGGATTACTGTGCAGGCGGCGCTGACTGTCTGCATCAAGCGCCTCTAAGTGCTCCTGAAGATAAGCGACCAGAGCATCCCGATAGGCTTTGCGGGCATCGGCATTACCGATTGAATTTATCTGTAACGCCACACAGTCGGTAAGACCAAGCTGCCGCCATAATCGGGCACATAATACAATCAGCTCTGCATCCATATCTGGCGTAGAGATACCAAACGACTCCACCCCGGTCTGGTGAAACTGCCGCTGCCGACCCTTCTGTGGCCGCTCATAGCGAAACATGGGGCCCGCATACCAGAGGCGTCGAGGGGTATTGAGCATTCCCTGCTGAATTGCAGCCCGCACGCAGCCAGCGGTTCCCTCAGGACGCAGCGTCATGCTCTCACCATTGCGATCGTCAAAGGTGTACATCTCTTTCTCAACAATATCAGTAACTTCACCGATAGAACGCTTAAACAGTGCGGTTTTTTCAACCACGGGCAGGCGTATCTCGCCGTAGCCATACGCGCCCAGAACAGCCGCCACCGTGCGCTCCAACAATTGCCAGCACGGCGTCTCGTCTGGCAGTATATCGTTCATCCCACGAATGGCGATTATGTCACTCACAGATTCTCCAGCCTAGGCCGCCATCCATCATGTCGATGATTTCGCAATTAACTGTTCTTCCTGCGCCGCCCGAAGTTTTTCCAAATCGGTTGCGCGCGCTCGAATCACCTCTTCGAGATGATCGACAAAGTTCTCATTACTGATCTTGTGATGTGGCTCTCCGTCCACATAGATCAGATTATTAGGGCTAGCGCCGGTGAGTCCTACATCCGCTTCGCGCGCCTCTCCAGGCCCGTTAACAATACAACCAATAACAGCAACATCCATAGGCGTGCGAATATCCTCTAGACGCTGTTCTAAAATATTCATCGTGCCCACCACATCGAAGTTCTGCCTCGAGCAACTCGGACAGGCGATGAAGTTAATGCCGTTGGCACGCAACTGCAGACTCTTTAAAATATCAAAACCAACTTTAACTTCCTCGACCGGGTCTGCCGCCAGCGAAACGCGCAGGGTATCACCGATACCGTCCATCAACAGCATGCCCAGTCCGACAGCGGATTTGACAGTCCCCCCGCGCAAGCCTCCGGCCTCAGTAATGCCCAAATGGAGAGGTTGATCAATTTGTTTGGCCAGCAATCGGTACGCCGCCACTGCCATAAATACGCCCGATGCTTTCACACTTACCTTGAATTCTGGGTAGTTAAATTTATCCAGGATATCGACATGGCGCATGGCCGACTCTACCAACGCTTCGGGCGTGGGTTCTCCATATTTGCGCTGCAGGTCCTTACTCAGAGATCCTGCATTCACGCCGATACGGATCGGAATGCCTTTATCGCGTGCGCTGTCTATGACCTCACGTACTTTACTATCTCGGCCTATATTGCCCGGATTAATTCGCAAGCAATCGACGCCGTACTCTGCCACTTTAAGCGCAATCTTATGGTCAAAATGGATATCGGCTACCAATGGCACCGTAACCTGCTCACGAATCTGTCTAAACGCTTCAGCCGCCTCCATACTGGGCACTGAAATCCTGACGATATCCGCACCCGCATCCGCGATGGCAAGCACCTGGGCTACCGTCGAGGCCACATCGCAGGTATCTGTATTGGTCATACTTTGCACACTGATTGGCGCATCACCGCCGACGGGCACATCACCAACAAATATCTGCCGAGAAACCCTGCGCTTAATAGGAGATTCAATTTTCATTTATCACCTCTAGCTCCGAACTGCGATGCGTCGCGATAAAACGACGATGCATCCTGATTCGACTTCGAAAAAGACAACTTTGCGCTATCCTCCTTCACCCACCAAAGTGCGACCACCAGCAGGATCAACACCCCCAGGCCGATCACTACACCAAAGCCTGTGCGCTGGAATTGTGCAGGCCTTGTATCCTTGCGCCTCTCATTTTGAATCGGCGTAACAACGTTGATCTGATCAAATACAGACATCAAGGTTTCTTCATGCAGACCTAACATCCGCCCATAGGCTTTTACATAACCTCGGGCGAAAGGTGGACTGCGCAGGGACTTGTAATCATCTCGCTCAAGAATCTCAACATAATTAGGCATAAGATTGAGACTATCAGCCGCTTCACGCTCCGTCATACCTTGTTTTTCTCTGGCGGCTTTTAACAGCAATCCTGGCGTCGTAAAAGCGTCGAGCTGATGTTTATCTTCAGTCACTTCATTTAGTCCGCGTATAGGCCTGGTATTCAATAGAATTCGGAAATCGGCTACTCAGGGACAATACGTAACTCGCTTCGGAATCTCGATCGCGATCAACTTGGGCCAACCGAATACCTAACAATAAGCCTCTAGCTGACTGCTGGGGAACGACACTGCGGTAAGTGCCATAGTACTTGTTTGCAGTCGGATAATCTCCCGCGTCAAAACGTATCTGCGCAACTTCCAACAACGCCACCTGATTCGTGCGGTCCATGGCCAATGCCCGCACAAAAGCCTCTTCGGCTCCCTGTATATCGAACAGCTGTATACGACATAACCCCAAGTTCACAAACGCATTGGGACGACCCGGATACAGTGGATCCTGAATAACATAATCCAGCTGTTTTTCCGCCTCCTGATAGCGTTCCTGACTGTACAAGAAAGCTGCATAATTATTGCGGCAGCGGGAACATTTTTTATCCAATCGTATCGATTTTTTAAAGTTCTTCTCAGCGAGATCATACTCGCCTGTATTCTGATAGACCAAGCCAAAAGCCTCATAAACCTCAGCATTACTGTCATCAATCTGCATGGCCAGTTCAAGATTACGCTTAGCAGAAACCCAATTACCCACTCCGATATAATCACGTGCTAACGCTACGCGCGTGTCCAGAGCTTTTTGGGGCGATGCATCCTCGCTAAAACCACCCGTGGTCGTTGAGATACAGCCGCTCAACACGATAAACGCTACCAGCACAAACAGCGCGGACACACATTGTTTCGATCTGACCGGCATCTGCAATAACATGCTTACCCCACTGAAATTATTTGAGCATCAGCCGCTGCGCGGTAACGGCTACTGCGGCTGGTGCGGTCTACCACTTCACCGACTAATTGGCCACAGGCGGCATTGATATCATCACCACGAGTCGTTCTGATCGTGACAATATAGCCCGCATCCACCAACACTTGCCAGAAACGTGATACCGCATTGCCACTGGGCCGCTGATACTCCGACTGAGCGAACGTATTGAAGGGAATCAGATTGATTTTGCAGGGCACGTCTCGCAGCAATTCTGCCAGCTCCAAGGCCTGATCGCGCTGATCGTTTACCCCCTCAATCAGAGTATATTCTATGGTCACTACTCGATTTTTATCGCTTTGGGCCGCCATATAATTGCGGCAACTCTCAAGCAGCACAGCAATGGGGTACTTGCGATTGATTGGGACCAGCTGATTACGTAACGTGTCATTGGGCGCGTGCAGGGACACAGCCAGAGACACCTCGCTGACCGCAGCCAGCCTATCCAACGCGGGAACGACACCGGACGTGCTCAGTGTGACGCGACGCTTAGACAAACCGTAGGCCAAGTCCTCAAGCATGAGATCCATAGCCGCAACCACGTTATCAAAGTTCAGCAGAGGCTCCCCCATGCCCATCATCACCACATTCGTCACGATGCGTCGGTCACCGGGCTTAAATCCATCGTAAGAGTTTATCGCCAACCACACCTGACCGATGATCTCGGCGGCGCTTAAATCTCTCTGAAAGCCCTGCTTTCCAGTAGAACAAAAGCTACAGTCCAGAGCGCAGCCTACTTGAGAAGACACACACAGCGTGGCGCGATTACCCGCAGGAATCAACACCGTCTCTACTAGACCGCCGCCCTCGACTCGAATTGCCCACTTGCGCGTACCGTCACTGGAATCCTGCTGGCGAGCGATCTCAGGGGGCCGCACTTCCGCGACCTCCACAAGCTTCTCTCTCAGCGCTCTGCCCAGATTAGACATCTCTTCAATCTGAGTGATGCCAGCATGATGTATCCACTTCAAGACCTGGTGTGCGCGAAATTTCTTCTCACCCATGTCGAGAAAGAATTGTTCTAACTGCAGCCGCGACAACCCCATCAGGTTAACCTTAGCGTGTTGCGGACCGATGGGAGGCAGCGCGGGAGAGGCAGTCATAGGAAGCCGTCGGGCGTCCGGAGCCTAGCGCTCGCAGAGTTCGCTGGAGGCGAAAAAATACGCAATTTCGCGAGCAGCAGACTCGGGGGAATCGGAACCATGCACTGCGTTGGCGTCTATCGATGATGCGAAATCCGCTCGAATAGTGCCCTCGGCAGCCTCCGCCGGATTGGTCGCACCCATCAATTCGCGGTTTTTCGCAATAGCGCCCTCACCCTCCAGCACTTGCACAACAACGGGGCCAGAGGTCATAAATTCAATGAGAGCCGCAAAGAATGGACGCTCCTTGTGCTCGGAATAGAACCCGCCGGCCAGCGTATCACTCAAACGAAGCATTCTAGAGGCAACGATTTGCAACCCATCCGCTTCGAATCTCGAATAAATCTTGCCAATAATATTTTTGCCAACCGCGTCGGGTTTAATGATGGACAGGGTCCGTTCTACAGCCATGATGACTCTCCAGGTAACTTCACTATCGAAAGCGCGTAATTATACGGAGTTTAGGCCGCCGTTTCACCTGCAAACATGGTTAGCTTAAAGATTCTTTTTGTTTTAAATCAGCGCGTTACAAATCAGCCGGGCAAATAAGACAAAATATAGCTTACGTTGCCTCTGCCAGTGACGCAAAGGCCTCAATACCGTTCTGTTGAAACTGCCGCTAAAGGGCGGAGTAATTCGGGGATGTCCGCCTTATCGCGCACGAATCAAGCTAGCCAAAGACAGAGGTGCTACTGGCAGTTACTCCAGCTCTTCGATCCAGGCACCCTGGATCGCCTCTAGGATCTTCTCGCCACACCGGCTAGGCTCATCATCGAAGCCCGGCAATGCCATTACCCAATTACGCAGATCCACAAAGTTAAGAGCCAAAGGATTCACATCAGGGTGGGCCTCCTGCAATTCGATGGCGATGTCAGTAATATCAGTCCACTGCATAAACGCTCTCTCGCTTAATGTTGCTCTGATACCATATTAATAGTGTAGCGTGGAATTTCAACGACTAAGTCATCTTTACCGACAACAGCCTGGCAACTGAGGCGCGAGTCGGGCTCCAAGCCCCAGGCCATATCGAGGTAGTCATCTTCCAATTCATCAGGCGCCGCAAGAGAGTCATAACCTTCTCGCACAATGACATGGCACGTGGTGCAGGCGCAGGAAAGCTCACAGGCATGCTCGATCTCGATATGATTGCGCAACAGCGCACGGCATATATTCTCTCCCGGTAAAGCTTCAATCACAATCCCGTCGGGACATAGGCTCTCATTGGGAAGCACTACTATTTTCGTCATTGCATTACCTCATCGTCGAGCGCATCCAGCGACATTCCCGCCAGAGCTTCCCGAATGCTCTTGTCCATTCGCCGGCTAGCGAATGTTTCGCTTTGACGCCCCAGACGCTCCGTCAGCGTGCGGATAGCATCCGCATCCTCACCTTCAAGCAGCGCTTGCAATTGGCCCATTGGGGCCGTAATTGCCTCACGGTCGTCGGCGCTCAGCAAAGCCTCACCATCCGCTTCCAGAGCAGATTTCAGCCCTTCGAGCAACTGCCATCCAGACAGGCGCTGCTCCGCCAGTTGGCGCGCAAGTTTATCCTCATCTGCATGACTAAACGATGCCTGCAACATGCTAGTGATCTCATCGTCGGTCAACCCGAATGACGGCTTTATCGTGACACTGGTCTGCGCACCGGTGATTTCTTCGCAGGCCGACACATTGAGCAAACCATCAGCATCAACCTGAAATGTCACTTTAATTCTGGCGGCGCCCGCCACCATTGGAGGAATACCGCGCAGCTCGAAGTGAGCGAGTGAGCGACAGTCACTGACCATTTCCCGCTCGCCCTGAACAATATGTATCGCCAGTGCGGTCTGCCCGTCTTTGTACGTTGTAAACTCCTGAGCGCGACTTACCGGAATCGTAGTATTGCGTGGAACAATTTTCTCTACCAAGCCACCCATCGTTTCAATACCCAACGACAGCGGGATAACATCCAATAGTAAGAGGTCGCCCTCTGGGCGATTGCCGACTAAAATATCTGCCTGAATAGCAGCGCCCAGTGCCACGACCTGATCAGGATCAATACCCACCAGCGGGGGGCGCTGAAAAAATTCGGCTACGGCCTCGCGCACGAGGGGCACGCGCGTAGAGCCTCCCACCATAACGATGTTATCGATACCGGCATCAAGCTCGGCATCGCGCAAACAGCGACGGCAGGCGCTCAATGTTCGTTTCACCAGTGGTTTAATTAAGCTCTCAAAAGTCTCTCGCGTCACCCGAATCGCTCCTCCCGAGGGCAGCACTCCGGTCAGATCAAGATCAACCGCCACCTCATCAGACAGTCGCTCTTTAGCAGAACGTGCTGCAGCCTGAAGCTGTCGGAACTGGCCCGGCGCGAGGGACGGTGACTCACACTGCTGTAACACCCAGTCTGCGAGGGCAGCATCGAGGTCATCACCGCCAAGAGCCGTGTCGCCACCGGTGGCCAACACTTCAAATACACCCTGATGTAACCGCAAAATGGAAATATCAAAGGTGCCACCGCCGAGATCATAAACGGCTATGACGCCCTGCTCTGCCGCGTCCAGCCCATAGGCCACCGCTGCCGCGGTGGGCTCATTCATCAGGCGTAACACGCGCAACCCGACGAGGGTTGCCGCATCCTTGGTCGCCTGGCGCTGCGGCTCGTCAAAGTAGGCCGGCACCGTAATTACCGCGCCATCAATCTCGCCGCCCAAGGTTGCCAGCGCACGCTGATGTAATACTCGTAGAATATCTGCCGACACCTCAACCGGGCTGCGCTCTCCACTACTGGTCAAAAAACGCACTAGACCTTCTTCGCCCTCAGCAAGTTTATAATGAGAGCGCTGCGCGTCTCTAATCGCATCACGGCTCCCGCGCCCCATAAAACGCTTTACTGACATAAGGGTATCGGCGGGATGCTGGGCAGCCAAGGCCAATGCACCCGCGCCAACAAGCGGCATTTGTGTATCGGTATAGTTAACCACCGAAGGCAGCATCATGACGCCTTTCTCGTCGGGCACAATAGCTGCGCGACCGCCGCGTACCGTAGCAACTAGGGAGTTCGTCGTACCGAGATCAATACCCACTGCCCGCTTTGTTTGATGCGGAAGAGGAGACTGTCCCGGCTCGGCGATGTGTAGTAGCGCCATGATTGATCCTATTAAGTCTGACTGTCTATCAATCTGGACTCCAGCTGCTCAGCTTCCAGCAGCAGTTTTTCCAGATATTGCAATTTAACGCAAGCGCTGGCAGCTGCCGCTAGTTCGCCCGCAGAATACGCACGAGAAAACTGGTCATGCAATTGATTGACGTCTCCACTGATGTCTGTGATCAATTGCTCCAGTGCAGTCTCTGGATCGACTACCTCGTCCAACGACACAAGCTTCTCACGGAGGTCTATCTGCGACATGAGGAAGCTGCCGTCAATCTGCTGGCCAGAAATATCCTCTTTACTCATGCCCGCCAGTTCTAGCAGATAAAGTGCACGAGGGAGAGCTTTTCGGAGTGTGGCATACGCTTCGTTAATCAGGGCAGAGTATTGAACCGCCAATCGCTGCTCATGAGCGGTGCCGCTAGCGTAACGATCAGGGTGCAACTCTTTCTGCAACTGTCGATAGCGCTCACCCAATTGGGCCTGATCCAACGCAAAACCGACGGACAAATCAAACAGCTGGAAATAGTTTTTTTGAAGCTCGAGTAGGGACATTCCAGAGTATCACACCACCTAACTTAGACAGTAAAACTCTCACCGCAGCCGCATTCAGCGGAAACGTTAGGATTGCGGAACTGCAGGCCTTCGTTTAGCCCCTCGCGCACGAAATCCAGCTCTGTACCGTCCAAATAAACCATGCTCTTAGGATCGATGAACACCTTCACACCATGATCCTCAAACACCTGATCTTCTGCCTGTACCTCGTCAACAAACTCAAGTACGTATGCCATGCCGGAACAGCCGGACGTCCTTACTCCCAGACGAATACCTAGCCCATTACCTCGGGAAACCAATTGCCCTGCAACATGCTTCGCTGCAGATTCTGTAATGCTGACACCCATACTAACGACTCCGCTTTTCCCGGAGGTCCTTGACGGCTGCTTTGATAGCGTCTTCAGCCAACACCGAACAATGAATTTTGACCGGCGGCAACGCCAGCTCTTCAGCGATTTCGGTATTGCGAATCTGCTCCGCCTCATCCAGGTTTTTGCCCTTTACCCACTCTGTAAGTAGGGAGCTAGAAGCGATGGCTGAGCCGCAACCATAGGTCTTAAATTTAGCATCCTCGATAATGCCATCGGCGTTGACTTTAATCTGCAGACGCATAACGTCTCCACAGGCTGGAGCACCCACCATACCGGTGCCGACGCTCTCATCATCCGCATCGAGTTTTCCGACGTTGCGAGGATTTTCGTAGTGGTCTAATACCTTGTCACTGTATGCCATTGTCTTGTTCCTCCAATTGGAATTAGTGGGCAGCCCATTCTATACTGTTCAGGTCTACACCATCTTTAAACATGTCCCACAAAGGGGATAAATCTCGCAGCTTTTCTACCGCAGTGCGCAATTGTGCTACTGCAGCATCCACATCGTCATCGGTGGTGAAACGCCCAAAACTAAAACGCAGCGAACTGTGCGCCAACTCATCGCTAAGCCCGAGTGCCCGTAACACATACGACGGCTCCAGGCTTGCCGATGTGCATGCTGAGCCGCTCGAAACAGCCAGATCTTTGAGCGACATAATCAAAGATTCACCTTCCACAAAAGCAATGCTGACATTCAACGCGCCCGGCAAACGGTGTATATCGTCACCATTAATGTGCACTTCCTCGATATCCTTAATGCCGTCCCAAAAGCGCCGACGCAGCGCCTTCAGTCGCACTGCTTCGAGCTCCATACCCTCTTGGGCAACATGAGCGGCCTCACCCATACCTACAATCTGATGGGTAGGCAATGTACCAGAGCGCATGCCGCGCTCGTGTCCGCCGCCATGCATCTGCGCCTCGAGTCGCACCCGCGGCTTACGTCGCACATACAAAACGCCAATACCCTTCGGCCCGTACATCTTGTGGCCAGACATCGAAAGCAGATCAACTTTCATGTTCTCCATGTCAATGACGACTTTTCCCGCACTCTGGGCAGCATCAACGTGGAACAATACACCAGCAGCACGTGTCACCTCGCCAATTCCGGCGATATCGTTGACCGTTCCAATTTCGTTATTGGCGTGCATGATGGTGACTAAAACGGTGTCTTCGCGCAATGCAGCGCTAACCGCTTCGGGCGTAATGAGCCCGTTGCTGCCAGGATCAAGGTAAGTCACCTCAAAGCCTTCTCGCTCTAGCTGGCGACATGTATCAAGAACAGCCTTATGCTCAATTTTCGAGGTGACAATATGCTTTCCCTTCTTCACATAGAAGTGGGCCGCACCCTTGATTGCAAGGTTATCTGACTCAGTAGCACCTGAGGTCCAAACAATTTCTCTAGGGTCCGCTTTGATCAGGTCGGCAACTTGGCGGCGGCCATTTTCAACAGCCTCTTCTGCCTTCCAACCATAAAGATGCGAACGCGATGCGGGATTGCCAAAATTGCCTTCGATAGACAGACAATGCACCATTTTTTCTACCACACGAGGATCAACCGGAGTCGTTGCCAGATAATCAAAATAAATCGGTTTTTCCATATTACTATCGCTCCATCAACTATTGCGCATTCAGCGCGTGCTTAAATTTCTGTCAGGGGCACTGTGTCACCCCTATAGCTGCGCGCATCCTGTCGTGCCGCAATAATCTTGACTTCCCTTCTCTCGACCAAATGAGACAAACTAATCGCGCTCAGAAAACCGTGGATTTGATCGCTTAGGTCGCACCATAGGTGGTGGGTCAAGCACACCTCTCCCTGTTGGCAATCAGCTGTGCCCCCGCATCCTGTGGCATCAACCGTGTCGTTTACCGCGTCGACAATCTGTGCCACAAAAATGTCGTGGCCGCCGCGGCTTAGACGGTACCCCCCGCCCGGGCCTCGCACACTGCTCACTAAACTGTTGCGCCGCAGCTTGGCGAACAGCTGCTCCAGATAGGACAACGATATATCTTGTCGACCCGAAATGTCGGCTAGGCTAACAGGGTGTTCGCTGCCGTGTAATGCAAGATCAAGCATTGCAGTTACCGCATATCGCCCTTTCGTTGTCAGTCGCATCCTCTACTCTCGCCTATCGGGTTGATGCAATTATGCAATAACCCACTAAACTGGTCAACTATTAGTCCGACTATTTCTGTCGGGTAAAGCCGGTCGATTAAGACCCGCTGCGCGCGCGCTTTACCCACTTTTGAGTCTCGCTAAGGACTCCCCGCAGGATATTAAGCTCCATCTCATCTAATCGTACCCGGGTATAAAGACGGCGCAGTCGAGACATTAGCTGGCGCGGTGCAGTCGGGTCCAAAAACTCCACATCGATAAGCGTTTCTTCGAGGTGTTGATAAAAGTGCTCCATATTGCCCTGCGAAGCAAACGGGCTATCCCACTGCTCGAGCTCATTTACGGGTAATTCCGCAGAGGACCTCAGCATATGTAACTCATAGGCAACAATTTGCACCGCCATAGCCAGATTCAGCGAGCTGTATGCGCCTGACGTAGGAATATTGAGATGCAGATTACACACCCTCAGTTCTTCGTTAGTCAACCCGCGGTCTTCCCGGCCGAATAGCACGGCAACCTGTTCCTGCGACGATGCCTGCGCCATCCGTTCAGCACACTGGCGAGCATCCAGAAGAGGCCATGGTATTCTTCGCTCGCGTGCACTGGTACCGACGACAAACTGACAATCTGCAATCGCGTCTTCGAGAGTCGGCACAACAATGGCTGCGTCGAGAATATCTTTGGCTGAAACCGCACGCCACTCGGCTTGCTCGTTCGGATAGTCCCGAGGAGCCACCAGATACAATCGCGTCAGCCCCATATTTTTCATCGCGCGCGCAACACCACCGATGTTGCCAGGGTGACTGGTATTGACCAACACAATGCGAATATTGTCCGTGTTCATTGGCGATTTCGGGGCTAACACTGAGGGCGCTGTATTATAGCAGAAAACGCCTTGGGAATTAATCGAATTTAACCGCGATCAACAACGACCCCAGAATCGACGATCAAGACAGCAGGGGCTTAACAACCTGCAGCACCGCCTTAAAACACTTAGGGTTTCCGCACACAATATTGCCAGAGTCCAAGTAGTTATCGGATGCGTCAATGTCTGCCACCAGACCACCCGCCTCACGCACTAGCAGCACCCCGGCCGCCATATCCCAAGACGATAGTCCGATCTCCCAGAACGCGTCCAGGCGACCTGCAGCAACATAAGCCAAATCCAATGATGCGGCACCAGCGCGGCGAATACCGGCGCACTGAGACGCGAGTACTTCAATCGATTTACTGTAGGCTTCCAGCTTATCATCACAGTGATTTTTGAAGGGGATACCGGTTCCCAACAGAGCGCCTTCCAGATTCGCAAGGTCGCTCACACGAATTCGATGACCATTAAGCTGGGCGCCACGCCCTCTCGATGCGGTGAACTCCTCTTGCCGCACCGGATCAACAATCACGGCGTGCTCAAGTTTTCCCCGATACATACAAGCTATTGAGACTGCATAGTGAGGAATACCACGAATAAAGTTGGTCGTGCCGTCAAGCGGGTCTATGATCCATCGATACTCCGCATCCTCACTCCCGATAAAGCCACTCTCTTCACCCAAAATAGCGTGGTCGGGATACGCCTTCTGCAGCTGATAAATAATTTCCTGCTCGGCGTTGAGGTCAACCTCCGTTACGAAGTTGTTGACCCCTTTGGCCTTTACTTCAAAGCGATGAAGCTCATCAGACGCTCGCACGATATTTTCACCGGCTTTACGAGCCGCGCGAAGTGCAATTTTGATCATCGGTTCCATGTGTCTTTCCTGAGAGCTACGTTAGGGTGCAAGGTCATCCTGCTCAGCGCCTTCTTTGATTGGGAGCATGAGATCTTCCTTCGTCACCCCCATCATCAGCGTCCAGGCAGAGGCGACATAGATCGATGAATATGTACCTATCAAAATACCCACTATCAGAGCGACAGCAAAACCGAAAATCATTTCACCGCCAAACAGAGCTAGCGCGACCACTACCATCAACGTTGTACCCGACGTTACCAGTGTCCGTGCCAGGGTTTCACTAATGGAGATATCAACGACTTCGACGGGCCCTGCACGACGGAGCTTACGGAAATTTTCCCGAATGCGGTCAAAGACAACAATCGTGTCATTAATGGAGTAACCCACCACTGCCAATATCGCGGCCAGCACCGTGAGATTAAACTCCATACCGGTCAACGAGAAAAACCCCAAAGTAATAATCACGTCATGCAACAGAGCCGCGACCGCACCGAGAGCGAACTTTAACTGGAAACGAAACGCGACGTAGAGTGTGACCAAGCCTATTGCTAGAAGCATGGCCAGGCCTCCCTGCTCGCGCAGTTCGTCCCCTACCTGCGGACCAACGAACTCCATACGGCGAAGCTCCACATCGCCGACAAAAGTCTCCTGAAGCAGGCTCAACAGCGCCGTACCCTCCTCGTCAGAATAGCCCTGTGGCAGGCGAATCAGCACATCTTGATCGCTGCCGAAACTCATGACGCTAGAGCCGGCATAGCCCTGGGTCTCAAGGGTACTGCGAATCGCATTAAGATCTGCGGTCGCGCTGTAATGAATCTCTACCAGTGTGCCCCCGGTAAAATCCAAACCCCAGTTAAGCTGTTTCGTTGCCAAAGAAACGATAGACACCAGCAGCAACAACCCCGAAAACACTATCGCCAGCTTACGCTGGCCCATAAAATTAATCACTTTCATGACTGACGGCCCCCGATCGATAATTTCCGCACACGGCGCCCGCCATAGACAAGATTAATCAGAGCACGCGTACCCAGTATTGCAGTGAACATCGAGGTCAAAATACCAACCGACAAAGTCACTGCAAAGCCCTTAATCGGGCCAGTACCCACGGCATAGAGGATGACAGCAACGATAAGGGTCGTAAGGTTGGCATCAAGAATAGTGGTGAACGCACGTCCAAAGCCTGAGTGGATCGCCATCTGCGGCGACAGTCCATTAACGAGCTCCTCTCGGATTCGGGCAAAAATCAACACATTGGCATCTACCGCCATACCCACCGTTAGCACAATACCCGCGATACCCGGAAGCGTCAGCGTGGCCCCCAGCATAGACATCACGGCCACCAATAAAATCAAATTAGAGGTCAGCGCAATCACCGCCACAACGCCAAAAACTCTGTAATATAAGACCATAAATAGCAGCACCAGCGTCAAACCGTAATAAACGGACCGGACACCAAGACGAATATTTTCTGCACCCAAAGACGGTCCAACGGTGCGCTCCTCGACAAAAGTGATGGGCGCTGCTAGCGCGCCGGCACGCAGCATCAGCGCCAACTCAGAAGATTCCAGTGGATTGTCGAGACCGGTGATCTGGAACTGCGCACCAAGGGCTGACTGGATAACTGGGGCCGTGAGAATCTTTCTCTCATCATAGGGAACCTTCACGATAACTTCGGCGCCCTCCTCGTCGACTTCATAGCGCGTACGATACTTACGCTCGATGAACAACACGCCCATGCGACGCTTAATATTGTTGCGTGTGGCTCGAGACATCAAGGTGCCCCCCTCACTGTCCAAGCTGATCTGCACATTGGGTTGCCCGTTCTGATCAAAGCTGGCCTGTGCGGTGGAAACCCGTTCCCCGGTGATAATGACATCACGCTCTAACCACTCGCTCGCGCCGCTGCGGTCAGCACTGCGGTAATCAAAACGCTGTTTGTCGGACTGAGCGGCATCCATATTGGCCACCAACCTGAACTCGAGGTTAGCCACCTTGCCCAAAATACGCTTGGCCTCCGCTGTGTCCTGAATGCCCGGTAGCTCAACCACAATGCGGTTCTTGCCCTGACGCTGCACCAGCGGCTCAGACACTCCCAATTCGTTAACCCGGTTACGCAACGTGGTCAAATTCTGGCTGACAGCGTAACTCTCAATCTCATCGCGAGCCTGCGGGGATATCGCCGCTAACAAACTCCAACTATCGCCCTCATCGACACGCTCTATCTCCAGCTCTGGGCTGTTCTGCGCAATAATCTCTCGCGCTTGCTCGCGCAATGCCTCCGTTTGAAAGCGTGCTTCTAATTTCCCCTGAGAATTGAGCCTGACAAGCCCACGAATACGATCCTCTCGCAACGCCCGCTTCGTGTCGTTTACGAAGTACTCCATACGGCGTTCTACTGCTGCGTCAACATCCACTTCGAGCTTGAAATGCACGCCACCACTAAGGTCCAGCCCCAATTTCATCGGCTGTCCGCCATAATCACTCAGCCAGTCTGGCGTTGTCGGAGCCAGGTTAAGCGCCACGATAAACCCATCCCCCAACGCGCGAGAGACTCTGGCCTGTGCCACCAATTGCTGATCTGCATCTTCTAAGCGCAAGAGAGCCTGACGACCATTAGCATCAATCGTTTGGCCAAAATAGGCGATCCCCGCCTCATCCAGCGCATTTAATGCTCGACGCAAGGTTTTATCGTCAATCTGCTGTGAACTGCTTTGTCCGGCAATCTGCAGTGCAGGGTCCGGCGCATACAAATTGGGCGCCGCATAGAACAGGCCTAGGAGCAACGTAGACAGCACGAGGAGGTATTTCCACAGCGGGTACTTATTTAGCATAGTGTCGCTCTAACTGAAAAAATTTTCGGGAGCTCAGTGCGCCCCCACGTAAAAAAGTGCGCCATTATAAATTAACAGGCCGCGGCCACAAGGGGCGTTTCGGCACCACGCTCATCCCAGCCAGCGGCGGGCGTTGCGAAACATCCGCAACCAGCCCCCATCCTCGCCCCATTGAGGAGGTGTCCAGGAATGCTGGATCGTGCGATAAACCCGTTCTGGATGCGGCATCATGATCGTGGCGCGGCCATCCTCACTGGTAAGACCCGTGATGCCCTCTGGAGAACCATTAGGATTGGCGGGATACCGGTTTGCCAGCGCAAGGTCGTTCTCAATGTAGCGCAACACCACAGCACCACTGGCTTCACAATCGCTCTGCGACTGGATACTAGCAAACTGAGCACGACCCTCCCCATGCGCAACCGCGATGGGCAGATGCGAACCCGCCATATCCGACAACAGAATCGAAGGGCTGGACTCAACCCGAACCAAAGCCAGTCGTGCCTCAAATTGTTCCGAGCGGTTGCGCACGAAGCGCGGCCAAAGCGCAGCACCAGGAATCAGCTCCTTGAGCGCCGAGACCATCTGACAACCGTTGCAGACTCCGAGCGTAAACGTATCTTCACGCTCAAAAAAGGCACTGAACTCAGCGCGCACCGACTCATTAAACAAAATGCTCTTGGCCCAGCCTTCACCGGCACCCAGCACATCGCCGTATGAGAACCCGCCACAGGCCACGAGACCCTTGAACTCGGCCAAGTCGACGCGCCCACTAAGAAGGTCACTCATATGCACATCGAATGGCGCAAAGCCTGCTCGGTGAAAAGCGGCTGCCATTTCTACATGCCCATTGACGCCCTGCTCTCGCAAGACAGCGACACGCGGGCGCACTCCGGTTGCAATATAGGGGGCGCTAATGTCCTCATTCACATCAAAACTCAAGCCCACCGACAGCCCAGGATCTTTCGCTGTGTGTCGCCGATGCTCTTCCAACGCACACGCAGGATTATCACGCAGAGCCTGTAATTCATAGCTCGTGCGCGCCCATAGCTGCTGCAAACGCGCCCGACTGTCGCGAAAAACGTCGGCTCCGTTTACCATAGTCACCGCATCACCGCTGACCGCCTTTCCGATCACATACAGGCAATCGTCCAACCCCAATTCTGCCGCCTGTCGTTGAAAATCGTGCAGCTGCGAACTGCCGATTTGCAGTACCGCTCCGGCTTCCTCATTAAACAATTTTTCCAACGCACTACCGGGCAGCTCTGACAGCTCTATCTCTATGCCACAGCGACCGGCAAAAGCCATCTCCAACAATGTCGTCAACAAGCCGCCATCAGAGCGGTCGTGATAGGCCATTATTTGGCCCTGGGTTAAATAGCGCTGCACCAGCGTAAAAAAAGCCTTTAGATCAGCTGCGCTGTCCATGTCCGGCACAGTATCGCCTGTCTGACCGCAGGCCTGAGCCAGAGCAGAAGCCCCCATTCGGTTGGCTCCCCGACCAAGATCCAGCAGCACAAGAAACGCATCAGCCTCACAGTTCAGCTGCGGGGTTACGGAAAGACGCGCATCGATCACCGGCGAAAACGCGGAGACGATCAGCGACATCGGCGCGGTCACTGATTTATTCTCGCCCTCTTCCTTCCAGGTAGTGCGCATAGACATGGAGTCCTTACCCACCGGAATAGTGATCCCCAGCGCGGGACAAAATTCCATACCGACTGCCCGCACGGTGTCAAATAATATCTCATCCTCAGCACCGTATCCTGCAGCACACATCCAGTTGGCCGACAGCTTGATGTCGCGAATATCCCCGATGGCCGCTGCGCAAATATTGGTAATGGCTTCGGCAACCGCCATGCGTCCGGAAGCGGGGCCATTTATCAGCGCCAACGGGGTGCGCTCACCCATGGCCATGGCTTCTCCAGCAAAAGAGTCATAAGACACGGTTGTCACCGCGCAATCCGCGACGGGGACCTGCCAGGGACCAACCATCTGGTCGCGAGCCACCATACCCGTTACCGAGCGATCACCAATGGTAATCAAAAAATTCTTGCTGGCGACACTCGGCACCTGCAAAACGCGCTCCACGGCTTCTTGCACCGAAATGTCCAGATGCAGGGCTTCGTGCTGAATAGCCTGACGACGAACCTCACGACTCATGCGCGGCGGCTTGCCAAACAACACAGACATGGACATATCCACCGGCACATTGCCAAATTGACTGTCGGTAAGTTGCAAATTCAGTGCTTCCGTTGCTTCACCGACTACGGCAAAAGGACAGCGTTCGCGATCGCAAATCGCCTCAAAGCGCGCCAGGTTCTCTGGCTCCACGGCCATCACATAGCGTTCCTGAGATTCGTTACACCAAATCTCTAGCGGCGACATGCCCGGCTCATCATTTGGCACAGCGCGCAAATCAAAGCGTCCGCCGCGGCCGCCGTCCTTCACCAGTTCGGGAAATGCATTGGACAATCCACCGGCGCCTACATCATGGATAAAGGCAATCGGATTATCCTCGCCCAACTGCCAGCAACGGTCGATAACCTCCTGACAACGCCGCTCCATCTCCGGGTTTTGCCGCTGTACGGAAGCAAAATCAAGATCGGCATGGCTTTGTCCGCTAGACATGGATGAAGCAGCACTCCCGCCCAGACCGATCAGCATTGCCGGACCGCCCAGTGCAATCAACTTGGCCCCCGGCCGATATTCCCCTTTCTCCACATGCTCCTGACGGACATTGCCATAGCCACCGGCGATCATGATGGGTTTGTGATAACCCCGTATTTCGGGCGCGCTGACTCCCGGCGCGGTCACTTCAAAGCTGCGAAAGTAGCCGCAAATATTGGGGCGGCCAAACTCGTTATTAAATGCCGCGGCGCCAATGGGCCCTTCCAACATGATGTCCAGAGCACTGACGATTCGACCGGGCTTGCCATAATCAAACTCCCAAGGCTGCTCAAACTCAGGAATATTCAGATTGGACACCGAAAAACCGGTCAAACCCACTTTAGGCTTGGAACCGCGACCGACAGCACCTTCGTCACGAATTTCGCCACCGGCGCCTGTCCCCGCTCCCGCGAACGGTGCGATAGCCGTCGGATGATTGTGCGTCTCAACTTTCATTAAGAGATGGATGCTCTCTTGAGAGGCGCCGTACTCACCGGACTGCGGGTCGGGATAAAACCGTCCGGCAACGGGTCCCGCCACGACCGCCGCATTATCAGAATACGCCGAGAGCACATTCTCACCGCCACACGCATTGGTGTTGCGAATCATATTGAACAACGAATGCGCCTGTGGCGTGCCGTCAATGGTCCAATCAGCGTTAAATATTTTGTGGCGGCAATGTTCCGAATTGGCCTGCGCGAACATCATTAACTCAACGTCGCTGGGGTTGCGCCCAAGAGCGATAAACGCGTCACATAAGTAGTCTATTTCATCATCGGCGAGCGCAAGCCCTAGCGTGTGGTTCGCGTCCAACAGCGCCTGGCGACCGTTGCTCAGCACATCCACCGCTTCTATGGGTCGGGGCGCTGCATGCTGAAATAACTGCTGCGCAGACGCGATAGCGGAAACAATAGTCTCCGTCATTCGATCGTGCACAAGCGCCTCAAGGGCTTGACGCGCCGATGCAGTAAACTCTGCAGGCAGATTGAGATGCCAAGCCAAACCTCGCTCCAGACGTTCAATCTCATGCAGACCGCAGTTGTGGGCGATATCGGTAGCTTTGCTAGACCAGGGAGAGACCGTGCCCGGCCTAGGGATCACCAGCAATAAGGTGGCGTTTTCCAGCGCTTCATCGCCAGCGACGGGCAACGAAGGCCCGTACGTAAGCAAACTGCCAAGTATTTTTTGGCGCTGCTCCGTCAGCGGCCGATGTAACTGGACAAGGTGGACAAATTCGGCCCGAAGAATCTGGATGCCGGGATGGATTTCCGAGATTCTTTGTGCCAATTTTTTCAGGCGAAATTCGGATAGAGCGGGAGCGCCGCGCAGAGATAACATGCTGTGAAGAACTCCAAAAGGAGGCATTTCAAGGAAGCGTCAGTGTACTGCATTTGATCTCGCTTCGATAACCGAAATTACACCGAATTACCATGCTAATTAAGACTGGGAGCGCCTCCTGGGTACCGCTAGAATAGTCGGCATGAGGCTTTTCACAATAATACTGATCGTAACGTCACTGTGCATGCTGGTTGGCTGCGAAGCACAGGACTCGTTTGAGACGATCCAATCGGAGGGCGAATTGGTCGTAGTGAGCCGCAACAGCCCCACCACCTACTACCTGGACAAAAACGGCCCGACCGGCTTTGAGTATGCTCTAACAGGCCTGCTGGCAGAGGAGCTGGGTGTAACGCTGAGGATCACAAGTGCATTCAACCTGTACGACCTTTTTACACAGCTGAGCGACAAAGAAGCAGATATCGCAGCGGCAGGGCTAACCCTCACGGAAGGCCGAGCAGCTCGCTATCCCCATTCCATTGCCTATAACCAGCTTACGCCGCAGGTGGTTTATGTCGCAGGTAATTTCAGACCCCGCAGCGTATCGGACTTAACCGCAATGGATATTGTTGTTCTGGCAGAGTCCAGCCACGTCGACACGTTACACTCGCTGCAAAAAAATGAGGAGCCAGGTCTAACATGGGAAGAGATAGATGAGGCAGACACCATGCAATTACTGGAACTACTCAAATTAGGGCAAGCAGATGTCGCCATCGTCGACTCCAATGAGTTTGCTGTCCAGCAAAGCCTCTACCCACGCCAGAAAGTCGCCTTTGACCTGTACGAAGAACAGGATATGGTTTGGTATCTGGCGCCTGACACCGACAACACGCATCTCATCACGTTCATCAACAACTTTTTAGAACGCCTAAACAGTGATGGAACAATGGCGAGGCTACGAGAAGAGCATTTTGGACATACCGATGGTGTGTCGCGCATCAGCGCGCACGTGTTTACCCAGAACATGCGCCAAACTCTGCCGCTGTACCGCAGGCTCATTCGACAAGTCGCCACAGAATACCAGATGGACTGGCACCTGCTGGCTGCAATGGCCTACCAAGAGTCGCGCTGGGATCCAAAAGCGACCTCACCTACAGGCGTGCGCGGCATGATGATGTTAACAAAATCAACGGCCCTAGAGCTAGGAGTAGACAATCGTCTCGACGTCACCCAGAGCCTTCGTGGTGGCGCTCGATACCTGAAAGACCTGAAACGACGTTTGCCCAAAAGATTAAAGGAGCCAGATCGCACTTGGATGGCGCTGGCGGCCTACAACATCGGTCTAGGTCATCTGGAGGATGCGCGGGTAATCACTCAACGCCAGGGCGGTAACCCAGATCTGTGGCAGGATGTGATGCAGAAATTACCGCTTTTGCAAGAGTCAAAGTACTACGACAAAACACGTCACGGCTACGCTCGCGGAAACGAAGCCGTTACTCTGGTGCAGAACATACGCCACTACTACAGCATTCTCGTGTGGCAAGATATTCCCGACAAACAGCCGCCGCCACTAGGCAGTGAAGATTATTTTCCCGAGGGAATAGACAATTTACAGCTGCAAACATTTTAACCGCCGAATTAGCAGGCTTTTGTCATGGTTAATCAACAGCAGATTGACTAGCGCCGCGCCTTAAAAAACGCTCGCAGGCGAGCACTAGATTCCTCTGCCAATACGTCAGCCTGCCAACTCATCTGGTGGTTAAACCAGGGCTCGTCTAGCAACGAACAGGCACTACACACCACCCCCGCACGAGGCTCCTTAGCACCAAATACGAGATGCGCGATGCGGGCATGCACTAGCGCTCCGGCACACATGGTGCAGGGCTCCAAAGTAACATACAGGGTTGCTCCCGCCAGACGATAGTTACCAATAGATTGCGCGGCATCGCGCAAGGCAACGATCTCTGCGTGACCACTGGGATCTTGTGTTGCAATGACTTGGTTCCAACCCTCTCCCAGCAACTGCCCATCGCGCACGACAACAGCCCCTACTGGAACTTCGCCTTCATTGGCAGCACGATCCGCCAGCGCCAGAGCACGGCGCATCCAATCCTCGTGACTTACATTGGATGACACCGCATTACTCCCACTCAATAGTCGCAGGAGGTTTACTGCTGATATCGTAAGTCACACGGGAAACACCGGAAATCTCATTAATAATACGATTCGACGTGCGCTCGAGTAATTCGTAGGGTAAATGCGCCCATCGCGCGGTCATGAAGTCCACCGTCTCTACTGCCCGCAGTGCAATAACATACTCATAGCGGCGCGCATCACCGACCACACCCACTGACTTCACCGGCAGGAAAACAGCAAAGGCCTGGCTGGTTTTATGGTAATAGTCGTCCCGGTGCAACTCCTCAATAAAAATAGCGTCTGCCAAGCGCAGCAGGTCAGCATACTCCCTCTTTACTTCTCCTAAAATCCGAACGCCCAAACCTGGGCCGGGAAAGGGATGGCGATACACCATGTCATAGGGCAGGCCGAGTTCCAGGCCTATCCTGCGCACCTCATCCTTGAACAATTCACGCAACGGTTCTACGAGCTCGAAACTCATGTCATCTGGCAGTCCACCCACATTATGGTGCGACTTGATGTTATGGGCGTTGCCGGTCTTGCCTCCAGCAGACTCAATCACATCGGGATAGATGGTGCCCTGAGCCAGCCATTTCACTCCAGTCAGTTTCCCTGCTTCCTCATCGAACACATCGATGAAGGTGTTGCCAATGACTTTTCGTTTCGCTTCAGGGTCAGAAACGTCTTTGAGCCGGCCCAGAAACAGCGCCTCACAGTCTCTGCGCAGGACCTTCACCCCCATATTGCGGGCGAACATCTCCATCACCTGGTCGCCTTCATTCAGACGCAGCAATCCATTGTCCACAAACACACAGGTTAGCTGATCGCCAATAGCACGATGCAACAGGGCCGCCACTACGGAAGAATCCACACCCCCTGATAAGCCCAGCAGCACCTTGTCTTTACCCACTAGGGCTTTTACGCGGGCAATAGCATCGTCGACAATGTTGGCGGGCGTCCAAAGCACCTCACAGCCACACTGCTCAAGCACAAAGTGTTCGAAGATACGGGCACCCTGCAAGGTATGGGTCACCTCAGGATGAAACTGGATTCCGAAAAAGGGTTTGTCTTTATGTGCCATGCCTGCGATGGGGCAACTTGGGGTTTCAGCCATCAATTCGAAGTCTGGCGGCAACTCCACCACTTTATCCCCGTGGCTCATCCACACATCCAGCAGACCTCTACCATCCTCGGCGGCATGATCGGAGATATCGTGCAGCAACCTGCCATTACCAACCTGTGTTATCTGGGCGTAACCAAACTCGCTGACGGATGACGCGACCACCGTGCCACCAAAGTGCTTAGCCATAGTCTGCATGCCATAACATATCCCAAGTACGGGTACGCCCAAGTTAAACACACAGTCCGGCGTCCGCGGGGATCCTTCATCGGCTACTGACTTTGGCCCGCCGGACAGAATGACCCCGCTGGGGTTAAACGCCCGCACCGCCTCTTCGCTCATGTCAAAAGCGCGAATCTCACTGTAGACACCCACTTCTCGAACCCGTCGGGCGATCAGCTGTGTGTACTGTGAACCAAAATCCAGGATAAGAATTTTCTGGGCGTGAATGTCTGCGCTCATGGTTTGTCCTGACTGAAAAATTGGATGATCACTGGTGCAGCGGCACCCGCTACCGCCCAGTGTGGCGAAACCGACCTAAGGTCGGCAATGACGTTTCTCAAAGGTCTAACTCACTGGATAGTTAGGCGCTTCCTTAGTAATTGACACGTCGTGAACATGGCTCTCGGCCATACCGGCACTAGTGACACGCACAAATTCAGGCTCAGTGCGCATGGCTTCCATAGAAGCGCTACCGGTATACCCCATAGCGGAGCGCACACCTCCCATGAGTTGATGGATGATACTTGAGACCGGGCCCTTATAGGGGACACGACCCTCGATACCTTCAGGCACGAGCTTTTCTGCACCTCGGCTGGTGTCCTGAAAGTAACGATCAGAGGAGCCTTGCGTCTGGGACATCGCTGCCAGCGAACCCATTCCCCGATAGGCTTTATAGGTTCTGCCCTGATAAAGTTCAACTTCTCCCGGCGCCTCCTCGGTACCGGCAAACATACTACCCACCATGATCGAATGTGCTCCGGCCACAATAGCCTTCGCGATGTCACCGGAGAACCGAATGCCACCGTCAGCGATGACGGGAATGCCCGTGCCTGCAAGAGCCTGGCTTACGTTGGAGATCGCGGTAATCTGAGGCACCCCGGTACCGGTGACAATACGAGTCGTACAAATGGAACCCGGACCGATACCCACCTTAACGCCATCCACACCGGCCTCTGCCAAAGCGACCGCAGCTGCGGCAGTGGCGATATTGCCACCGATCACCTGCACCGAGGGAAAGCACTGCTTGATCATTTTGATTCTGTTGATGACATTGCGTGAATGTCCGTGCGCCGTATCCACCACAAGCACATCAACACCCACAGCAACCAGCGCCTCTACCCGATCATCCGTATCCGCACTGGTGCCAATTGACGCCCCCACACGAAGATGGCCGTAGGAGTCTTTGCACGCATGGGGGAAGCTCTCAGCCTTATCGAAATCCTTCACCGTGATCATGCCGCATAAATCAAATGCATCATTCACCACCAGCACCTTCTCAATACGGTGTCGATGCAGCAGCTCCTGCACTTCGGCCAGGTCAGCGCCCTCCTTCACCGTCACCAATTTATCGCGAGGCGTCATAATGGCCGAAACCAGCTTTTGTGGATTAGACTCAAAGCGCACATCGCGACGAGTCACAATACCTACCAGATCTTCGCCATTGAGCACGGGCACCCCGGATATGCCATGCGCGCCGGTTAGTGCAATCAGGTCGGTAATAGTGGCCCCTTGCTGAATAGTAATGGGGTCCTTTACAACACCACTTTCGAACTTTTTAACCTTGCGAACCTGTTCCGCTTGCTCTGCGATTGTCATGTTCTTGTGGATAATGCCCATGCCGCCTTCCTGAGCAATAGCGATAGCGAGGCGAAACTCGGTCACCGTATCCATAGCTGCGGACACAAGAGGGATATTCAGACTTATACCGCGGGTAAGCTGCGTACACAGGGATACGTCGCTAGCCACTACCTCAGAATACCCTGGAACCAGCAGCACATCGTCAAAAGTAAGGGCTTCCTGAGCAATACGCAGCATAGGGGTGGCTCTCCAGCTAGTGAGAATAAATAGAACCCGCAAGTATAAGTACAAGTGCACTGCAGCACAATTACCACAGCCACAGAAAGCCCGTGAATGCGCTTTAAAACGGAATAAAGTACACTGCTCCCTCGAGAAAAATACAAAGCAGAGCCTCCCCTCTATTGAACGCCCGTTTTACATCCGATAACACACCGCCAACGCTGTCGGTCGGCCAGCTCAACAGGCAGGCGAAGTCGCTATTGGAAAGCCACTTTGACTTTGTCTGGGTTGAGGGCGAGATCAGCAACTTTGCGGCCCCTTCGTCCGGGCATTGGTACTTCTCTCTTAAGGATACCAACGCCCAGGTGCGCTGTGCGATGTTCAAAAATCGCAACCAGCGAGTGAAGTTTACACCCTCAAATGGAGATGCAATACGCCTGCGGTGCCGGGTATCACTTTATGAAGGTCGAGGTGAGTTTCAGCTAATTGTAGAACACTTGGAGCACGCCGGTGCCGGAGCACTGCAGGCAGCGTTTGAACAGCTCAAGGCCAAATTGCTGGCTGAAGGTCTGTTCGATGCTGAACGCAAGCAGCCCCTGCCCGCATCCGTATCACACTTGGGTGTCATCACCTCCCCTACCGGTGCCGCGATTCACGACATACTGACTATTCTTAAGCGACGCTGTCCCACCATCGATGTGCTCCTGCTCCCCGTCCCGGTGCAGGGCGCAGGTGCAGCAGCACTGATTGCCAGCGCGATTGACCGTGCCAACCGGTGGCAAAAGGAAGGCAAAATACAGCTTGATGCACTGATCATCGGTCGCGGTGGCGGCTCCCTAGAAGATCTTTGGGCGTTCAATGAAGAGATAGTGGCTCGGGCCATCGCTGCCAGTGACCTCCCTATCGTCAGCGCCGTCGGGCATGAGGTGGATTTTAGTATTGCCGATATGACCGCAGATCGACGGGCCGCCACCCCGTCGGCAGCCGCAGAACTGTTAAGCCCTGACCAGCATGAATGGCAACAGCGCCTGCAAACAACGGAGAAAAATCTAGGCCGCGCGATCCAGCGCAAGCTTGCCGCGATGACGACTCACCTCACTCACTTAAGTCAGCGCTTGAAACACCCCGGAGCGCAACTTCGAGAGCGGGTTCAACGCCTCGATGAGCTCGAGCAGCGCTTGCTCCTGGCGCAAAAAAACATGTTACTAAGACATCGTGGAACGGTGGCACTCCTAGAAAACCGTGTCATGGCGCAATCGCCACTTCCCCGACTAGAACAACTGCAGCGTGACACGCTGTTGCGCCGTAAACAGCTGGAGACTGCCATGCAGCAGCGTTTGCAGAACTGCGGAAACCGGCTGAGCCATATGGCGCAGATGCTTGACTCCCTGAGTCCACTAGGCACCCTGCAGCGCGGTTATGCGATTGTGACCGACAACAATGGCTTGGTGATTCGGGAGACTAGCAACGTTTCCATTGGGGATGAGGTTGAGGCCAGAGTAGCCAACGGGCGTCTAGGCCTAACGATCAACCGGGTAGACTGAACACAGAACACCGACATCGCGCCTTAGAACCAAGGGACATAATGCGTGTCAGGTCATTGAGGTTACGTTAAACCCGCAAGAGAGTGCAGAGTGTCCAGCAGAGCGATCACCGTCATTCGAACTGCAGCGACAGCAGCCACTAAACAATGTCTAATATTTCGCCGGCAATCGGGAATTAATAATAATGTGCCGCCCCTCGAACCGGATGTACTCACCAATAGTCAGATCCTTGAGGATTCGAGCTACCATCTCACGTGACGCACCCACACGGTCGGCAATATCCTGCTGCGTGAGTTTCTCGGGTATGTACAGAGAGCCATCGCCGCGCTCTTCAGAAAGGTCCATTAAGACATTGGCCACACGGCCATAAACATCCTGCAGTGCGAGGCTTTTGACATCAGCGGTCAGTTTGCGCACGCGCTGTGCAAGATTTCGTACCAATTGGCGACCAATGTTCGGATGCTGATCCAACACACGGTTGAAATCTTCCTTATAGATAATACAAAAACTGGACTTTTCTACTGTGCGGACAGAGGCAGAACGGGTCGAGTCGTCCAGCAGCGCCAGTTCACCGAAATAATCTCCGGCACACTGCGTGTTCATAATGAACTCCTTGCCATTCTTGTCGCTGCAATAAACCTTAACTTTGCCGCTTTCAATCACAAAGAGCGAATCGGCGGGATCGTTCTCGTGGATAACCACTGTATTTTTCGGAAATGACCGACTCGTACTACTGGCTACCAGAGCAGTCAGCTCCTCCGCGGCTAGGCCTCGAAATATTTCAACTTGTTGCAACATTTAGCACACCCAATCACTATGTTCAGTACAACAGATAGTACCTCAAAGTTTTAGAAAAACGCACCCTTGTGAGCAAAATTGGCCTATCACTTTTGTAATAGGGCCTAATTTTGCGTTTCTGCTGCACCCGGCTGCTCACTACTGTCTAATTCCGCCGAAAATTGAGCGGATAAGTACAGTGTGCGTTTCTCACCATATTGTTACACTCTGGACACCTAGACTCGATGGAACGTTGGTCTGCCTGCGCAGAACCACCCAATACACTAGCCCATGAACATCAGCTCCAGCCCAACCCCAAAATGGATTGACCAGATGCGGCGCAACTTAGAAGCGCTGCGGCAAGAGTTTTCTATTCAGCAGAGCCATCTAGGCGAGCTGACACTGGGCGATTTCACTCATATCTTTGACGCTGCCAGCCGACTTGAGCACCTGCTGGCCGCGGGTGAGCTCGCTACCAACACTCACGATCTCATGAATGTATTGACGGCGCTGCGCGGCTACGCAGAAATGTTGCGCGAGGATATCGGAGCCTCACACGCTAGCCTCGATACCATACTCTCATCACTATTAACGTCGGTGGAACAAGCACACAGCGGTAGCACCTTGCAGTCTGCAAATCAGAGTCGGGGCATTCAATCGGATCCAGGATTTATCTTGGCGGTAGATGACCGGCAGGAAAACCGTGAGCTGGTTGCTAGGAACCTGTCCCGCATTGGGCATATTGTCATCACCGCCGCCAGCGGCGAGGAGGCACTGCGTGCGCTGGAGCAAAGTGATGTCGATGTGGTTCTGCTGGATTTAATTATGCCGGGCATGAGTGGGCATGAAGTCTTGCGACGCATTAAGGAGCACGCCGAGTGGAGAGCCACTCCCGTTATCGTCATCTCAGGTAGCCAAGATATGGACGGCATCATCGAATGTATTGAGGCCGGGGCCGACGACTATTTATTTAAGCCTTTCAACCCTGTACTGCTGCAGGCGCGCATCAAAGCCGGAATAGAGCGCAAGCGCTGGCACGATAAGGAGCAGCAGTATCGCCTGCAGTTGGAACGCAATGAAAAATTTATCCGCGCAACGTTTGGGCGTTACTTATCCGATGAGATCGTAACCGATATTCTGGAACGCCCGGAAGGGTTAGAGTTAGGCGGGGACCTGCGCAGGGTGAGTATTATGTTATCTGATATACGCGGCTTTACGTCTCTCAGTGAAAACCTCGCTCCGGCTCAAGTGGTATCGATGCTCAACCGATATCTAGAGGTTATGACGGATATCATCATGGCGCATGATGGCACCATCGACGAATTTATTGGCGACGCTATTCTCGCTGTGTTTGGCGCACCTCAATACAGGGATGATGATGCCGATCGTGCCGTGAAGTGTGCTCTTGCGATGCAGGCTGCCATGGCTGGCATCAACGTCCTCAACGAAGCGGAGGGATTTCCCGCTATCAGCACAGGCATCGCCATTAACACAGGCGATGTCATTGCGGGCAATATTGGCTCAGAGAGGCGCAGCAAATACGGCTTTGTCGGGCATCCGATGAACGTCACTTCGCGTATTGAGGATATCACTGCGGGCGGCGAAATCCTGATTTCAGAAAGTACGCTGCAAAGCCTCAAGGACAATTATATATTAGGTCGCAGTGAGCAAATAAAGGTGAAAGGCATAGACGAGACGATTCTGGTGCACCAGATTGCCGGAAAAAAAGAATGACTGCGACCAAGCGTATTTTGCTGGTGGAAGATAATGAGCTCAATCGCAACATGATGGTGCGACGGCTGAATCGCGCTGGGCTCGAAGTCATCACCGCCGGCAACGGCCAACAGGCTCTAGACATCATGCACGCGGAACAACCCAGTCTAGTCTTAATGGATATGAACCTACCGGTGCTCGACGGGTGGGCCGCCAGCCGCAGAGCAAAAGAAGATGAGAGCATCCGGAACATTCCCATTATTGCTCTCACTGCGCACGCTACGGAAGCTCACAGAGTCTATGCCATGGAAGCGGGATGTGATGACTATGCCACCAAACCCGTAGACTTCCCACGTTTACTCGCCAAGATACAGGACCTCACTCGCGCATGAGCCTTCGTCGCCAGCTCACCCTCTCATTAGTCATTATACTGGTGCTTTTTGCCGTGAATGTGGGAACACATTTCTGGGGCAGTTATGCCCGAAATGAGAGCATGCTAGCTTACCGAAACTCCGTTTCCGCAGCACAGTTATCGACGGAAGTGGAGCAACTCCTGGAAGATCAGCGACAGCAGATACTGATACTGGCCGCATTACGCGACACCACAGAGGAGCGGCTAGGAGATGCCGAGTTACAGCGGGCTGAAGACGCGCTCATCCTTATCAACCAAAAAATTAAGACACTCGGCACACTGAGCCGAGGTGTGACTGAACTCAACTACGAGTTACTCTGGCAAAGTAGCAGTACCTTGCTCAAACGCTGGCTAAAATTCTACCGTAGCTACAATGATCCGACATTCGAAATGGACATGAATGATCCTCTTCCTTTTCTTCAGGCTAGCCAGCGACTCACTGAATTAGAACGACGCCAAGAATTTATAGCAGCGCAGCGCTCCGACATTATTGACCGCACTATTGATCTGACTGACCGCATCACCGTCATAGGCTTTTTTTCCTCCATATTTCTCACCGCGACTCTAGGATATTTTTTACTGAGCTATACCAATACCTCATTAAAAAGGCTAAAAAAAGGCACCGAACGCTTTGGAAGTGGCGACCTCAACTATCGCATTGACAACATCGATGACACAGGAGAACTGGGTGATCTAGCAGATGCATTCAATGACATGTCAGACAAGTTGCGCAACGCCATCTATGATGTGCGCAAGGCCAGAGATTCCGCTGACGAGGCCAACGCGGCAAAAAGCATGTTCTTGGCCAACGTTAGCCATGAACTGCGCACACCGCTGAATGCCATTATTGGCTACAGCGAGCTGTTACAGGACGAAATGGGCGATAAAAGTGAGATAAATCGCCCGCAGTTTCAGCAGGATTTGGGCACCATTATACACTCCGGACAACAGCTACTCTCTCTCATTGATGATATTCTGGATTTATCAAAAATTGAGACAGGGAAAATGTCTCTGTACTGCGAAACATTCAATCCTACAGCCATTATCAAACAGGCGTGTGAAGCTCTGGCACCGCTATTGGGCAATAATCGCAATGAACTGCTCACTAGCGACTTGGAAGAATTACCTTTGTTTTATAATGACGCAGCCAAATTCAGACAAATTTTTACCAATCTGCTAAGCAATGCTAACAAATTTACACAGGATGGACATATCAGCATTAGTTTACAGCAGGTGCCTGACCGACCAGGCTGGATAAAATTTGTCGTAGAGGATACGGGGATAGGCATCTCCAGCGATCAAATGTCCTATGTGTTCGATGCTTTCGTTCAAGCGGAATCGTCTACGAGTGCAAACTATGGGGGCACGGGTCTGGGGCTGGCTATCTCACGTGACTTTTGCACGCTGATGGGAGGGAGCATCACGGTAGAGAGCGAAATTGGCGTTGGTTCTACGTTTACGGTGCTTATTCCTACTGACCCAGCGTTAACTCACGCAGGCGCTTAAGCGCTTCCTCACGCTTTTCTAGGCTCTCATTGAGATCGTCCTTATCGTTCTGCAGCTGGTCGATATAGGTATGTAACTGCACTAATACTGCCAACGTTTTGCGCAAAATAAGGACTTGCTGATTCAGCTCTGCTCCTTCAGGTACACGCCTCATCAGGCGACGATAAGCATCAGCCGCAGCTCGCCAATTATAATAGGGGCTGTCGGGCAACATTTTTTCATAGGCTATGGCAATGCCCGCTTCCCAGTTAGCCCCGGGGGATGATTCCAGACGCTGATACCGTCTGAAATAATTTACCGCCCCAACATTATCGCCGGCCACCATGGCACTGAAACCTTTCTCCAGATAGGTATAATCTACGCCTATTGTCTGGTCGCTGACGCAGGGTGCTAGGGTTTGATCAGGAAGGTTAAGAGTGATTTCACGGGGGGGTTTTGACTCTGGCACTTGCGATGAGTCGATCGCAGGAGACCCCGATACGCACGCCTGTAACAGTAAAACCATTGCGCAGGTTGCAGAAAAGAAAACACGAGTCAACAACAATACAATGCCCTCAAAGTAAACCTACACAGCCGAGTGTAGCGCATTCAAAACCCCACTGACAGCTCAATTGAGGGTCTGCTGCACGAGGGCCATGACTCCGGCGCTCAGAGACCGGATGCACCTATTCAGGCCGCATATGAGGAAACAATAGTACGTCCCTAATAGAGGACGAATCGGTGAGCAACATCACAAGACGATCAATACCAATGCCCTCTCCCGCAGTGGGTGGTAACCCATACTCGAGGGCGCGAATATAATCCTGATCGAAGTGCATAGCCTCTTCGTCTCCAGTTTCCTTTTGCGCCACCTGAGATAGAAAGCGCTCGGCCTGATCTTCTGCGTCATTGAGCTCAGAAAATCCATTAGCAAGTTCGCGTCCGCCCACAAAAAACTCAAAGCGGTCCGTGACAAAAGGGTCTCCATCACTGCGCCGCGCCAGCGGCGAGACTTCTGTAGGATAAGCCGTAATAAAGGTCGGCTCATCCAGCAAATGTTCCACCGTTTTTTCGAATATCTCGATTTGAACTTTACCCAACTCCCAGCTCTCTTTCAGATCAATGCCTAAGCCTTTCGCAACGATTCTTGCCGCCGACGCATCAGACAATTGTTGCGCACTAATATTCGGATTATGCTGCAAAATAGCGTCGAATACAGTTATCCGAGCAAACGGCCTAGAAAAATCATAGGTGCCACCCTGACAATGCACTGTGGTGCTGCCTAACACGGTTTCGGCGAGCTTGCGCAGCATGTCCTCCGTCAGATTCATCGCGTCTTTATAATCGGCATAAGCCCAGTAGAATTCCAGCATCGTGAACTCAGGGTTGTGTCGTGTCGAAAGTCCTTCGTTACGAAAACTACGGTTAACTTCGAAGACTCGTTCGAACCCGCCCACCACCAGACGCTTCAAATAAAGCTCCGGCGCAATCCTCAGATACATGTCCATATCGAGTGCATTATGGTGTGTGACAAAGGGTTTAGCGGCCGCTCCCCCGGGGATAACATGCATCATCGGGGTCTCGACTTCCATAAAATCAAGACCGCTCATGTAATCGCGAATAAATGCGATAATTTTAGAGCGCATACGAAATATCTGACGTGAATCCGGATTCACGATCAGATCGACATAGCGCTGTCGGTAGCGCAACTCCTGATCAGCCAGCCCATGATATTTGTCAGGCAGGGGACGCAGGGCTTTGGTCAAAAGTCGCGCCTCCTCCATATTGATATAGAGGTCGCCTTTACCGGATTTATGCAGCGGACCGGTAGCCCCCACGATATCACCCAGATCCCAGCTCTTGATTTGCGCCAACGCACCCTCACTCAGCCCTTTGCGGTTGACATACAATTGTATCTGGTCAGAACCATCCTGGAGCAGCAGGAATGAGCCGCGATTGCGGATTAAGCGGCCTGCGACCGAGTAAACTCGATTGGCCTGCTCTAATTCGTCCTTGGAACATTCTGAAAATTCACTCAGCAGCTTATCTGCCATCGCGGTGCGCCTAAAATCATTGGGAAACGGATTGCCCTGTTCTCTCAGAGCTGCCAGCTTGCCGCGACGTTCAGCTATGAGTTTGTTCTCTTCACGCGCATCACCTGCTCCTTCCCCAGACGCCTGTTCCTGTTCACTCATAATACTTCTCACAGTCCACTTTTTAGTGATGCTTCTATAAATCGATCAATGTCGCCATCGAGCACTGCCTGGGTGTTACTCGTCTCTACTCCGGTACGCAAATCCTTGATACGGGAATCGTCTAGTACATAAGAACGAATTTGGCTGCCCCAGCCTATATCTGCCTTGCTGTCTTCCATGAGTTGCTTTTCCGTATTCCGCTTCTGCACTTCCAGTTCATATAACTTGCCACGTAGCAGTTTCATGGCATTGTCGCGATTCTGGTGCTGCGAACGTTCGGTCTGGCACTGTACCACGGTGCCCGTAGGGTTGTGCGTAATGCGCACGGCCGAATCGGTTTTGTTGACATGCTGGCCACCGGCGCCGCTGGCACGGTAGGTGTCGGTGCGAAGGTCAGCAGGATTGATATCGATTTCAATATTGTCATCGATTTCCGGTGCCACAAAAATTGATGCGAACGATGTGTGCCTGCGATTTCCTGAATCAAAGGGCGATTTGCGAACCAGACGATGCACCCCCGTCTCAGTGCGCAACCAACCAAAGGCATACTCTCCCTCAAATTTGATAGTAGCGCTCTTGATCCCAGCGACGTCGCCTCCTGAAGCCTCGATCAATTCCGTATTAAAGCCTTTGTCCTCACCCCAGCGCAGATACATGCGCAGCAGCATCTCTGCCCAATCCTGAGCCTCGGTGCCACCGGAGCCTGACTGGATATCCAAGTAGGCATTATTGGGATCCATTTCACCAGAAAACATGCGCCGAAATTCCAGCTGCTCCAGCAACGTGACCAGACTGCCTATCTCACTTTCAATTTCAGCGACGGTTGCCTCATCGTCTTCCCCAGACGCCAGTTCAAGTAGATCTCTGGCATCAATGACGCTGGTGTCGAGTTTTTCAATAGTGCCTACAATGGTCTCAAGCGACACTCTTTCGCGTCCCAATTCTCTGGCGCGATCCGGCTGGTCCCAGACACTGGGCTCAGCCAATTCCAGTTCTACTTCGGCCAGACGTTCCTTACGCTGATCAAAGTCAAAGATACCCCCTCAGTACGTCAGCGCGCACCTGAATATCTTTTAATTGCGTCAGAAGAGGATTGATCTCAAGCATGTTATAAAACCGCGCCATACAAAAACAGCATTCTACCCCAGCAGCCGACGGCGGGACAGAAAAAACAGTTTGGCCTCGCATATCCAAGCGGGTGCGCGAGCTGCTTATACCGGGCTTATTGCCACTAGATGCTCAACCATAAGTTGCACTGAGCGCTGCCCACGAAACTCGTTTACATCGAGACGATAGGCAATTTCAACCTGCTCCACTTCCGGCGCTGGCCAGACATCCAAGTCGACATTAAAGGCGATCGCATCCAACAATGATTTACTGCCAGCGGGTGCCAGCACAAGCTTGAGGTGCTTCTCCCCTACGAGGCGCTGACTGACCACTGAAAAGAATCCGTCAAACATAGGTTCCGGGAAATGCTGCCCCCAAGGTCCCGCAAACCGAAGCTTGGTAGCCAACTCCAGCTCAAATTCATCCGGTGCCAACTCACCGTCTGATTCAATCACTGCCTGCAGATGCACATCTTCTGCATGCCGCGCCACCTCTGCGACAAACGCATCAGAAAATTCCTCGTAGTCTTCTCTTCGCAGCGTGAGACCGGCTGCCATAGCATGCCCTCCGAAGCGGGTAATGAGACCCGGATGGCGTGTGGCCACGGCGTCCAGAATGTCGCGAATATGGATGCCCGCAATGGACCGAGCGGAACCCTTGATTTCACCTGAATCACCGTCAGCAAACGCTATCGTGGGACGGTGGAGCCGATCCTTTATGCGTGATGCAAGAATGCCGATTACGCCCTGGTGCCATCCACTTTGGTAGAGTGTCATAGCAACGGGCGTATCGGCACCTCCTTCCAGCGACAACCTTGCTAATATTGCTATTGCCTCTGCCTGCATGTCCTGTTCAATAACCCGCCGGTCCTGGTTGAGCTGATGAAGCCTGCCAGCCTGCGAGCGGGCGCCTACCAGGGTCTCGCAAAGCAGGCATTCAATGCCAATGGACATGTCTTCCAGACGCCCCGCCGCATTGATGCGCGGCCCGACCGCAAACCCGAGGTCTGACGCTACTACCGAATGGGGTTGGCGAGATGCCACTTCAAGCAGGGCCAAAATACCGGGGCGGCATTGGCTTGCACGAATCCGCCGTAGACCCTCTGCGACCAGAATGCGGTTATTGCGGTCCAATGGCACAACATCCGCAACTGTGCCCAATGCAACAAGGTCCAGATACTGAGCCAAATTCACCTCCGGCCTCTGTTCAAACCACCTTCTGACGCGCAGTTCGGCGCGCAGCGCCAGCATAATGTAAAAAATAACGCCGACACCTGCGAGGTTTTTGCTAGGAAACCCACATCCGGGCTGATTCGGATTCACAATGACATCCGCTAGGGGAAGCTCTCGACCTGCCAAATGATGGTCAGTAATGAGTGTAGCGATACCGAATTCCTTGGCCGCGGCAACCCCCTCCAGGCTGGATATACCGTTATCCACGGTAATGATCAGGTCGGGTTTATCGATGGCCGCGAGTGCAACAATCTCTGGAGTCAGGCCATAGCCATACTCAAAGCGGTTGGGCACCAAATAGTCGACATGGCCGGCACCAAAGGCTTTAAGAACCGAGACCGCCAGTGCAGTGCTAGTAGCGCCGTCTGCATCAAAGTCACCAATAATCACGATCCTGTCGTCACGAGAAAGTGCATCTGCCAGCATCGTCGCCGCACGATCTGCATTGAGCAGCAGCATTGGGGGTAGCAGTTGCTCGAGAGACAGATCCAATTGCCCACATGAATCAACACCGCGTCCGCTGTAGACCCGCGCTAACAGCGGATGAATATCGGAATCGAGAAAATGCTCCTCAGAAGGAAGCTGCCGGCGACGAATAAGTTTCTTCACTTTGCAGGCGGCCTGGGTCAGGCGTTAATGTTAGCCACGATATATTCCTGAACCGCCGCCAGATCGTCGGGCAGTACCTGAAATCGTTCGCTACGTTCAAACAGATCACTCAAATGCAGTGGCAGAGCAGCGGCTTGTGTCAGACCGGCACTCTTAATTGCCTCTGGAAATTTCGCCGGATGTGCAGTCGCCATGGTGACCACCGGAATTCCTGCTGCGACATCACTGTCCAGGGCAGCTTTTACACCGATGGCACTGTGTGGGTCCAGCAGGTATTCGCAGTCTCGCCAGGTACTGGCAATCTGCTGGCAGGTTTCCTCATCAGATACGCACTGGCTACTAAACAAGGTGCGCGCCTGCGTCATCGCAGACTCGTTCAAACTTACATCGCCATGGTCAAACTGCTGCATCAAGTCAGCGATAGCTGCACCGTCTCGATCATACAAATCAAACAACAGTCGCTCAAAGTTACTTGAAACCGTAATGTCCATACTCGGGGATAACGAATGCTCCAGCGGTTGACGTCCATAGGTATTGGCCCTCATCACGCGATGCAGCACATCGTTACGATTGGTGGCGATGATTAAGCGCTCAATCGGCAATCCCATTTTTCGCGCAAGATAGCCCGCGAAAATATCACCAAAATTTCCTGTGGGCACAGAGAAAGCGACGGGGCGAGCGGGCGCACCCAGAGCAACTGCAGCGTAAAAATAATACACAATCTGGACCATAATCCGCGTCCAGTTAATGGAGTTGACGGCTACCAGCTGTCGATCAGCAGGTAGAAAACTCTGGTCACCGAAACTGGCTTTTACCATCGCCTGACAATCATCAAAGTTGCCTTCTACCGCCAGATTGTGAATATTATCTCCGTGCACAGTCGTCATCTGCCGCCGCTGCACGTCAGACACTCTGTTATTAGGGTGGAGTATGAATATGTCGACATTTTTGCAGTGCTTGCAACCCTCAATCGCCGCTGAGCCGGTATCACCCGAAGTGGCGCCCAATATCACCACTTTCTGCTGTTTGCGCTCCAGTACGTAGTCCAACAAACGTCCAAGAAGCTGCAAGGCAAAGTCCTTGAACGCCAGGGTTGGCCCATGAAACAGTTCCAGTACCCACTGATCCGAGCCAATTTGTTGCAAAGGAGCTACCGCGCTATGACGAAATTCAGCGTAGGTCTCCACCACCATCGCGCTCAAATCTTCTGCTGGAATACAGTCTTGTACAAACGGTGTAATAATTTTTTGCGCCAGCTGCGGATAATCAAGCGCAGCCATGGCCGTGATTTCCTCGTGATTGAAGTGGGGCAGGGTCTCAGGGACATACAACCCGCCATCCGCCGCCAGGCCCGTCAGAAGGACCTGCTCAAAGTTGAGCACAGGCGCCTGCCCTCTGGTGCTAATATATTTCACTTGTCACTTATCCTTTCTTAAACCCTAACTGACTAACCGTCCAGTGCTTCCACCCGAATACGTGTGACCTTGCCGTTAATCGTCTCCAATGCTTCTATTTCACGCACCGCGACATCCACACTGCCTTGGGGTGCCTTGTTCGTGAGCACGATGAGCGACACCAGGGTTTGACCCTGACCTGGCGCCCTCTGGATCAATGCCTCTATGCTGATGCCCAGCTCGCTAAAAATACTGGCGACTCTGGAAAGCACACCCGGTTTGTCTTCTACTTCCATGCGCAAGTACCAGGGAGTTTTTATTTTTTCAATCGGTATAATGGGTAGACTTTGCAAATCAGCTAACGCAACGCCAAGGGCCGGCAGCCGCGCACTTACACCAACGCCAGCGTCCCTAGCCAGATCGATCAAATCAGCCACCACCGCCGATGCTGTGGCTTGCGCCCCCGCACCGGCACCATAATACAGTGTAGGTCCCACTGCACCGCCTTCTATGAGTATCGCATTTTTTACGCCATCGACATCCGACAGCAAAAGATCATCAGGTATCAGCGTTGGATGCACCCGCAATTCAACACCTTCATTACTTTGTTTCGCAATACCCAGATGTTTGATGGTGTATCCCAGTTCCAAAGCATACCCAACATCCTGCGTTGTCAGCTGAGCAATGCCTTCGGTGTAGACAGCATCAAATTGCAACGGTATGCCAAACGCTAGCGAAGCCAGAATGACCAGCTTATGTGCCGCATCGGTGCCCTCTACGTCGAAGGCGGGGTCGGCCTCAGCATAACCTAAGGCCTGAGCTTCGGCCAAAACATCTGCAAATTCTCGTCCCCTGTCGCGCATTTCAGTAAGGATGTAATTTCCAGTGCCGTTGATAATACCTGCAAGCCATTCAATGCGATTTGCGGCCAGCCCTTCGCGCAGGGCTTTGACAATAGGAATGCCACCGGCGATCGCCGCCTCGTAACGCACCTCCACACCGTGCTTTTCTGCCAGCGCGAAAATCTCGTTACCAAACTCAGCAATCAAAGCCTTATTGGCGGTGACCACATGCTTACCGGCAATAATTGCAGCTTCTACCAGTTCACGGGCCACGGTCGTGCCGCCGATGAGTTCCACAAGAATCTCTACCTCGGGATCACGAGCCACCTCAAATATGTCACGGCTGACACGGATGCCGGCTAGATCACAATCTGGACTGTCGTGGCGGGCCCCGACATGAATCACCTGTAACCGAGCCGCTGCGCGCGCTGTTATCAGCTGCGCGTTGTCTCGCAATACATTAAATGTGCCACCGCCGACTGTGCCTAAGCCGCAAATGCCTATGTTGACTGGTTTCAATCTCGTTCCCGCTTTAAATAGTCGCGCTGCAAGCGCATGGTCGTTTAGGCAAAGCCATCATTTTTAAACATCCGCTTAATATTGCGAATAGCCTGGCGTGTGCGGTGCTCATTCTCAATCAAGCCGAAGCGCACATAGCCCTCGCCGTACTCCCCAAAACCAATGCCCGGGGAAACCGCCACCTGAGCCTCGGTTAGCAAATTTTTGCTGAACTCAACTGAGCCCAATTCCTGATAGAATTGTGGGATCTTGGCCCACACGAACATGGTGGCCTTTGGTGGAGTGACCTCCCAGCCAATGGTGTTAAGACCACTGCATAGCACATCTCGGCGGGACTGATACATCTCTACAATTTGCGCCACACAACTTTGGTCTCCCTCTAATGCAGCAATCGCAGCAACCTGAATAGGCGTGAACATCCCATAATCAAGATAAGACTTCATCCGCGCAAGAGCACTGATCAGCACTTTGTTTCCAACACAAAAACCGACGCGCCATCCCGGCATGTTGTAGCTTTTGGACATGCTAAAGAACTCAACAGCGATATCCCGCGCTCCTTCCACTTGCATAATCGAGGGAGCCACATAGCCGTCATAACACAGATCGGCATACGCCAAATCTTGTACCACCCAGATCGAATGCTCCCGCGCGATTTTGATCACGCGCTCATAGAATTCTAATTCCACACACTGTGCAGTAGGATTGGAAGGGAAGTTCAGTACCAACATTTTGGGCCGCGGCCAGCTGGTGAATATCCCCTTTTCCAGCTCCGCAAAAAACTCATCCTCATTCTCACCCATAGGAACATGACGGATATCTGCACCAGAAATCACAAAGCCATAGGGGTGGATGGGGTAAGAGGGATTCGGCACCAATATCGCATCACCGGGGCCGGTCGTTGCTAATGCCAGATGAGCCAAACCTTCCTTCGATCCCAGCGTCACTATCGCTTCAGTACTGGGATCCAGTAATACGTCAAAACGCCGCTCATACCAGTCACAGATTGCCCTGCGCAAGCGGGGTATGCCCTTAGACTGGGAATAACCGTGGGTGTCGCCGCGACGGGCTGTCTCCACCAGTTTATCCACAATATGATCCGGCGTGGGCTGATCAGGATTACCCATACCGAAGTCGATAATATCTTGCCCAGCCGCACGAGCCTGCTGCTTAAGGTCCCCGATAATATTAAAAACGTATGGCGGCAGGCGCTCGATACGCCGAAATTGGTCATCCACAATTATCAAACTCTACTGGGCGCTCCAGCAGTAGCGCCACGGTTAAAAAAACGGCGCCGACGTTACTGAGTCAGCCACCGACTGTCAACGCAGCAAGCCGCGCTCGGTCATTATTGACCAGATTCTGGGCTCAATCCCAAGATAGCAATCAATTCGTCGGCCGGCTTATAACCGGGAATCATCTGTCCCGTGTCCGTAATAATAGCGGGCGTCCCGTTCACGCCCATCTCCTGGCCAAGTTTAAATTGTGCAGCGATAGGATTGTCCTTACAGACGTTTTCAGGCACTGACTCCTTGCTCTTCAATTTGGTCAACGTTTCCTGCGGATTGTCGGCACACCAGGCGCTGGCGAGTTGGGTGAACCCGGGTGAGTCTGCACCCGCTCGGGGATAGGCCAGGTAGCGCACTTCGACGCCATTCTTATTGAGTTCAGGTACCTCCTGATGCAGCTTCTGACAGTAGTAACAGGTGACATCAGTAAACACGTAGATATAAGCGCGGGTCTCACCCTCCGGAGAAAAAATGATCATGTCATCGCGAGCAACGCCTGCCAGCAGTTCCAATCGCTCGCCATCGCGACGCTTCTCAGACACATTAACATAGCCTGTTGGATCAACAGAGTAGAGGTCACCCACAATGAAATACTTACCCTCCAGAGTAGAATAAACTAGCGGGCCCTCCTTTAATTGCACTTCGACAATACCCGGCATTTGACTCATTTCAGCACTGATCACCTCGACCCCCCCTACATTCAGTGCGGTTCGCAACGTGTCAAGCTCGGCCTTATCCAGTGGCTCTGCGAACGATATAAGCGGCGCAACCGTCATTAGTATCGTCATCAATCCCAGCTTCACAATTCGGTAAGTCATTCTCTGTCCCTTTTTTGTGTGGGCTTCCCCACAATCATTGTTTAAAATCAGCCTTCGTTGGAGTCCGGTTCGCCCCATTAGTTCCTCATCCGCGAGGATGATGCTGCTCGTGTAACTCCTGCATGCGCTGCTGTGCCACATGCGTGTAGATCTGCGTTGTGGAAAGATCGCTGTGCCCCAGCAACATTTGCACCACTCTAAGGTCGGCGCCGTGATTCAGCAAGTGCGTGGCAAATGCATGGCGCAGAGTATGCGGGGACAGGTGCTTCTTGATGGCTGCCCGCTCTGCATAGATTTTAATACGATACCAGAAGGTCTGGCGAGTCATTTGCGTCCCGCGACGACTGGGAAACAAGACCTCGCATGGAATATCCTTCAGCAACTCTGCTCGTGGACCAGCCAGATAACGCTGCAACCAACGCAGAGCCTCTTCACCCACTGGCACCAACCTCTCCTTACTGCCCTTACCAAACACCCGCACAACCCCCTGGTTCATACTCAGCTGCACCATTTGCAAACTCGTCAGTTCACTTACCCGCAAGCCGCAGGCGTACAACAATTCCAGCATGGTACGGTCGCGCAATTCGAGCACCACATCCAAATCTGGGGCCTGTAACAGCCTATCCACCTCCGCCTCGGATAACGCCTTTGGCAAAGGTCGTCCCAAACGAGGGCTGTCCACATCCAACGTAGGGTCGAGATCGAGACTGCCTTCGCGCAGCAGGTAGTGATAAAAGCCACGAGCGCAGGACAAAAATCGGGCACTGGAGCGGGGTGACTGGCCTTGCTGGAGACGGGCTCCCAAGTAAGCCTGAAGGGTTGACCGAGTCGCCTGCGTGATCGTACTACCCTCGCTCTTCAATAGCCACTCGTTAAACTGCCTGAGATCTCGGCGATAGGAAGATAAGGTATTGTTACTCAAACCTTTTTCCATCCACATGGCGTCGAGATAACGTTCGATATCCGGATGTATCAAAGGGTCCAAAGGCATCTTTCTACCCTATCACAATTTTGGCATTGTGCTTACCACCGAATCCCCTTCTCTCTCCATCTGGAAGGCTAATTTGATCGAGCACAAAAAAGCGGCCCTCAGGCCGCCTTCAGCATCCGCAATAGCAGCGGTATGTGCTATAGCTTCTCCTTGATACGCGCAGCACGGCCGCTCAACTCTCGCAGGTAATAGAGTTTTGCCTGACGCACGTCGCCACGACGCTTCACAGCAATACTTTGCACCATTGGACTGTACGTCTGAAACGTACGTTCTACGCCCACACCATGGGAGATCTTGCGTACGGTAAACGCAGAGTTCAGCCCGCGGTTACGTTTCGCAATACAAACGCCCTCAAAACCCTGCAAACGCTCGCGGGTACCCTCGATAACTTTCACCTGAACAACCACGGTATCACCGGGGCTGAAGTCTGGAAGCTCCTTGCCCATTTGCTCTGCATCAAGCTCGGATATGATTTTGTTAGTGCTCATGTGGTACTCCTGTTGATTAACTCTGCAGCTTCACAGCTAGTGCTCTGTTAATAATGTCCGTTCGCGAATATATTCCGCCAACAATGACTCTTCTTCGGCTCTCATGTGCCTGCCCTGCAAAAGCTCCGGGCGACGCTCATAGGTCCTGCCCAATGCTTGCTTCAAGCGCCAGCGACGAATCTCTTCATGATTGCCGCTCAACAATACGTCCGGCACACCCCTTCCCTGATAAGTCTCGGGACGGGTGTAATGGGGACAGTCCAGCAGCCCATCGACAAAAGAGTCCTCAAGCGCAGACGCCTCATGCCCTAATACACCCGGCAATTGCCGCGTTATCGCATCTATCACTACCATGGCGGCCAATTCACCGCCACTCAATACATAATCTCCAATGGACAACTCTTCGTCCACCTCGGCCTCTATCAGCCGCTCGTCAACCCCTTCGTAACGCCCCGCAACCAGAACCAGTCCTGACAGGGAAGCCAATTCCATGGCTTTGCCATGATCCAATGTCTGCCCCTGAGGGGAAAGATAGACCACTCGTGTATTCGACCCTGTCGTCATCCTCGCGGCCGCAATCGCCTGCTGCAAGGGATCAATTTTCATCAACATTCCGGGGCCACCGCCGTAAGGTCGGTCATCCACTGTTCGGTGCCTGTCCGCCGTGTAATCACGAGGATTACAATAGGTTAAGGTAACCTGCCCTTGCTTGACCGCCCTTCCAACCACTCCATGGTCGCCTACTGCGGCAAACATCTCTGGAAACAGACTCACCAGTGCAATACGCATTGTGTTCCGCCTTGGGCTTTCGGTTGCCCCTCAGTCGTCGTCGAGGAACCAATCAACCTCAATCACCGCCTCGTCAAGATCTACCCGAATCACTGTATTTCCGAGCAAATAAGGGATCAGGCGTTCCCGCATATCTATACTGCCTTCACAGGCTTTGACAACCAACACGTCATTGGCGCCCGTTTCAATCAGATGGTCCACAACCCCGACCAATACTCTGTTGTCACCGTCTTGGCACCAGACCTGCAAGCCTTGCAGATCACGCCAGTAGTATTCTCCCTGCGGCAACGCAGGCAACGCACTGACTGGCACCGAAACCTCCAATCCTTTATAAGATTCCGCGAGGGTCCGATCATCAACTCCCGCGATGTGGGCAACTAAGCCCCTGCCATGGCGCTTAAGCGTATCAAATTCAATCGGCTCAAAGATTCCCCGGCGCATCATCTGCCAGGCGCCAAAACCTTGAAAATTCTCCAACGGCTCCGTATACGAATGAATTTTCACCCAACCTTTGAGGCCATAACAACCGGTAATCTTACCGACCACTAACATCTCTTTGGCCACGGACTTCTCCATTAAACTAGTCCGCAACCATCCAGACCAGCCTATTAGGCCGCTACCGCAACATCCTTGAGCAGCTTGGCGACACGGTCTGAAACCTGTGCACCCTGGCTGCGCCAGTACTCGACGCGATCAGTATCGACACGCAAACGCTCCTCCTGACCGCGTGCGGTCGGATTAAAAAAACCAACGCGCTCTATAAAGCGTCCGTTACGCGAGCGGCGGCTGTCGGTCACGGTAAGGTGGTAAAAAGGGCGCTTCTTGGCGCCACCTCGAGCAAGACGAATTGTTACCATTTTACGTAATTTCCTAAAAATAAGCGGGACATGCTGCGATATTGCAGTAATACCCACGACAAAACCCAGCTGGCAAGCCGGAAAGGTGGCGTATCATACGGAAAATATGTCGAGTATTAAACCCCAGAGCGCGTTATTTTTAATCAAACCCGGCGTGCGGCAGGCTCAGCGCGCGGGGAAACTTCCGCCAGGGCCGCCAGCACCTCCTGGAGGCATCATTCCTCCCAAACCACGCATCATCTTTTCCATGCCCCCGCCTTTTAGCTTCTTCATCATCTTCTGCATTTGCTTATGTTGCTTCAAGAGGCGATTGAGATCCTGCACCTGCGTGCCAGATCCCTGGGTAATACGGCGTTTGCGGCTACCTTGAATCAACTCAGGGTTGCGGCGCTCTTTGGGCGTCATGGAGTCAATCATAACCTCCATTCGTGTAAACATTTTCGTATCGACATTCTGCTGCGCTACTTGGGCCATCTTGCCCATACCCGGTAATTTATCGAGCATACCGGTTATCCCGCCCATATTATTCATTTGCTGTAACTGCTCGCGGAAGTCTTCAAGATCAAACTTCTTACCCTTTTTAATCTTGCGTGCCAGCTTGTCCGCTTTCTTTTTATCGACTTTGCTCTCTACTTCCTCAATCAATGAAAGTACATCGCCCATCCCGAGGATTCGCGAAGCCAGCCGGTCCGGATGAAAAGGATCTAGCGCGGTAGTCTTCTCCCCCACGCCGAGGAACTTGATCGGCTTACCCGTAACCGATCTTACTGACAGGGCTGCTCCCCCGCGCGTATCCGCATCGACCTTGGTCAGTATCACACCGGTCAGCGGCAGTGCCGCATCGAACGCCTTCGCCGTAGTCGCAGCATCCTGGCCAGTCATGGCATCCACTACAAATAGAGTCTCCACCGGCTTTACTGCTGCATGCAGCTCACCGATCTCGGCCATCATGTCCTCATCAATCGCTAGCCGTCCCGCGGTATCGACAATCAGCACATCACTGAACTTAATTCTGGCATGCGCCAAAGCCGCCTGCACAATCGCCACTGGCTTTTGCCCAATGTCGCTGGGGAAAAAATCTACGCCGACCTCTTCTGCTAACACTTCCAGCTGCCTGATCGCAGCGGGCCTATAGACGTCCGCACTGACAACAGTGACTTTTTTCTTGTCACGCTCCCGCAGTAACCTTGCCAACTTGGCGACGGTAGTGGTTTTTCCCGCGCCCTGAAGGCCTGCCATCATAATAACCGCTGGAGGCGTGGTAGCCAGATTCAGCCCTTCATTGGCTGAGCCCATAATGGCCTCGAGTTCGGACTGCACAATCTTGAGAAATGCCTGACCGGGACTGAGGCTCTGCATCACGTCCTCACCCAGCGCGCGCTCCTTGACCGCGTCTACAAAGTCCTTGACCACTGGCATCGCTACGTCGGCTTCTAACAAAGCCATGCGCACTTCACGCATCGTGTCTTGGATATTCTCCTCATTCAACCGCGCCTTCCCCGAAACAGTGCGCAGGCTGTGGGACAATCGATCACTCAAACTCTCAAACATCTATATCTCCGGGGTCATTAAAAACCGAGACAGCAATTGCTATTGATTCTATTGTGACAAGTCGGTACAAAGAGCACAGTATACTTTACTGCGGCCCAAGCCCCAAACAGATGTCAATTTCATTACTCGCCCCACTCTGCGCATTGTTATATCTGGCCGCCACCGGTTTGCAGTTGCTGCACCTGTCGCAACAGCACAAGCAGCTCTATCGTAGCGTCTTTGCACTCGGCCTGCTCGCGCTTGCTTCGCATACGCTTATTGTGTGGGAAATGGTGTTTCCCGGCGACGGGGTCGACTTAGGGTTCTTTAAAGTTGCCGCGCTTATTGCTTTAGTGATTAACTTTGCCTGCGTCACATCCTTGACCCGTAGACCGTTACAGAACTTACTGATTGTACTCTTCCCGCTGTCGGCTCTTACGGTCCTGGTCGCTACTTTTGCGCCCGACACAACGCCGCTGCTGCGTCACCTTAGTGGCGGTATGATATTGCACATAAGCAGTTCGATCCTGGCCTATGCAGTACTTACGCTAGCGGCCATTCAGGCCAGCGTACTGGCCTTACAAGACCATCAGCTGAAGAACCGCCACACCCGTGGAATCATCCAGATTTTACCTCCACTGCAGTTAATGGAGGCTATGTTGTTTGAACTTCTGTGGATTGGCGTTGCTCTGCTGACGATCGCTATCGTTTCAGGGGTCGTATTTATTGAGGATATTTTCACTCAGAGCCTCGTGCACAAGACCTCCCTGACCATCGCGGCCTGGCTGTTGTTTTCAACACTGTTGTGGGGACATTACCAGCTGGGATGGCGCAGCAAGACCGCTGTGCGCTTCACGCTTGTTGGTTTCGGGCTGTTGATGATGGCTTTTTTCGGCTCCAAGTTAGTGCTAGAGCTGATCTTGCACCGTGCTTGATTCATTACTAAAAAAGACAATGGGACTTGCTCCGGCGCTGGTTTTTCTTCAAGATAACCTTCGCTCTTTTTTACGAGGTTTAAACCGGCTTTGAACGAAGCACCGCTGGGTTTATTGTTTTCAGTTCTTGCTGTACTCGTCATTCTCTCTGCCTTTTTCTCCAGTGCAGAAACCGCGATGATGACGCTCAATCGTCACAAGTTGAGGCATCTGCAGAAAAATAAGATCCGAGGCGCTATTCGCGCCGGCAAACTACTGGATCGTCCAGACCGTTTAATCGGCTTGATTTTGATTGGCAACAACATGGTCAACATCTTTGCCTCGGCCGTTGCAACAGTCATCTCCATTCGGCTGTGGGGAGATGCCGGCGTCTATATAGCCACAGCTGCATTAACAGTGGTGATTCTTGTTTTTGCTGAAGTCACACCAAAAACGATTGCGGCGCTACATCCAGAGAGAGTGGCATTCCCCGCCAGTGTCATATTGCTACCGCTAATGACACTCATGAGCCCGATTGTTGCAATGGTTAACGCTGTGACCAATAGATTGTCACGACTGCTCGGCTTCGACCCAAAGAAAGAGGCCTATGAGCATGTCTCCGCTGATGAACTGCGAACCATCGTAACTGACGCCGGGAAGTTAATTCCTGCAAGACATAGGGAACTACTGATCAACATCATGGATCTGGTGCAGGTCTCAGTCGATGACATTATGGTGCCTCGTAATGAAGTGTACGGCATTAATCTTGACAACACTGACCAAGAGATTCTGCTTAAGATCCAGTCGACCGCTCACACACGATTGCCGGTCTGGCGCGATGACATCAACAATATTATTGGCGTGCTGCATATGCGCAGTATTAGTCGGGTAGTGAACGGACTAACCCTGGACCGGGTGGCACTAGAGCGAGAGATGGAAAAACCGTATTTTGTCCCCGAGAGCACGCCCCTGCACACTCAGCTCATAAACTTTCAGGAAATGAAAAAACCGCTGGCCTTTGTTGTTGACGAATATGGCGAAGTGCGAGGCGTGGTCGCACTGGGCGATATTCTGGAGGAAATCGTTGGCGACTTTACGTCCAATATGGCCGAAACAACAGCGAGTATTCTCTTAGAACGCGATGGCAGTTACATCATCGATGGGACAGAGAATGTTCGCGACATCAACAAAACGCTAGGGTGGTCTCTCCCCAAAGACGGACCGAAAACACTAAGCGGCCTGATACTAGAGTACCTGGAGTCGTTCCCAGCGGCCCCCGCGGGGTTGACCATAGGCAACTATCGCTTGGAAATTCTGGAACTTGAAGGCAATGTGGTGCGGTCGGTGAGGGCTCAACCTCTCGTCTAATTCATCGGAATTGTGTTGCGGCCGTATTCGGCAAATTCCCCAAGACGCCATCAGCGCATGCGTTTACAAAAGTTGGATAATGGTGCTTGCCTGACGGCGCTCGCGCGCAAGACGCAATACTTCCTGTTTTTGCTCACTGGTGGACATGAACCAGTCGGTAATTTCCTCGGCGGAGCGATAACACCCCATACAAATATCAGCGTCGTCGAGAACACATATCGAAATGCACGGTGATTTCGAATCGTCGGTACTCATTTCTGCTCCTCGAGATGGGCACTGTAACGTTGACCATTGCGAATGTAATGATCTGCACTGTGTATCAAGCCGAGCTGCTGCTCTTGAGACAACTGGGACTTAATTTTAGCAGGCGACCCTAGCACCAGAGAACCGTCAGGAATTTCCATACCCTCAGTCACCAAGGCATTAGCGCCTATTAAACATCCTTTCCCGATTTTAGCGCCGTTAAGGACAACAGCGTTTATCCCCACCAGAGAACCATCGTCAATAGTGCAGCCATGCAACATTGCGTTGTGACCCACGGTTACGTTCTTGCCCACGGTCAGCGGGAAGCCGGGATCAGCATGCATCACAGTACCGTCTTGGATATTACTGCCCGCTCCCACCTCAATACGGTCAGCATCACCGCGCAACACGCAGCTGAACCATACACTAGCGTTTTCATGTAAAATGACGTCACCGATAACCACTGCATTTGGCGCGATAAAATGTCCTTCACCCACCAGCGTTACTCGTTTATCACCCAGACTGTATTTCATGGCTGTTGTTTCCAATCGCGCTGTAAATCAAACCCTGCATCGTAGGCGACATTGGCCAACAGCACCAGTACAGCCGCTGTGACACCCCAAACATTGTCCTTACCCACTTGATAATGCGGCACTCGGCGAGCCTCGCTGCCATAAGACATCGTCTCCAGTCGAAATATAGCGGGATCGCCAAAAACAGAAAGTGGCACAAAAAACACGCTATCAAATTCGCCGGGATCAACTACTAGCTCAGGCGCAGCGGGCACACTAGCGACACAGGGGAAAACCTCAAAGCCAGTGCGTGTAATCAGAGGCTCCAACTCTCCTAGCGGGCTAATCATTCCCAATGACAGACCGACCTCCTCCATCGCCTCCCGTGTTGCAGTCTCCCAAGGAGAGAGGTCTTCTGCCTCACGCTTACCACCGGCAAAAGCAATTTCCCCGGGGTGCAATGGCAGATGCATAGCGCGACGACCCAGTAATACGCGAGGTTCAGCCTCTTCTGTAAGCGCTACCAGCACCGCAGCCTGTGGCCACTGACCCTCTCCCAGCGGTCGCTTCCATGCCTTTTTTCCCAGAGGAAGACCCGCGTCGATACGGCGCAACAGTTCAGCAGCATCAGTCATAAATGTGACAACTCAGTGGCCAATAAAACAGCATCCCAGGCGGGCTGTTCGTAGGGGTGGGCATCCAGCAGCGCTACTACTGCAGCTCCGATACATCCAGCTTCACACACTAACTCTACTTTATACTCACACACTTTTTCACTCTCACCCTGTTGGCCCAAAAAAGGGACACTGCCCCGCAAAGGCCGAAACTCTCCCTCACCTAGCACCTGCCAACAACATCTGTCATAGGCTCCGACCCGACCGCCCCCAACTAAAAAAACAGCATTCTTGACCTGCTCTACATGCGATTCGGGGACATAGAAACACAGTTTATACATTACACACCACGTGCCTGCCGTGCATAAAATTCTTCAGTAAACTGTTGCAGAACGCCGTTGTCAATTGCGACGCGAATCGCAGCCATGTGCTGCTGGTAAAAACGTAGATTATGAATAGTATTGAGCTGGGAACCAAGAATCTCGTTGCACTTATCTAAGTGGTGCAGATACGCACGGCTAAAATTCTGACAGGTGTAACAGTCACACTCGACATCAAGTGGCAATGTGCTTGTCTTGTGGCAGGCATTGCGCAGTTTAAGAGACCCGTGCGACGTAAACAGATTGCCGTTGCGAGCGTTGCGAGTAGGCATTACGCAGTCGAACACGTCAACTCCGCGTCGCACACCTTCCAGCAGATCTGCAGGTGTTCCGACACCCATCAGATAACGCGGCTTACCAATGGGCAAAATAGGGCCCAAAGTATCAAGCACGCTGAGCATTTCCTCTTTAGGCTCTCCTACTGACAACCCACCAATGGCATAACCGTCAAAACCAATATCTACCAACCCAGCGAGAGATTCCCGACGCAATTGCGGATACATGCCGCCCTGCACAATACCAAACAGCGCGGCCAAACTGTCTCCGTGCGCAGCCCTGCTGCGCAGCGCCCAGCGCAGGGACAACTCCATAGACTGACGCGCCTCTGACTCAGTCGCTGGGTAGGGCGTACATTCATCAAAGATCATGACAATATCCGCGCCCAAGCTGCGCTGGATCTGCATCGACGTCTCAGGGTCTAAGAAGACCTTAGCGCCATCAACCGGCGACTGAAATGCGACGCCAGCCTCAGAAATCTTTCGCATTGCCCCTAGACTGAAGACCTGAAAGCCGCCTGAATCGGTCAGAATAGGCCCATCCCAACCCATAAAGTCATGCAGATCCCCATGCTCCTCTATAACCGCCGTCCCCGGACGCAACCACAGATGGAAGGTATTACCCAAAACAATCTCGGACCCGGTGGCGCGTATATCCCGCGGTGACATGCCCTTAACGGTACCGTAAGTCCCAACCGGCATAAACGCAGGCGTTTCTACTTTGCCACGAGGAAAAATTAAACGTCCACGTCTGGCCGGACCATCGTTGCACAATCGCTCAAAATGCATGTCACACTGACCGCTCATCGTAGACTCTGATCCTTCGGTTCACTCGTTATAAACATCGCATCACCGTAACTAAAAAAACGGTACCCGCTGTCTATCGCCTCCGAGTATGCCTCCATTATGGCCTCCCTGCCTGCAAAGGCACTTACTAACATTAGTAGTGTCGATTCAGGCAAATGAAAGTTGGTAACAATGGCGTCCACACTATGGAAACGGTACCCCGGATAAATAAAAATGTTGGTGTCCCCGACAAAAGGCTGTATATCGCCGTTCGCCATACTTGCAGACTCTAAGGAGCGCACCGCTGTCGTACCCACAGCAATCACGCGACCCCCACGTGCTTGTGTTTCGCGCACCGCCGCGCACACGTCCTCGTCCAACTCGACAAATTCACTGTGCATCACATGTCGCTCGATGTCTTCTTCTCGCACTGGCTGGAATGTACCCGCGCCGACATGCAGAGTCACGGCTACTCGTCTGACCCCAAGGGCCTCGATCCGCGCTAGTAATTCTTCGGTAAAATGCAAGCCCGCAGTCGGCGCAGCGACCGCACCTTCGCATGCAGCATAGACCGTCTGATAGCGCTCCTGATCAGCGGTCTCATCCTCGCGCTCAATATAGGGAGGTAGCGGCATATGGCCAATGTCCCGAAGAATCTCAGCCAGCGCGGTGCTGCCCTCACAGGACACACAAAACAGGTCACCCTCGCGCCCGGTGACAACCAATTGAAAAGGCCCCGGTTCACACCCTGTCGTTTCGCACAGATGAATAACTGACCCAGGTTGTGGGGATTTACTGGCTCGAATATGCGCCACAGCGGTGTGCGAACCGGTCAACCGCTCAATCAGAATCTCGACTTTGCCGCCGGTAACTTTCTGTCCCCACAGCCTAGCGGGAATCACCCGCGTGTCATTAAACACGAGTAAATCGTTCGAATTTAGAAAATCAGGCAGCTCGTAAAAGTGCTGATGGCGCGTAACTCCTTTATCCCGGTCAAGCACCAAAAGCCTGCTCGCGCTGCGTTCAGACAGCGGGCGCTGAGCAATCAATTGCGGGGGCAAAAGGTAATTGAAGTCGCTGCGTTTCATCGATAAAAAAGCCGGCACTGAGCCGGCTTAGGAAAGCAAGCCCGAAAGCTTACTTCTCTTCTTTCGCGGCAGAATCTGCTTCAGCAGGCGCTTCTTCAGCAGCAGTCTCTTCAACAGGCGCTTCTTCGACAGCAGCCTCTTCAGCAGGCGCTTCTTCGGCAGTAGGAGCCTCCTCTTCAGCAGGCACTTCTGCGACAGGGGCCTCTTCTTCGACCACTGGTTTGGCAGCCAGCGTGACCTTAATCAAATCTTCCGCCGACAAAATACGCGCCTTTTCCTCACCGTTAACGGCTTTTTTATTGGCATCTTTGACAGCGTAACGCTCATCACCACGCTTGTAGATACTGTATTCAGCCGTTTTTTTCACCAGTTTCATCGCCATGCTCTTTTCTCCCCAGATACTCAGATCAACCGCTCTAACGCGAGCGACACTCATACATTCGGTTTACACCGGAACCGGCTCGCAGTGTACAGGCAAATTTTCCTAAGGTTAAGAAAATTTATTGAAGTTTCGTTCTAGATTGCTATACTGCGGCGCTGGTCAGGGAGCATCGTTTAAACAAGCGGTATCCCATCCCTCTTTGCCGGAGTGGTGAAATTGGTAGACACGTCGGATTCAAAATCCGATTCTCGCAAGAGAGTGCCGGTTCAAGTCCGGCCTTCGGTACCAGCTCCACGTAAACCCTTATAGCAGAAGTCTTTGCGCTGACTGCGATAATAGCTTAGCACAAGTTATGTCACACAATCTCTTTCTCAGATCGTCCTTCCTACTGCGTCCGCTACGTCATCCCTCTACGCTTTCACCACCTGCTCGCTGCTGGGGAATTGCGTTACACTCTCGTCAACCTGTCCCACCGACTAGCCGTTAAACGCGCTAGAGCTGCCCGCAATCATGTGGACATTCTGTTACGGAAGTTAGTAAACACGCGATTGGTGTTAAGCGACAAATCAATCAGAGAAACAATAAGGCAGTATGTCGAGGAATTCAGAGAGCAGTTTAGCAACTCTCATCTACGGTTCCTTCCAAAGGATGCTGGTCACCATGAAGGCTGGAGGAGCTTCTTAGGAAATGCAATGGCTGGTCTGTACTCTGCTCTCGCTCACTGCAACTTCAAACGCGAGCAAGGCTTGTACGATAGCGAGTCCTTTAGTGGTGACATTCAAGCAGAGGTTTCAAGCCTGTTCGGTATTGAGGCCTCGACAGTAGACAGAAGGGACATACAGTTTCTCAAGATTTGCCAAGCATGAACGAGAGCCACCAAGGAACTCTATGAAGATCACTTAAGCCGCATAGACGGTGAGCTAGTAAAGTCTAAGCAAGCCACTGTGAATAACCACCTGGTGCGTCTAAGCACCGTGTTCATGCAACAGGGTGTGACGCAGAGGATGTTGTCTGCACGAATCAGAACAAAGATAACTACTTAACCGGTCCAGCAGGCGGTGCCGCGACACTCGATAAAGGTTCTAAAGCACTTGCGATCAATTGTATTGATGACGATAACAGCGCGTCAGGTAAAGCAAGCCATGCCTCAATGTATCAAGCTGCCAACCTAGAAAATGTCCTACTTGGCGGTGGAGTTGGCATTATTGTCGACGCAGCTACTGATGCGATGTGGAAGTACCCAGAGTCTGTGGTCGTTGCAATGACATACGCTAAAGCCGCAAGTGCTTAATCGCTTTGCCCCTCGACGAAGCAGCCTATCCAGCAGCACTGGCCGTCTAGTTGGGCGGGTGGATGTAAATACTCTATGATAACCGGATGAAAAACATGTCTATGAAGTTCGTTGTGCTGCTTGCTGTATTGGTTAGGTGCGCTAGTGCCGCTGATGCGTCTGATTTTCCAGCGTGTCCTACCGAGGGCATTAGAGACAACTGCTTTGGCACCTACACCTACGCAAATGGCGCCACATACGTTGGTGAGTGGAAGGATGATAGAATGAACAGACAAGGCACCTACACCTCCGCAGATCGCACGATACGGGAAGGCATCTGGAAGGACGGTAAGTTCCTCGGAACAGTCGCCGAAGTTGAAAGAGCAGAGAGGGCGCGCATTGCCAAAGAAGAACAAGAAGAACTGGCAAAGCAGGCGAAGCAAGACAAGTACGAGAGAACCTATACCGCGTGTCTATTGGATAAAGCCGCTGATGTAGACATGAGTGTGAGCAGTTTAGAGAAGGCTCTAAAGGCAACCTGTGCGTCTATCGCAGAAGATCCTTCGATCATAGAGACCTTCCGGTATGACTAACGCCATTTAACCACTTTCCACTGCTCTCAGGTCAGCACAGCGACGTTACCCTGACCGGCGCGAACTTGACCGACGCGATCTTCAAAGGCACTATCTGCCCAAATGGAACAGTCACTGACACGCGCTGCTGAGCATTGAAGTTCAGCACATCTACCCGCCACGAGTTAGTTCTTCGCGATGTCTCTAATAGGCCTGTGGCCGAGGATGGCGCTGTCACACGACGCTTCGGCTCTGCTTTGTAGTTGGCAATGTGTAGGGCCAAAGCAGCGAGCTGTCCGAACAACTATTCGCCGCCCAGTTATCGTAATGCACTTTTTGGTACAAACTCACTTCTAAGCTGCCACCACAGGCCGCATGGCTGCATTGAACGAGGGCGTTAGTTCAAGTCCAGCCGTCGATACTACAATTTTTACAATACATTCCTGATGTTCGCCTTGCCTAGCAAAAAAACCGTAAACAGTGCGCGATTGTTCTATTGTTTTTTAAACTGATAATAGGTGTAGCTTATACTTTTTATCTCTGCAACCGTCAGCACGGGTAGAGAAAATAATGAACAATCAGCTCATGGAAATTAATGATGCCTTTGCAAAAACCTACGAAGAGAATCGTGGGCAATTTGATATGTCTGATGTTCTAAATGGCTTTTATTCAACACTAAACCTGAAAAATGGGAAATTGCTTGATGTAGGGTGTGGAGCCGGTGAGCCAGTTGCACGTTACTTTACGGATCATAACTGGTCAGTCATCGGTGTGGATTTTTCAGAACAGATGATTGGATTAGCCTCCAGATATGTACCAGAAATGCAAACAATTCATGCAGACACGTGTGAAGTTGATTTCGAATCAAGTCAGCTTGACGCAATTAGAGCAAGCTACAGAAGCCTATCTGAGCTTAGACTCCACAAACGAAGTCAGACTGCCCACGGTGGCGAAAACATCAGCATTAATCTCATCATCATCAACCGTAATGCCATATCGCTCTTCAAGGCTGGCCAAAATGCCAATAACCGACATGGAATCCATTTCTGGTATCGCGCCTAAAACGGGGGTGTCCGGGTGCGCCAGAATGTCGCCAGCCGGAACGCCGAGATTTGACTGCAGGATCGCGATGACGTCTGACTGAATGTCCATAACTCACTATTGTACCGTTGAATGGGCTGTGTGCGGGGATGGAATAGCCATAAACATAGCTAGCCCATCGAGTTGCGCTATGCTAACCCTGTGTCAAAATCTTCTCAAGGTGGAATTGTGACCTAGAATGATTCGCGCCATAGCCCGGGGCAACAACAACCCATGGTTAGAAGCCGCACAGCACTGAGAATAATCCACCTAAAATTTAGTGGAAGAGAACGAATCTCGCGCTAGCTCCGCGGCCAGAGGTGATCTAACATGTCTAAGACCAACAACTGCTATCGTGTCTAAAGTTCTCGTCCGCTATTTACCTTCCATAAACATGTCAAACACTGACGGCAATGCTTATGAGATGCTCGGGCGAATCAAGCTTCTTCTTATTATTTAGATGGCGGCAAACAGCCCTACGTAATAAAAAATTTATTCTAATTATTCTCGGTTGAGTACATCATGTATTAAAAAAACGGTGTTCTGTTCACACTTACTGCCATTTACACCAACAAAACAGAGGTATAATGTTTCTTTATAGGCAATTCAATTGAGGGGCGTAATGTTGTGTTCGATGTTCTAATTCCTAGATTAGAAGCTTCGGCCGGCATAGTCGACAACATCGGCATGTACAGCTACGGCAGCGCTTCTTTTGCCTTTTTGGTTGTCGCTATCTTTGCTTCGATCTCCAGACGAAAGAACCCCGTGGGTAACGCTCTGCTGACCGCATGCATTTTGACCGCTGTATGGGCAGCAATCATTGCCATATCAACCTTGCTGGTCAGCCCCACTTTGCTATTGATACAACTTGCCGAGGTGGTTCGTAACAGCGCATGGATATTTGTTCTGTTACGGCTACTTTCTTTACAACCGCAGGGCGCCAATCACTTTGTGGCGACCAATCGATGGGGCCGCTGGTATTTCCTAAGTTTTATCTTGATTATCGTTTTACTGGTCAGTACTGGCTCCCTAATACAAAAAGTTCCTTCACTCTTTGATATTTTATTGTATGCAAATTCCGGCAGTTGGCTTGGGATGTCTATTGTGAGCTTGTTACTGCTGCACCGGTATTATTTCAATAGTGATGACCGTGAACTCTGGACAACCAAACAACTGTGTTTTGGACTGGGCCTGGTATTTTCTTTTGATTTTTTTATGTACACAGAAGGACTTTTATTCCGCCAGCTGGATTACAACGTGTGGCAATCGCGCGGGTTTGTTAGCACACTAGCCGCTATCCTGATTGGCATCGGCATTACCGGCACCGCTAGCAAGCAGATCGAAGAGAACAAGCAAGGCTTTCGCACTCCAAGGCATTTAGCCTTTCATGCCCTCACCTTGATGGCCTCGGGTGTGTACCTTATCGCAATGGCCCTAGCCGGCTATTTCATTCACTACTTAGGTGGCAATTGGGGTGACGTATTACAAATTACTTTTTTGTGTGCCGCTGGCGCAACCTTGATTATTTTATTGTTCTCCGAACGAATTCGAGCCCGCGTCAGAGTGTGGCTCAGCAAAAACTTCTTCAGTTACAAATACGATTACCGAATTGAATGGCTGGAATTCACTGAAATTCTCGCAACGGGCAGTACGGACATCCCTGAAAATATCACCCGCGCTGTTGCCAACCTAACCAAAAGCCCCGGAGGAGTCCTCTGGAGTAGAGTCGATAACGGGCGTTTCGCTATTTCTGCCAACTGGAATATGCCCATACCGCGACGGGATATCGATCTAAGAGAACTGACCGAATGGCTACAAACTTATGAATGGATTATTGATATACAAGAGTGGAGGCGTGATCCAGACATGTATGGGAGTCTCTCAATGCCAAAGAGTGTGAGTGGCATTCCTCACGCGTGGCTAATTATTCCACTTTTATTTGGCGATCGACTGCAGGGCATTGTATTGCTTCACGAATCTGAGTCCACAGAAGCTCTCAACTGGGAGGACTGGGACCTCCTAAAAGTGGCAGGCAAGCAGGCAGCCAGTCACCTAGCCCAGTTCCAGACAGACCAAGCGCTAGTTGAGTCGCGTCAATTCGAAGCGTTCAACCAGCTTTCAGCCTATGTCATCCACGACCTAAAAAATGTTCTTGCGCAACTTTCTCTGATCGTTGCAAATGCAAAAACGCATAAGAAGAATCCGGAATTTATTGACGATATGGTTGACACGGTTAGCAATACGGTGGGGCGCATGAGTAAATTAATGACGCAACTGCGAAGTGAAACATTGAGGACGGCAGCGCAAGAATTCAAACTGATAGACTTGCTGGAAAACGTTGTTGATACCTGTAAACTCCGGACTCCCAGCCCTGAGCTCACCGTGGTAGATAATACGTCGACATTAACGTGTGATATTGATCGTTTGCGAACAGTATTTGAACACTTGATACAAAATGCCCAAGAAGCATCAAGCGAGAGAGGAGAGATAACGGTCCGGCTATTGACCCGCCCCGGCTTTGCTATCGTGGAAATCGAAGATAACGGTACAGGAATGGATGAAGAATTCATCCAACATCGTCTCTTCAAGCCCTTCGACTCCACAAAAGGCCTGACGGGTATGGGTATCGGCGTATTCGAAAGCCGCGATTTCATCCACAGTCTAGGAGGTGAAATAAGGGTGACGAGCGAACTAGGGCAGGGTTCTTTATTTCGCGTGCTCATACCCTGTGCTGACGAAGCAGATGTCGAGCATGCATCCTCATTGCCATAAGGTAGAATGCCATTGAAAGATAGCAAAAAAAAACTGCTGATAGTAGAGGATGACAAAGGGTTGCAAAGCCAATTACGTTGGGCATTTGATGACTTCGAAGTGACTATTACTGGCGACCGCGCGGATGCCATTAACCAAGTGCGTCGTATCGAACCGAATGTCGTTTTACTGGATTTGGGCCTGCCGCCCGATCCTGGCGGTGCAACTGAGGGGCTCGCGACCCTGAGTGAGATTCTGTCTCTGACACCTGAAACAAAAGTCATCATCCTTACCGGAAATGATAATCGCGCAAACGCAATCAAATCCATTGCCCTAGGTGCCTATGATTTCCACCAGAAACCGGCTGACCCGCAAATGCTGGCCCTGCTGGTGGACCGCGCCTATCACGTGAACACACTGGAACTTGAAAACCGCAGACTCCAAAATCTTAACCAGAACATGCCTTTAAAAGGTATCATTACGGCCAGCGCCCCAATGCTCGAAGTCTGTCGTACGATCGAAAAAATAGCACCTTCAGACATCACAACATTGGTCCTAGGAGCAAGCGGAACCGGCAAAGAACTCTGTGCGCGGGCGCTACATGAATTGAGCCCACGCGCTAATCAGGCATTAATGGTAATCAACTGTGCCGCAATACCGGCGAACCTACTGGAGAGTGAGCTTTTTGGCTACGAAAAGGGCGCTTTCACCGGAGCACTAAAACAAACTCCGGGGAAAATTGAATATGCTGATAAGGGTACTCTATTTCTTGATGAAATTGGGGACCTCCCCATGGAACTGCAGCCTAAGCTTTTGCGCTTCTTACAGGAGAGAGTTATAGAACGTATTGGAGGGCGCAAGGAAATACCGGTGGACGTCCGTATCGTCTGCGCCACACATCGCAACCTAAAGGACTTGATTTCAAAAGGTCTGTTCCGCGAAGACTTATATTATCGAATTAGTGAGATGGTATTAGACGTACCCATGCTCAAGGAACGTGAAGGGGACATTCTTCTATTGGCCAAATCGTTTCTTAATCAGTGGACCCAAGAATACAGCAGCTCGGCAAAGTACTTTTCCGCTGAAGCTATGGCGGCCATGGAAGCCTTTGACTGGCCAGGCAACGTGCGCGAACTAGAGAGCCGCGTCAAACGCGGGGTGATTATGGCTGATGGCAGCCAGGTGACCGCTGAAGGCCTTAACTTGGCTAGCAGCGACGACAAGCCCAAGCCGTTAAGCCTCAAAGTCGTGCGGGAAGCGGCGGAAAACGCTGCTGTAGCTCGCGCCATGGGCCAGAATAACGGAAATGTAAGTGAAGCGGCCAATGCGCTGGGCGTTTCTAGGCCAACCCTCTACAAAGTACTAGAGCGTATGGGCATAAAACACTAGATACCCTAGCACTACCGCCAGTAGACAGTCATCGCATGATCCGCCCTTTAGTCGTGCTTCAATTAAGCTACAATACAGACCTGTCGCAGACGAGCTAATCCCATTGATTCCATCGCAATGCCCGACCTGATTCACCAATCTATTTCTCAGAGTGCGCAGCTTACGCCTAACGCACCTGCGCTGCTGTTCAAGGATCAGACTTTCACCTACAGCCAAGTGCAGCGGAGGGTGGCGCAGGTAGCCAGCGCACTGTTGGCCCTGGGAGTCGGTCCTGGAGAGAGGGTTGCAGTGTATCTGCCGAAGCAGCCGGAAACTGTGTTCAGTCTGTTTGGCACAGCGGCAGCCGGGGCCTGCTTTGTACCTATCAATCCGCTACTTAAACCGCGTCAAGTCTCGTATATACTGGGCCACTGCGACGTCAAAGTATTGATCACGTCTGCTGCTCGCCTCGCTTTGCTGCTAGCAGTGCTCGATACCTGCCCTGATCTGCACACGATCGTTCTAGTGGAAGATGAAGCACCCACTAAAGCGGCGTCGATTCCACAAAGGCTCATGGGCTACAACGCGTTTTGTCACTTATCCAGTGCCAACCTAGCACGGCACCACCGCATTGACACTGATATGACCGCTATCCTCTACACCTCGGGCAGCACCGGCAACCCGAAAGGTGTAGTCCTGTCCCATCGCAACATGGTTACCGGGGCACGCAGTGTTGCCAGTTATTTACACAACTCCCCTACTGACCGTGTACTTTCGGTGCTGCCCCTCAGCTTCGATGCGGGGCTCAGCCAGCTCACCACGGCGTTTTCAGTAGGGGCGTCCGTCATACTGCTGGACTATCTACTACCTCGCGACGTCATCCGGGCGGTGGTGCGCTATGGGATCACCGGCTTGGCTGCAGTACCGTCTCTTTGGAATCAACTCAAAGCGCTGGAGTGGCCAGTTCAAGCAACGCAATCGCTGCGTTACATTACCAATACGGGTGGTGCCATGCCAGTACCCACCACGCGGGCGCTGCAACAGCTACTGCCCTCGACCGATATTTTTTTGATGTACGGCCTCACCGAGGCCTTCCGCTCAACCTATCTGGCGCCTGATCAGGTGAGTATTCGACCACATTCAATAGGCAAGGCCATTCCCAATGCCCGAATCCTAGTGATGAATGCACAAGGCAAGGAATGTGCACCCTATGAACCTGGTGAACTAGTCCATTGCGGCATCTTGGTGAGCTTAGGCTATTGGAATGATCCCGACGAGACGGCTAAGCACTTTAAGCCCTGCCCACATAAATCACCCAAAATTAGTTCCGCGGAATTAGCCGTGTGGTCTGGCGACCAAGTTATGAAGGATGAAGACGACTACCTTTACTTCATAAACCGCAACGATGAAATGATCAAGACTTCTGGCTATCGGGTGAGCCCCACCGAAATAGAAGACATTATCCATCGCTCCGGTCTGGTCACCGAAGCAGTCGCTATCGGATTGCCTCATGCTGCACTCGGTGAGGCCATACTGCTGATTGTTAGTCCTACTTCAGGCGAGCAGGTAGATGACGTTCTAAAAAATGCCGTTTTAAGCTGCTGCCGCAGGGAACTCCCAAATTTTATGGTGCCTATTATGATCACCGTGCAAGATACTTTGCCGCATAACACCAATGGCAAAATTGACCGGCGACTACTGTCCCAGCAGCATCAAACTATGTTCCAGGATGCCTTATTATGAACGACAGAAGTGGTATAGCCAAGATACCGAAGCATGTGCCGATGAATCAATTCGAAGTCGCAGATAATTGTCTGCAAATCGCAGGACAACCCCTCGTCGATATCGCTATGCAGCTGGGTGATACGCCTTTTTATGCTTATGACCGCACCCTAATGCGCACGCAGGTCGAGCATTTGCGTGCAACGCTGCCGGCTGAAATTCACCTGCACTATGCAATGAAAGCCAACCCAATGCCCGAGGTTGTGCAATATCTGGCAGGAATAACTGACGGATTGGACGTGGCTTCTGCAGGCGAGCTCGAGGTAGCGCTTAAGGCTGGAGCTAGCCCAGCCAACATCAGTTTCGCAGGCCCAGGAAAATCAGATACAGATCTTCAAGCTGCGGTGGACAGCGGCGTGATCATCAACATGGAGTCCAATGGTGAAATGCTGCGTATCGCGGCACTAGCTGAGCGGAACTCCGTTCGCCCACGTGTCGCTATTCGTGTCAATCCCGACTTTGAACTCAAGTCGGCGGGCATGAAAATGGGCAGTGGCGCTAAACCCTTTGGAGTAGACGCCGAGTGTGTGCCAGCGATGCTCGAGAGTCTGAAAGAATTACCCTTGGAGTTCATGGGATTCCACATCTTCAGCGGCTCGCAGAATTTACGTGAACAGGCCATTATCGAGGCCCAAACTAAGACGTTTGAACTCGCCTTTCGTCTAGCCCAGTTCGCACCGTCACCTGTGCGTTGGCTGAATATTGGTGGCGGGCTAGGCGTGCCCTACTTCCCCGGCGAGCGGCGTCTAGATTTAGCCGCTATCGGCGCCAACCTGTTTCCTCTGATCGAGACCGCACGGGAAAAGCTGCCTGAAGCAGAAATCGTAATGGAACTGGGCCGTTATCTCACTGCCGAAGCAGGAATCTATGTCTGCGAAGTCGTTGACAGAAAAGTCTCTCGGGGAGAAGTCTTCCTTATCACTAATGGCGGTCTGCACCACCATCTCGCTGCCTCGGGAAATTTCGGACAGGTCATTCGCAAAAACTATCCCCTGTGCCTAGGTAATCGAATATCTGCGGATGAAATGGAGATGGTGAACGTTGTGGGGCCACTGTGCACCCCCCTTGACGTGCTAGGCAACCGGGTTAACCTGCCGCGGGCGGGTCCTGGAGACCTAATAGTGGTATTCCAGTCTGGCGCGTATGGGTTTACCGCCAGTCCAAAAGATTTTCTTAGCCACCCTCACCCGTCAGAGGTTTTACTCTAGATTGTCGGGCCAAACCACCCTTCTTCATGCCCGAGAACCGCGCTTTGAGACTATCTGTGCCAAACCGCATGGGTCATCAAGCCGCGTCATTTCCCTGAGCAGCGGTAGCCTCATCAGTCTCGGTTAGTGCCTACGCTAAGCCATAAACGTCAAAAAACTTTACACTGTCTCAGGTTTGCATCCGGCTTGAGCACCAAGAATCGATCAAGCTATTGAAAAATAAGAATTAAAAAAAATTGGCTTGAATATTGCTGTTTATAAATATGATTTTGCACAATGGCCATTTACAGAGCGGGATAATGACGTGGACTTGATACTGATCGCTCTGGGCATCGCGGGATCTGTTGCTATTATGATAGCGGCATATGTTTTTGTTATGACGCCGCAAAATTACGGTTCACAGTATAAAAAACGTACGGTGGCAACACCGACCAAACCCAATCTAAACTTGGTACCACGCAGCCCCAAAGATCGCAGACAGGGCAAGTCGGTAACATTTCCTCTCGCCATTAACGGTATTTTGGTGGCCAACGATCGTCGCACGCAGCCCGACCGGCGCGCATTAGCCTGAATCTGACCCGCTGGCCCATGGACATCACCCACTAAAAAGATACGCTGGCCTAGTATTACGCTAACACTAGGCGCATTTTCGCAAAACCACTAACCCTTAGAACCAACCTGCTCTTTCTTAAGCTTTTGTATACGTTCCAACTCATCCTTGTAAGTCGCAGTGATTTTTTCCACGCCAGAATCGGTCAGGCCGCCCTCATTTCCACCAAGCGCATAGGTGGTGTAGTAACCGGAGGCCGACATCAATCCGTAAGAGACTATATTGGTATCAATACCCTCATCTTTCATGGTGTTGGCAAGGTCAATAAAACGATTCAAGCACTCATGATGAGTTTCATGATCGGTTTTGATGTCTGGTTTGCTCATGGCTACTCGCGGCTCCTAGTTACTAATATGCAATCAACTATATTTTACCACTTAGTATCGCGTTTGGGCTAATGTTCCAACCTAGTATCCATACTGCGGTATAATCCGTCGCCATGAGCAACGCCGAAAAAATATTACAATCTGTCTTTGGCTACGAATCTTTTAGGCAACCCCAGAGCGAAATCATCCAGACCATCATCGATGGCGGTGACGCTCTTGTATTAATGCCCACAGGCGGGGGAAAGTCCCTCTGCTATCAGATTCCTGCTTTGGCAAGAAAAGGGTGTGGCGTTGTGATCTCTCCCCTGATCGCCCTGATGCAGGATCAAGTCAGCGCCATGAGGCAGGTTGGCGTTCGGGCTAG
>CAJXWP010000004.1 GCA_913062625.1 uncultured Haliea sp. | reverse complement strand
GCGACCACCGAGATCTACACCTCTCTATTCGTCGGCAGCGTCAGATGTGTATAAGAGACAGCTTATTTCTATCCCAAGGATCCTGAATTTCACAAGCGCTTTGCGCCACGTGGCGTGATTCATTCCTATAGTGACGGGAAAATCGAAGATACTGGCCCTCTCACTCGGAAACGCATGGAGACGGCTGATCAAGAGTTCGCTGATGCGGCTTTGAAATTTATGGAGAAAGCGCACAAGGCCGATAAGCCGTTCTTCATTTGGTTCAATGCAACACGGATGCACGTGTGGACACGCCTTGCACCTAAGTGGCGGGGCAGCTCCGGTTATGGTCTGTACGCCGATGGCATGATGGAGCACGATTACCACGTTGGCCAGCTTCTGGACAAGCTAGACAGCCTCGGTATTGCAGACAACACTATTGTGGTTTACAGCACAGACAACGGTTCACAGACCAACACCTACCCGGACGGCGGCTCTGAACCCTTCCGTGGGGAAAAAGGTTCAACGTGGGAGGGTGGTTTTCGAGTTCCAGCCCTCATTCGTTGGCCCGGCGTGGTGAATGAAGGCACTGTGATCAATGACATTGTGAATCATCAGGACTGGTTGCCGACTTTCTTGACTGCCGCTGGTGAGCCGGACATCAAAGCCAAGCTCAAGAAAGGCTTTCGTGCAGGTGACAAGACTTACAAAGTCCACATCGACGGCTTTGATCAAACTGATTTACTGAGTGGAAAAGGCCCTGGAAATCGAGAAAATATTTTTTACTTTGATGACAATGCTAACTTCAACGCGATACGCTGGAACGATTGGAAAATACACTTCGCCTTCCAGATGGAAGGCTGGGGCGGCCCACGCGAGTCACTGAATTTCCCAAGAGTTGTAAATCTCCGCACAGACCCTTATGAGACTTCCCTCGACTCTAGTCAGTATGCGCGTTTCTTTGCGGATCAGCTGTGGCTCTTTGTCCCAACACAGCAGGAAGTGGGTAAGTGGCTGATGACTTTCCGTGAGTTTCCACCCAGACAGGCTACGGCAAGCTTTACTATCGATCGCATGATGCAGCAGATGCAACAAATGCTGCAAAGGCGTGGTAGTGCTGTAGCAGTACCTAGAGAAGTATCGGAAAATTAACGTTTGAGACCTGAGGAACCTAGACTAAGGTCTCAAGCAACTGCCCTCTGCCATTCGGTAGTCGTCACTTGCAGCCCTGCACTTTGAGGGGCAGCGATTAGAGGCCGATCAGAAACGGCTTTGGAAGGAGAAACCCAATACCATCGCCGTGTCTATGTCTGTTTTCGCAATCCGTTGTCCGTTACCATCTTCCAGAGACAGTGTGCCGTCAATATCAACGCCCGCCAGCGCGGTCATGCTGGTCATTGGCCAAGGACTATAACTCGCAACAAGATATAGTGGCATACTTGAGTCCTCTCCCACTCCCGCGCTACGATCCTGTTGTTTCTTAAGCGAAAACCGTGTTTTTTCATATCGCGCGGTCAATCCAAGCATCCACTTTTGATCTAACTCATAGTTAAGCGATAACCCCGGCCCTTGAGAGGCGGCCAGTCCTCGCCCTGTACTAAGGTTAAGTGACTCGGTAATCTTCCAATCAACCAGAAGAATAGGAAATACGTTGCTTTCGTCGCCCACATCAGAGAACCAACCAAAACCCGGACCGATAGACAGTGTGTCTGAAAACTTCCAACTGAAACCTCCAAGCATCCCCTCTGTGCGACCATCGCGAAGGCTGGCCCCAGATTCTGCATGGGTGCGAATACTAGGAATAACAATGACGCTCATTTTTTCGGTGGGAGAAAAGCGAACAGGTACTGATAGTCGATATTCTCGAATACGACCCCAGGGCTTGCGGCCGTCGATTAGGGTCCCAGATGAAAAGTCGTAATCCGTAGTGCCAATCCCTAAAGAAACTGACGCGCTTGTATCACGACTCCACGCATACCCCACTCCGGCGCTGAGGAAGCCCCGTGTGACACTCAAATCACCTGACCCGTCACTTAGATCCGCCGAAAACTGGTTCACGGCGCCACCCGCAGCACTCCATATCCACTGATCCTGTATCTGACGAGTTCCTTGCGCGAACACGGTAGCAGAGGATAAAGCAAACAAAGCTATAAAGACTCTATACCACGTTGAGGGATGTCTAATCATTTAGGAACGGTTTCCTAACAAAAGATGTGCAACGGTATACGCAGATCAACTTGAAAAGGGTGAAGTTAAAAAGGTACGATTTCGATGCAACAAGCTGCAAGCAACCGATGCATATTTTGATAGTTAATTTAATAGTTGCGGAAAATGCGAGATTAAAGATTATATTTACAGCAATAACTTAGTTACCATATATGGCGGAGCGGACGGGACTCGAACCCGCGACCCCCGGCGTGACAGGCCGGTATTCTAACCAACTGAACTACCGCTCCACGGTAGACTAACGCTCTCGAAAATAACGGTGGGTGATGACGGGATCGAACCGCCGACCCTCTGCTTGTAAGGCAGATGCTCTCCCAGCTGAGCTAATCACCCTAAATCCGAGAAACCGCATTATAGAGATTCTAATTCAGTGGTCAATGCTTCGCAGGGCATATTCCGAATATAATCAAATTTTAAAAGTTATTGGTATTAGTAGTAAAATCAATACAGCGGTTGGACCACTACTGATACGCTTGCAAAAGCCCACCTGAAGTCGACTTCGACACGGCAACCAGAGTACACAGACATGGACATGGACATGGACATTTATAAAGAGTTTCACTTTGAGGCCGCACATCGCCTGCCCAATGTGCCGGAGGGACATAAGTGCGCACGTCTGCACGGGCATTCGTTCCATGTCCGTCTCACAGTAACGGGAGATTCACCTGAACCTGCAGGGTGGGTGATGGACTTCGCCGAACTTAAGGACAGCTTCAAACCTTTCTATGAATTGCTTGACCACCACTACCTCAACGACGTCCCGGGGCTGGAAAATCCGACCAGTGAAAATATCGCGCGCTGGATCTGGAAAAACTTAAAACCGCAAGTCCCTTTATTGAGCCAGGTGGACATTAGAGAGACCTGCACCAGCGGATGTATTTACCGTGGCGAGTGAGTTTATCTACGTTACGGTAACCCGCTGGTAACACACGCAAAAAAACTTGACGAATACAGATATGCTTCCTATTTAGTGGTTCTGGAAACACCTGCAGAAGCGGTGCCTCAGATAACGCTCTTTGATGTGTCTGTAACAACGGTAAAGGTTACCTCTGGTAGCGGCATAAAATGTTATACACACACCAGGGTGTATAGGACTGTTTCACGGAGTTAGCTTTTTGTTTACACTTAAACACTCAAGATAAACTCTTAACTTATTGTTATTTATGAAGTAATGTTTTATTGTACAGTTTTTGACCAATTTACAAAAAAGCGAGTATTACAGCATTTAAGCGCTGCCTAAACAATTTATTCACGGAGTTATCCACAGAATCTGTGGAAAAATGATAACGACGAGGACGCCTACAAAATCTGTCGAGTAAGAAACCAACAACCCCGCAGATTCACGCTAGAGAGCCGCGCCTAAACCCTGGCTAATGATTTGCTGCAGATAGTCTCGCAGGGCACGACGGGTGTGTAATCTAGCGCCCATCCGGGGAAACATGACGAGCGACACGACCAGGCGCATAATCAGGTCCGTTGCAATACCGACATCGAGGGCCGCACTAATCTCTCCGGCCTCCTGCGCCATCCGCACGTGCGGCGGCCAGAAAGACAAACTCCGCTCGTAAAACCGTGGATCGAGGAACATCATCGCTACGGTCTCCGGCTCGATTTCGGCCAGCGCCGCGAATATCCCCTCCTGCATGTCTTTGCGCCCAGATAACACTGACTGAGTCAATTTGTCGACCAATGTTACCTCCTTTTCAAGCCGCCCCTCTGTCCGGTTAAGAAAGAGCTCCTGATGCCGCCGGATGATGCCTTCAACCAGGGCTTCCTTGTCATTAAAGTGCTTGTAAATCGAGCCACGGGACAATTTCCCCACCCTAGCGACCTCGCCCATCGACGTACGACGTATGCCGAAACGGTGAATACACTGCTCCCCGGCATCCAGAATCCTTGCCACCATCGGATCACTATAGTGCAGTGCATTAAACTGTTCATTCGACATTTAGAGGCCGCTGATTTATCAAATAAAAAATATTTAATTTGGGTGCATTGAAGTCACAACTCCTGATTTCGAGACTTTGGTCTCCACATAATCAGGCTAACAGTATACAAAAAGCCGCATCAAAATGTTGTTCGAGGTCATTACTCGCCAATTTTCCCGCCGTTGTCGTTAATGCGTTATGCCAAAACGAACCGACATCGGCCCTCAGCCAGTGGTGTAAGGCCTACCCAGGGGTCATGGCGGGCTGAGACGCTGGAGGGCCATGCAGGCACGCCTATAGTGCACTAGGCTCAGAAGCGACTGTTACCATCTCTTGAGTCAACGGCTCAAGCACGGTCATCTGAGAGGCCTTCAGCCGGCTGTCTGAAGGTAGGCTTCTGAACAGACTTGGCGCACGATTGAAGCCGGAGGCCAAGGGTTTCTCCCTACTCGCACAGGGTGAGCCGCGATGCTAAAGAAAAATTAGCAGTATGCTACTGAAAACTCAATGGGATGAGACGCCGGGTGCAGTGACTCAACAATGAACGACTATGAATTTTGTCCTCTTTAATGCGGATACAGCGTGGGGACAATCGGTAATCTTTTCTCGATACTTTAGGGGTTACCGGCCCGGGCCGACCCGATAATCTGGCGGAAACACCTGCTTAGAGTTCCTGTACTTATCATATACAACAACGTAGTATTTTTGTTTTGCGTCATTTTTTAGGCAGTTGAGCCTTTTGGCTTTGAGCGTGGCGCCGCTAGATCTGGGGGCACAACTTGCACTCTTGCCTCAGTAATCGGCTGCTTTTGTAAGGTTGTGTTGTGATAGGTGAGCACAGATTAGTCGGGAAACGCTGGAAGTAGACTTATTCTGTGTGAGGCTAACCACTTGCAGGCGCTGTCACTGAATCGCCGGAGCGGACTGCAGATAAAAGGATTTAACGATGTTCACTACTACAGTAGAAAAAGACCGCGATGGCTTCTACCTCGCTGTAGACCATAACTGGACAGATCTCCTTGGCTTAGAGCCTTACCACCCAGACATGAAGTGGCCAAGCATACCCGTCGAACTTGGCTTATCCACCTCTGCAAGAGCGTCTCTTGAAAAAATAGAAGCCACAGTGCGTAAAAAAAGACTTCCTATAAGCAGCACGGGGATGTGGAGGCCAACCAATGAAATGCTCCAAGTCATCACGCACAGGAAGCCCACAATCAAAGGGGGTTTCCAAACGGTAGAGCATGTCTGTAAGGTCAGCGATCTCTACCATGGCTGGCCTCTGCGGTTAAACCATCACCTACAAGTACTTGTGTTACCCGGTGGAAAGCAGTTAACAAAGAAAGACTTGTCAGTGCTTCATCTCTTTGTGTTGCGTTCACCCAGAAAACTGATAGCACAGAAACACTGTTGCTCAGTTGCAGCTGTTGAAAAACGTCTTGCAAAGATAAAAGACATATTAACGCCTCAAAACCCAGCGCCTCAGGGTCGCAGCCTTAGTCAGTGCCTGCTAGAGTTAAACCTCATACCGTTCTTGCTCAGTGAATTTGATCACTTTGATCCCATCGAGTTTGTCACGCCTCACATCGCCCACAATCTGAGTTTTTAACGCTTTGTCCGGCTGGGTATAACAGCTTCAAGCCATTAACTTGTCGCCCCGCCTTCGCTGTATAAATGTACGTCTCGCTGAGGAAAAGGAATAGAGATCCCCTCTTTATCAAAGCGCATTTTAATCTCACGGGTGAGGTCCGAATGCACTTTCCAATAATCTCCAGTTTTAGCCCATGGCCGAACTATAAAATTGACTGACGAGTCCCCTAGCGAGTGCAGCCTGATAGTCGCCTCAGGACTTTTTAACACCATGTCATGTCCACCGACAACGTCAGCCAGTACCCGCTCGGCATGTTCGATGTCGTCGCCATAGCCAATACCAAATTCCAGATCGACCCGACGAACTTTTTCAGCAGTAACGTTTTTGATAACATCACCCCATATTTTACTGTTGGGAACAATCAAGGTTTGATTATCAAACGTCGTGATAGTGGTTGAAACTAAATTCATTTTTTTTACAAGCCCAGAGGCTCCGGTTACCTCTACAAAATCGTCTACATCATAGGGCCTATATATGAGTATCATGCCACCGGCAGCGAAGTTACTCAGAGTGTCCTGCAGCGCGAAGCCGACAACAAAACCCGCCACACCCAGACCGGCCAGCATAGGCCCCAGCGAAATCCCAATCTGTGACAATGCCATTAGCAGCCCCACCACCATCACCGTGCCACTGGAAACAGAGGCCAACGTATTTTTCAGTAGTAACGACAAATCGGCACTGGAGCGCTCACAAGCCGCTACTGTGGCACGCCGCGCAAGCCGAGACAGAACGCGAAAAATAAATATCACAAGAATGAACATCAGTAATCGAAAGACGATATCGGGGGAGTTTTTTACCATGGATTTTTGAAGCGTGCGCCAGCTATCTCGTAAAAAACCCTGAAACGCCGGCCCCTTAAAATCACTAACTGAAAAGCCCTTCCCCTGTTGAAACAGAACGCTGGTATAAGCACTATTATCCAGTGCCAGCCGCTGTAGCAAGTCGGATACAATCTTCAGACGTTGCAAATACTGCTCATGAAGATTTGAGAAATTTTTGATAGTGGCATCAAGATCTGAATTCTCCGGCTCGCTTTCTAAGCTATGCCGCATTTGCTTTAAAGCCGAACCTGCAAACTGAATCTTACCGACCAGCGTCTCAGCATATAAGTTTAGCAGGCCTTGCACACGTTGCTGCATCGCATCAGTCGACATATCCAGCGACTTTCGCCCCTCGATGATATTGACCTGCTCCTCATAGTATTGAATACGCAACAACTCCAGACTGCTGACATAGGCTTTTCTGGCAATTAGCTGGCCGCCATTAAAAGACTCAAGCTCACTTTTAAACTCGGCAATACGCTTATCCAGTGATGCAATACGTGTAAATGTGCTGTGACTGACGTCTGCAAGATCTTCACGCAAACGCCCCTCGATTTCAAGGCGCTGTGTATCTTCCGCCGACAACTGTGCTGTCAGCCGAATTATCTGATCTAACGCCTGAAACACTTTAAAACTGCGCTCATCCAATCGAAATAACACAGCCTCCCGATCCTGCCTAGGTAAGTCATCAACTTGTCCACTGAGCCGTCGCAGGACGCGTATATCCCGATCAAGCGCTGCAAGCTGCGATCGCAAAGCTTCTTTCTCTGAATCGAGATTCGCATCGACAGCCACCTCAACCTCACCCTCATCAGATGCAACGGTTAGCGGTATGCAATAAAACACTAGAAGCAGCATTATTTTTAAAACAATAAGGGTGAAACTCTTCACTGACTTTTGCATTGCGATTTAATCACTCATAAGTGTCTATTTCAGTAAGGATATCAGGGACAACAGGCCCGAGCCAGCCAGTCATCAACACCGCCACTGGAGGGAACGAAAACATTTCTTTGGCTTCCCCCCCCAACCACCACAAGCGCGTTATGACTCATTACGGGCTACGAAGCCGCTTGCACTGGCTCCAATGTCAACCTTAACGAAGCACCCAATACCCCGCTGCTAGACAACAGCCTTGTTCAAAAAACGCTAACCGTTAGTGACTATGGCCCCACATCGACGGCTGCATTAATAGAGGTGGATATCGCCATCACTCACAGCGGTCCCACCGACCTTGTCATTACATTGACTTCGCCTGCAGGCACAGTACTGACATTGTCGAATCGCGAGAGCAGTGCCAAGGACAATCTTGTGGGTACTTTCCCAACCACCTTTAACTCGGTAGACAGCTTGTCTTTGATAGCACAAGAAAGTATGAATGGCCATTGGACGCTGACTGCAGAAGACGTCGACGTAGGCCCCTTCATGCGCGAGGGTCTTCTTAACTCTTCGGGTATCAAGCTAACGGAACAAGTTAAAGCCAATAGCGCCAATTTACCTATCACGGCAGATAGCCTCACTAATGGCAAACAGTATTCTTGTATGGTGCGCGGCGCGTTCCGCTAGTGGGCATAAGAAAGCGCCCGTAAAAAGTCCGTGTAAGCAGTGAGAAGCTTGCCTTTAAAGAAATGTAAAATGTTCGGAGGGGACTAGGCTCGACGCCAGGCCCTCTGCTATCATTTTATTGTGCACATAACATGAGTGGCTTCAGATATGGCGCAGCCTCAGCCAGCCTAAATTTAAGAATCGCCTACGGCACTTTTCGCCTAATCAGACAGGCCCCATAGTGCTACTCCAATAAAACCGACTAAATATATAAGAAAAATAATTAGTACTATTACCGCTAACAGCTGTGCTGCGAACTTTAGGTATTTATTCATTACACCGTCTCGCTTTCATAAGCTTCCGTGTCGTTAGAATACACTAGGGATTGTTAGAATTCCCGTCCGTTAGAATGCCAACACCTCTGGCCAGCACTTTGCCCTACTCTTGTCCAACCACTGGCAACCAAACGCTGCAAACAACAAACACTCAAGCCCGCAGCACCCGCGCTGTCCGTTGACGCTAATTATTATTTCGCGTGGGTATCAGTTCTCGAACACGGTATCTGCTGCTAACGCTGAAGGAGCAGTGGCATTGAGCTCGGACGCGACGCCCGCTAAACCTTAGCAGTCACACATACAGCCAAGGATGTTATTAAGGACTTCTGCGCTCTTCATTGACCAAACAACGTTATAGTCTAACTCAGCTTTCTGTTAGACATTAAGCACAGAGTTCTTTATCGGCAGCTGACGTATGCGCTTGCCGGTGGCATTAAAAATAGCGTTAGCCAGTGCTGGGGCAATCGGCGGTGTGCCAGGCTCTCCCGCTCCACCCATGGCTTCACCGCTGTTAATAATATGCGTCTCAATGGCAGGCGCCTTAGACATTCTTACCGACGGGTAGTCATGAAAATTACTCTGCACCACCGCTCCGTCCTGAATGGTAATTTCGCCATATAGAGCAGCGCTTAGACCATAAATAATACCCGATTCAATTTGCGCCTTCATTCCATCAGGCGAAACCGCGTATCCCGCATCAATGACAGCCACTACCCGGTCAACAGATAAATTATCATCATTTACTGTCACTTCAACAACCTCTGCAACGATGGAGCCAAAACACTCCTGCAGTGCAATGCCTCGCCCACGCCCCGGCGCAAGTGGTATATCCCATTGAGCCTCGGTGGCGGCTTTTCTTAAAACAGCGAGTTGCCGCGGTAAATGTTTAAGCCGTGCAGCGCGGTACTCATATGAGTCCTGACCAGCGGCGACCGCTACTTCGTCTATAAATGACTCGGTAAAAAACCCATGTTGGGAATGATCCACACTCCGCCATGCGCCTAAAGGCACATGGGTTGGACTCGCAACATAACCAATTTCTTTAGCAGCAACGGTGTAAGGGATGAGAGGTGCTTCCGCAGGTTCCATTTTTCCCGCATAGGTGTTTTCCCATGCCGTGAGATTGCCGACCTCATCAAGTGCTCCGCGAAAGCGGCTCTGCACAGCTGGGCGGTAAAAGTCTTGGCGAACATCCTCTTCACGTGACCAAATTAGCTGCACCGGGCGCCCCACCTTAGCCGCTAGCTGCGCAGCCTGTATAGCGTAGTCGGCCCGCGATTTCCGGCCAAAGCCACCACCCATAAAGCAGTTATTCAAGGTCACATTTTCAACCTCAAAACCCAGAGAGTCTGCGACGGCTTGCCGGAAACCTAATGGACTCTGACAGCCGATCCAAATCTCGCAGTAACCGTCTTCAACTACGGCTGTAGCATTCAGAGGCTCCATGCAGGTATGGGCCAGGAAGGGGACTCGATAATCGGCGTCTATCACTTTAGCGGCATTAGTCATAGAAGCGTTCAAATCGCCCTCTGACGCGTCCGATTGACGATCGACACCGGCGCTAATATCTCTTTCAAATTGCGCAAAGATCGTGTCGCTTGATACCGCATCATTCTCGGTAGCGCGCCACTGAATATTCAGCGCGTCCATGCCTTTTTTTGCCTGCCAGTAGCCCTCGGCAACAACAGCGACCGATTCCGCAGAGGAGAAGCCTCCAACCAATGCGTTGACTTCAGCAGGCGGAAGCTGAACCACGTCCACAACGCCCTCTATCGAGCGCGTCACAGTGTCATCAATATTTTCCACACCACCGCTAAAAGTGGGTGCACGCCTCACTGTGGCATACAGCATATTGGGCATCCTTACATCGAGGGCAAAGATAGCAGTGCCATCGACTTTACTAGGAAGGTCATGCCGTTGAACATCGCGCCCCATGATCTTAAACTCATCGGGCCTCTTCAATGCGGGCGATGCGGGAGGCGTCATCTTGGCGGCCGCCGCCGCAAATGCCGAATAGGGTTCACTTCGACCCGTCTCTTCATGAATCAGCTGACTATCACGTGCGACCACTTGATCCACTGGAACGTGCCAGGCTTGCGCCGCCGCGATACGCAGCATCTCCTTGACGGCAGCACCCGCGACGCGCATACCGTAGTGTCCCGTGGCGCGCACACTGGCACTGCCACCGGTAATCTGCAGATCAAGCGCCTGGGCGCTAAGAATAAGAACACCATCGACAGTAGGAACCACAAAGTCCGGTAGGTCTGCGCCGGCAAGCAGCATGCCTTTAGCCATCGGATAATTGGCAAACTCGCTAATGGCGGGTGCTTCCTCGAACTTGACCAGACTCCAGTCGGCATCAAGCTCGTCAGCAAGCATTTGTGCCAGTGCTGTGCCAACGCCTTGGCCCATTTCCGAATGCGGAACAATAGCGGTAACCACATTATTACTATCGAGCTTTACCCAGGTATGAAGGAGAGTTTCATCGTCATCTGTGACGTGTTTGGACAGTTCGCTGGCGCGATTGCCCGGGCGAATCGCAACACCAACAATCAATCCCCCACCGGCGATAACGCCAGCACTAATAAAGCCGCGTCTCGTCCACTTACCCATTGGTCAGCCCCTGCCCAACATCAACAAGGGCGGGATCAAACTGTTGCACCCCGGCAGCCAGCTTAATGGCTTTGCGGATTCTGCTATACATGCCACAGCGACAAATATTTCCTGACATGGCGTCATCAATATCCCCATCTGACGGTGATGGGTTTTTCGCTAGCAGTGCCGCTGCAGACATAAGTTGTCCAGACTGACAGTAGCCACATTGAGGCACCTGCTCGTCGATCCAGGCCTGTTGCAATGGATGAAGCTCGTCAGGACTTGGTGCAAGCCCTTCAATCGTAGAAATATTCTGTCCAGCGACAGCCGAAACCGGGGTGACACAAGAGCGCATAGCGACGCCGTTAATATGCACGGTACATGCCCCGCATTGGGCAATGCCGCATCCGAATTTTGTGCCGGTGAGTTCAAGCTGCTCGCGTAACACCCAAAGTAGCGGTGTTGCCGGATCTACCTGTAGTTTTTGTTCCGTTCCATTGACGGTTATTAAGGTCATTTTTGACGCTCTTAACATAGTTTAAAAATAGATTATTGATGGTGCAAATTAATCGGCTAACGATAATTTGTCAAACCACTGTTGTCGTGTTTTTGGTTATCTGAGGCCCCTAGCTTCGACCGGCCGTTATTTGCTGAATGAGCGCGGCCAAATCTTGTGGATAATCGATGTCACCTGCGATATTGCCCAGTGCCAAACTTTTGGGTGCTGGACAGATACTGTCTAAAAGCGCGCTGCCACCTCTATCACTGCTCAGGTTCATCAAGGCATTAAAATAGCGCTTACCAAATATCGCTGGCACCCCCAGATGACTGTTGTATTGACTGCAGACGACCTGCTGGTCTGTAAACAGGGACACTAAGCGCTCTAGGTGCTGACTATTTATCCGTGGCTGATCCGCCAGCAAGAGCAAAATCGCATCGACCTTGTGTTGGAGTTCTCGGACACCGACTGCAATTGAACTACCCAGCCCTCGTTGCCATTGATAATTGTGGATAATTTCAGTTTTGGAAATATGGCAACTCAGCTCATCAGCATGGCTGCCTAACACCGTATACACCGCCCCGAAGGCGAGCTGATTGGCTGTGTCTATACAGTGCTGCACCATGGGTTTTCCATCAATAAGTGCAAGCTGCTTTACTGACCCAAAGCGTGAGGCGCCGCCAGCAGCGAGGATCAAAACTGCAGTTTTCATAGAAGATTACTGATTGACTTAGCGTCTGTGCGATTAACCACGGCTTGGCACTCGGCTATAATAGACAGCGCGATATCTTCTGGTAGCTCTCCGCCTAAGCTCAGCCCGGCTGGCCCCGCAATAGGAACCGACAGATTGTCTTTATCCAGACCCGCCAACCCTAAAACCTTGTCTTTGCGCACTATTGGCCCCAATAACCCCAGATATTTAACCGCGGATGTTTGTAAGGCCACCAATGCATCAGCATCAAGTTGCAGGTTATGCGTTATGACAATGGCCGCATCAAAGTGATCAAATAGGGGTTCCTTAACCAAGGCTAATGGTGGGCACCGCAAAATAGTGGTGACGCGCATAAAATGCTCCCGGCGCGCATTGGCAGGTCTCGGATCACAGAGGGTTATCTCCCAACCCAGCGCCGTCGCTAAGCTGGCCAGCGGACGAGCATCAATGCCACCCCCAACGATCAATAAATGAAACGGCGGCTTAATGGCGGTGACAAGCCAGCTATGGCTGCTTACCTGCGTGAGCTGCGCATTTTTGCGACCTAACTGACCAGTCATGTCTCTGTAATTGACGCTGTCTTTTAACCAGACTTCGGCTTCCGCGACCTCGCCCTGTTCAGTGACTTTTTGCACAAACATGCAAGTTTGACGATTTGCCAAGGCGTCCAAAATAACGGGTAGCTGTAAATAATTATTTTCGGTCGTCAAAGGTTGCAGTAAAATATGAATCGCGCTTCCACAACCAATGCCCAACAGAAACGACATATCGGCTTCATCGCTGGCATCATAGCAAACGGCCATTGAACGTTGTGAGCGCATAACCTGAGAGGCCTTTTTTTGTATATCGGCTTCCAAGCATCCGCCACTCAAGAGACCAAATTGCTCGCCTGCGTCGTTGAACAACATCATGGCGCCGGGCGAGCGATAACTGGGACCGTCTATTTTGTAGAGAGTGCCCAGCACCCACTTTTGCTCATCGCGTTTTGGGTGCCATTGTTTAAGCTGTTGGGAAAATTGGTTGAACATGGCGATAGTATAAATGACTCGATCTTAAAGTCGCTACCAATAACAACGTTCGGGGACCGAATGCACGGGCGATGATAAAGCGGAACGACCAAGGACGTGAAGGAGATGTAGACAGCTTCCTGCATCGGCTGGTGTCGTTCCATAGGCGCACCATCAGCCTAGTATAGGAGACCGAGGAGTGGTGGGATCTCCCGAGAGGCTCTGAGCGCTTCTTTGTTTCGTTGTTTCGTTGTTTCGTTACCATGCACTGCACCGTCATATTGAGCCTATTTTACGTGCTCCTAAAACACTCATTATTGGCATATTTGATCGGCAGTCGGTTTCTGAACAAGCAATCTGACCTGCGAAATTAGGCGTCAGCGATATCAAGTTGGATAGCATCCATTGGGCGTGGTGCAGTGTTTTCTCATCAAGCGATCGCTACTCGCGGCTTAGCCCCAACCTGAGATATTGCATCTAGGCGCAGGAGGCTAATGCTAAATCAGTAAGGACGCTGTTAAAAAAGCTCACAGCGCCCAGAATGCAGATAACGACGTTCGACGATTAAGGATTAGCCTTGCACCCCGAACTCTGCTTCTCAAGCCGTTACATGACGCAGTTCTTGGCATAAGCTTTGGCTTCGTCTGCTGTCCACTTCCCTTTGGCCTTGCCTGACAGGTCTGCGCACCACTCTTCAGACCCAATGGCCATGCCATCGATCAGACAGCTTTTGGCATACGTTTTGGCATCGGATCCGGTCCACTCTGATTTTGGCTGTTCTTTCTGGGCGGCACACCACTTCTCGCTACCCGGTTCGGCCGCGCAGCTAGCGAGGGTGAGGATGCAGGCAATGAGTAAAATACGCTTCATGTGATATTCCTTATTAAAGTTTAAAAAATGACATAACGAGATTATATACCGTGCTGGATTCTGTTTTCCAGATTTAACATTCTCATAGACCGCCAGTCCATCAACTTAACACACAGTTTCGGCTAACTACCCTATTGAAATATTTCGGGAACGATTACAATTAGATGTCGGTAAAGCCTTACCCGGTTTGTCGTTATCACAATACAGGGTGACGGCGAGGATCGCAGCGACGAACGCTTGTAGCCTCGTGTTAAAGCACCGACATCCACCGCTTAAACACACCGGGATCAGAGGCTGGGTGGCCGCTATTAAAGTAAGAGGTAGAGAATGACCCGCACATCTGTCGCGGAACGAGCGGGACCAACCGACCCAGGTGCTCGCCTGCAAGCAATTGATGCCGTACGGGGGGCCGCTCTTTTTGGAGTGTTGCTTGTCAATATGTACAACTTCGGGGCTGATGCCCCCGAGTGGACAGACCTTGTGGATCGCACCTTTAGCACTTTGATGCATTCACTTTTCGAAACGAAATCCTTGCGCCTGTTCTCTTTGTTGTTTGGCCTCGGCTTCGCTCTGCAGTTGGCCGGGGCAATGTCCCGAGAGAGCGGATCGCTTTGGTTTTACGTCAGACGATTGATCGTCCTGTTCGTTTTTGGCATGGCCCACGCGCTGTTTTTTGATGGTGACATTTTAATGGAATACGCATTGCTGGGGCTGATTCTTGTGGCGTTCAGCAATGTCCACCGCCGAATACTGCTCATTCTGGGATTTGCACTATTGGCGGCATTCCCACTAGGCAACCTGATATATCCGGAAAGTGACGATGATTTGGCTGCGCACTGGGAAGATTCTCTGCCTCTTGCCGAACTGAGGTTAGACCACCCCTATCTCGGTTCCCCGATGGACGTTTTCAGCGAGAATGCTTTTGCTATTCCGCCACCTATCGGATCAAATCTGCAGAGTCCCGAGTCGAGTCTCGCTATTTTCTCGATGCTTCTACTGGGTCTTTATGTGGGCCGGACCAGAATTCTCTATGACGTTGCAGCTCATCTGCCGCTGATTCACAGAGTGTTCGCCTGGGGCATTGGCATCGGGGCAGCAAGTACAATCGCTGAATGGTGGCTGAGCCAACATTATGGTTATGCGGTTTTCACTGTGACCACAGCCCCAAGCGGAGTGCGATTTATGGGTGACATGCTCTTTGCTTATGGCTCAACGGCATTGGCGTTGGGCTACGGCGCGGGTATCGTATTGCTGGCGCAACGAGGTCTCTGGCAATCCGCGCTAAGACCTTTACAGAACTTAGGGAAAATGGCCCTGACAGTCTACTTGTGCAGTACGGTGATGTTTACCACGCTTTTCTACGGATGGGGTTTTGGCCAGCTTTTTCTGATGGGGCCGACAGAAACCACTTTCTATGCGGTTATGTTCTTTACGATGCTCGCGGCATTCTGCACCTGGTGGTTAGCCAGGTACAGATTTGGTCCTGCTGAATGGGTGTGGCGCAGCCTGACTTACTTAAAGTTTCAGCCTTTGCGCCGGTAGTGCCCGTTAGCCTCGGTGCAGCCTAGAGGGTAGAAATGCCTTCCCACACGCTGCTATTGCCGCAATCTGCAATGTCATTGAGTTGCAGGTCTACGTCCTCAACCTTTGAACCTTCGTAAGCATCACGGAACTCGCCCATCTCTGCAAACGTAGGGAAGACTGTAACAAACCTGAAATCGCCCTTGGCATCAGATCCTGTAGCAATTGGAAATCTGACAGCCACATCGATGTTTTTGCCACCGTCCGTATTTCTTGCAGCTTTAATCCACTTTTTTGTAACTTCAAACAGGTCAGCCGCCGTCGCGTCGTCGTTAAAATGGCAGATGTAAATTTGTACGGCCGACATTTTTGTCGATGAAAACGCTGGTGCAGCGATAATCAGAAGAAGAGAAACCAATAGTGATCGAGAAAATATCTTCATTTGTAATACTCCGTAGGTTGGACGTTATGGGACTTACCCAAAGTCTACCTATTTATGGACGCATTTTAAAGTACGCAAAACCCTACTTTTGATAACGCAGTGACCGCTAAGTTACACTTGGGTGTTTCAGGATAAGTTTGTGGTCCTCCAGGATTTATTGAGGTTGTTTGCGCGACCCTTTACAACGCCTCCAGAGGCCGCCAAGCAGCCCCTGGCGCCTCCGTATCAGTTTTAGCTCAGCGACACGCAAGAGGTCTTGACCTCGCCCACAGCGGCCCTAGAAGCTCCGCACGCACTAGCAACTGCTCTCAGGCACAGTATGGAAGAAAACAGAGATAGATGCTTCCTCGAAAAAACCCGAAAAAACCCGAAAAAATTGTTAGATCAGACGGTTACGGATGACCCTAGTCATCGAGTTTTCAATCTCCTCAATCAAGCGAGCACTAAAACTCTCGACTCCACCGCAGTCGGCCGGAGCATGGATGACACGCAGATTGGGCTCCAGCTCAAATTCTAAGTCTCTGATACGATCGCTGTTGCTAGGTGCTATTACCGGTCGACGGCCGGCTCTGCGGGGCTGCCCTCGTAGGTGGCAGCAGCAGGCAGATGCATTTCCTTCAGAACCAGACTTAGGGGTAGAATTGTGGCGGCGGGCTCGATCACTGCACCCCCCATAATTGTGGAGCCTAGATTAATGGTGCAGCCATCGTGTACTTCGGCTCGCTTGACCTTCAGCATCATGCTCTCGAAAGTGTGCAACTGAAGAATACCGTTGATCATGCAGTCATCCCCGACGCTGACTGCATTCCAGTCAGAGGCCTGCATGGGAGAGGTCATTATCGTCCGTCGGCCTATCTGACACCCCATTCTTCGCAGCACCGAATTAGAGAGCAATGTCCCGGCGGTCATCTTCAGGGGCCTCTTGCACCAGGCAAAAAAGCAGTCCTGCGCAAAAAAATAGCTGAAGTGCCGCCAGGACCAGAACGGCGTTGAGTGCTCAATCCCCCACTCACTGCCCACAAGGAGCTTCTTGATCGCACAACAGAGCAAGACAATAATCGCTTCTGCGAAAATCAAAGCAAAAAAAGCGCTAACGATCAGATATCCGTCCAGGCGCAGAAAGCTGGTGTAGAGAATGATATAGACAAGCATTCCTGCCATAGGCAGAAAGCCTATGCTGAAAAGATCATTGAGAAAGACGCGAGCCAGAAAAAGAGGGAAGCTCGGAAGTACCTGAGATTCATTCTCCTTATCGAACTTTGCGCTGGCAAACTGTACTGGCGGATTTCCAGCGACCGTGATGGGTTCACCTTCCCGCGACCGCATTTGGCGCCGGAACTGAATATCATTGCCCAGTGTGGATACACCCAGCAGGAAATTGGACGGAAACTGCCCGGATTCCGCGACGCAATTGGTACCACTGAAGAAATTCCGGGGCATGTCCAACTGGCAAAGTTTCATGTGCTCCGCCCCGTAGTCGAGCATGTTCGTGAAACAGCCATTAGACCAGAAGACCTTTGAATCTGCGCTGGCCAGTTCAGGCACAAGATTGTGCATGAGGTCGCACTCCGAGGCTCCCAGTCGTGGAAAACGCATGCCAGCCAGCGCGCGCAGATACTGGCCGGTAATGGTCCAGGTCCACTGCTTCTGGATCTGGTTCATTTTCTTCATTCGATACAACAGAAGAGCGCCGCGCAGTCCGCGAGAGGAGTAGATACCCGGTGCGGCGGGCGTGCAGCGCAGAAAGAGACAGACCAGTATAGAGATCAGTAGAACCGCAACCCAAGTGGTGACGAAGGTGTAGGCGCTCATATCCCAGATAATGTCTGTCAAGGGCGTTACCTTGAAATACTCGCTGGCGACCACGGTGTCCCCCTCGGATATAAATGAGGCCGCGAACCACGTTACCGAAGCCGTGGGAACGATGAAAAGCCAGAAATCTAGAAAAATCTGCATGAGGATATTGAGCACTTCCATGAACCAGCTGGGCAGGTTGGCCTGACAGGCTTTTGCAGTTCGCGCCAGATTCACACAATGGCCGCTGCAGCGCGCGGGGGCACCCTCCCACATCTCTTTTGCACCGACGTCAGTGTGGATGGGGGTAAAGGGGTTAATCCAGGCGCCACGGCCCACGGTTACACCACTGGCAATCGCTGCTCGCATCCCAATTTTGCACCCACTTTCGAGGCTGACGGGACCGATGTGCAGCTTCTGGCCCAGCCACTTTGAGGTGTGAATATAGGCGCCGGTTTGTATAGCGACATTGTCTCCGACAAAGAGTAAATCCAGGGGACCGGAAAATTCAACATCGTGTGCGCACTGCAGGTTGGCTCCAACCTTCGCGCCCAGTCGCCGCAGCACATATGCCATCAGCGGTGCGCTGCGAAACATCATACCCAACGGTGCAAGTACCGAGCTTTCCAGTCGTCCAATGCACCAGACTCGAAGATGCATCCTGCTCCACTTGGGATAGATACCGGGCGCCGCTCTGTTCTTGTAGAAATGGCCGCCCATGAGAAGCTTGATTACCATCACCCACAGTAGATTAGCAAAGGGCAAGACAAGGGCAACCAGGTACATTATGAAACCCAGACTCAGGAACCCTAGGATATGCGCAGTCATAAAGAATTCGCCAATTTCCGTGAATGCGATAATTGCCAGAAAACCGATCAGCGAGGGTAAGTACAGCAGCCATAGAAACAGCAATTGCAAACCGGTAAACACTCCCACGGGGAGCACCTGCGTTGAAGACTCACTGTGCGGGGCATTGCTTGCTCCAGCTTGGGCAATCGACTCCTCGGCGTTTGGCGCGCGCGGGTGCTGCCGCACGTGAGCTGCCACTTTTCGTGCCGTGTCACAGTCGCTGAGCAGTGCGCGCACGGTCACGTCCCATCCGGAGGCGTGGAGCTGCTGTGCCAGTCGCGCGATGACAATAGAGTGACCGCCGTGGTCAGCGAACACACTATCCCACCCCATGGGGGTCTCGAATACGGCTCTGCAAATTAACAGAATCCCCTCATAGCCGAGTTCCAATTCCGAATCCGGTGCAGCGGGAAATGCTTCCCTTGCTGCTACGGGCTGATGAGCATGGGCCAGCAGGTCAGATAAGACAGGTAACTGCTCTCTATCAATCTTCCCGGATAAGGGCTTCATGACAAAGCTTTCTACAAAAAATATACGGGAAGGGATAGACGGCGCAGGAAGTTGTTGGGCCAGACTCCTCGTTACATGCGCTGCCCACTCCTTAGACGCAGGCGCCGTCACCGTAATGTCAGTCCCTGCAATGGACGGAGCGCTGACGAAAGCGATCAACTCCTCGTTCTGATAATCCAGCACAGCAGCCTCGATTTCTCCAAACTGCGTCTGCAGTAAATCTTCAACGGCTTGGGTCTCGACACGGTGACCACGCACCTTGAGTTGAGCGTCAATCCTGCCTAAAAAATGTACGCGCTGCGTGCGGATGTCTATTTTACATCTATCTCCGGTGCGGTAGAGGCGGCCGAAACGCGGATGTGTGATGAACTTTCGGGCCGTTTGCTCGGGCAGATTTCTATAACCCCGCGCCACATGGGGTCCGCCAATGCAAAGTTCCCCAATGTCCCCATGAGGCAGCGGCTCAAGTTGGTCTATCTCGAGAATCACGTAAGTGACGTTAGCCATAGGCGAGCCAATCGTCACGGCTTCCCCCGGCCGCAAACTCTGTCGACTTGTGTCAGTGCTAGCCTCGGTAGGGCCGTAGGTATTGATAATCTGCCTTCTTCCCTGCGTCCAGGGCTGCACAAGTGCACTGGGAAAAGCTTCGCCGGCCGGCACAATATAACGGCAAATCGGATAGGGCAGGTCCACATGGGGATTTGGCGTAAGCGTGGTGAGAAGCACCGGCGGACAGAAAAGCACAGTGACTTCCGCTTCGCACAGCACAGGGATGAGGTCCGGGCCGGATCGAATTTGCTCCTTGGTCAGCATAACGACGGCGCAACCGGATACCCAGGCGCTGTACATCTCTGAAATACTGCCGTCATACCCCAGCGAAGAGGTCAGTGACGTCGCATCCATGCCGGGAATAAGATCGAAGTAATCCGCGTAGCTCAGCGCCAGATTCACGTAACCTGCGTGGGGGCACTCCACACCCTTTGGCAGGCCGGTGGTCCCGCTGGTATAGAAGATAGCCGCCAGCCGTTGAGCTGGATCGTCCAGCCAGCTGGGCGGCTCGCCGGGCGCTATGTTTTCCGGTAGTGCCAGCACATCCAATGTGGGCAACTGGCGAAAACTGGCCTCTCCCCGGGTGAGAACGAGCGCCGGTTGCGCATCATTCAGCATGTGGGAAAGCAGCATTTCCGGCAATGTCGTGTCGAGAAATAGCACTGTGCCGCCGGCCTTGAGTATCCCCAGATGTGATGCCACGATCTGCCAGTTGTCCTGCGTCATGGCCACGGCGACCACCTGATCAGGGCCGCACAGGTATGAAGAGACCGCCGCCGCTATTTTTTCGGCTTGCGCGTCCAGTTCCGCGTAGGTCAGAGACTCACCAGTATGAGGAATCTGTAAAGCCGTTAGATCGGGAAATTTTCTGGCACTACGGGCAAATATTTCTGTGAGCCACTGGACGTCTTGCTGGTGTGGGATGTTGACCAAGTGTTGGTCGCTAAAAACATCCGTCAGGCTATAGGGGCATTCATCCGCCTGCCCCTGCGGAACTTTCTCTGCCGCCCACAGGTAACGCCTCCAGGCTAAGTAAGCCAGTGCGAAGAAAGCGGCTGCAAAAATAATGACGGCCATAGCGTGGCGGTCAGTCGAAGTATCGCTGGAGTGATCCGCTTCGACGAATATCCAAGGTAATGCAATGGAAGCCGCCTCCCAGCATTTTGGAGTGCCTCAGCTTGAGCCTGATGACATCAATACCCTGCTTTTCCAACAGTTTGATCAAAGCCGTCTGGTCCTGATCAACCACGACCAGATTAGGGCTGATGCTGAACAGGTTCATGTCGATCCATTTGCTACCGATGCTCTTAGATAAATAGTCGGCGCCAAATCCGTTGGTACTTTCCATCGGTGGGCTATAAATAATCTCCCACTGTTTGAGAACCTCAGGCAGAGTATCCTCATTGATTCGAGCTGGATTGCACAGCATCAAACCGGGGCGCAAAGCGACAAAGGTTGAGTCGATATGGCTGCCATAGTAGACATCTTTGAGAAAGTGAACCCGGTATTCATCACCCAAAATGGTCTGCAGCCACTGCCCTCCCATTTCGTTACCGGTTGCGCTGACGAGGTAGATCAGGTCCTTGCCGAGGCGCAGAACATTGGCTGCATCAAAAGCCGGTTCATCGTTACGGGGCGTAGGCTTGTTCATGTCAACGTCGAACAGTGAGTCCAGCAGCATGGGCTTGGGCGCGCTGTACCATTTCGCGCCTGATCTCATATAGTCAATCATCATTTGGCGATAGCTGAATGATTCTTGGGCTCGGCTACGAATGACATTGGGTGTTTCGATAATCTGATCGCCGATGACAAGCATGATATCCCGCGGGCAATAGTTGTAGTAGCCCTCAGACTCCCAGTGGATGGTGGAGAATTTTTCGTCATGAGGCCAAGTCTCCGGGCGCTTCACCGTGACGCCCAACCCTTCGAGCACAGAGACAAATTCATTCAGGTCTTCTTCAGTTTCGTCAATAATCCACTGTGGAAAAGGGCCCTGCGGAATATCCCCCAGTGAACGGTCGGGAAATTCGGCCAGCTGGGTGCTCAAGTCGGCCGTGGGGAATTTTGCCCGCAGCGGATTACCTACGATCACCTCTTCCAGTTGATCCCACTCATTGCAACTCCAAACGACAGACATACCAATACAACCTTTTTTTGAATTTACGTACGAAACGGTCAGGGCAGAAAAGACTCGACACGTGTTCCACCACCGTCTTTGGCTATCTCTTTTTGCACGAGATCCGCAACGGCGAGGTCAAGCACGCCCAAACCGAAAGGAGAGAAAATCACCCTGCGTTCATCGCGCAAGGGTAAAGGGACATTCCCCAGCAGAATATCTCCCAAGGAGCCGTGAACGAAATCTGTATTTCCTGCTCTGTCAGATGCATGCTGAATCGACGTGGCGGCCCGGTTCACATGGTCGAGGTCGTCAACTATGTTGTGACTTGAAAGAATAGCGCCCGCACTCAGATCTCGCAGCGATACATGCAGCAGAGTCGCACCGGCCTGACAGGCATCGAGATTATCCACGTAAGGTTCTATAGCCGTAGTGGCAAACGCCACCATAGGACATTCGCCAAGCAAGTCCTCTATATTGGCTGCTACAGTGAAAGTTGCGCAGGGTCTGTGCGCGAGCAATGCCTCGCCGAAAACCTCGGTGCGGGCGCGGGACAGGTCAAACGCCATAAAGCGCCTGACGTTGGGCCACGTGACTGCCAAAAACTGTGCAATCGCTGCGTTAATCGGGCCGCACCCTACGAAGCCGATAGTCTCGGGTTCACCCGGAGCGAGCACCCGCGATGCCAGAGCTGCCGATGCGGCGGTACGTTGTTTGCTGATTATGGAGCCTTCCATGACCGCCTTTGGTTGGCCGGTGATCCGGTCATTCAGGATGATGACCGCGGAGGCCCTTTCCATACCACGGGCAACATTGCCAGGCATCGATGCAATCCACTTGACTCCGGCGAGCTGATATTCGTCACCCAGATACGCTGGAAGGCAAATGATCCGATCTTTATCGCTGTCGGGGAAACGCAGAAAACTGGAATGCGGCAGGGAGCTGGCGCCCCGCGCATGTGTCTCATAGGCTTTTTGTACTGCGTCAATAACCTGCGTCTCATGACCCTGAAGAGCAGCTTCAATGTCAGGAGCGCCAATCACCGTTAAATCGCTGCCCGACATCAGTACTCCTTTACTGTTTTTGTCCAATGATGAGCGATGTCACCGAGCTCGCTCTGCACCCACTCATCAGAATAGATCGTATCTAAATAACGTTCACCCCGATCAGGCAGCAGGGCAACAACCGTGGAGCCCTCTGGGATTTCGCTACTTAGCTGCTTCACTGCGGTAACGACACCGCCGGAGGAACCTCCCGCCAGAATGGCCTCTGACAGTGCCAGCTGCCGGCAACCGATAACGCAATCGGTGGCCGTGAGGTGCAGAATCTTATGTACACCCTCGGTTGGCGTGAGTTTCGGGCAGATAGCAGATCCCAGGCCGGGTATCAGGCGATTGTGCTTGTCACTCGAAAAAATCTGACTGCCTAACGCATCGACAGCGATGACCTTGGTGGAATGACCATGATCCGCGAGGTAGTCGAGACATCCTGCAAGAGTACCGCAAGTGCCGGTCGCGATAAAAAGGTAATCAAGCGCACGGCCATTCAGATCTCGCAGGATTTCCTTGATCGTTGATCGGTAGTGCGCGCCTGAATTCTCACGACTGGCGTATTGGTTAACCCAAAAGCTGTTTCCTTCCTGTTGCAGTATCACCTCGATACGTTTCAGCTTGGCGGGTAATAGTTCTGAGGTCGCCTGATCTGGGTGGCCGATCATCTCTATTTCGGCGCCATAAGCGAGCAGGATATCAACATTCTGCGAGGTCACCTTGGGGTCGATGAGGCAGCGAAAGCGCAGGCCATGGTAGGCGCACACCATCGCCAGTCCAACGCCGGTATTGCCAGAGCTGGCTTCTATGATCAAGGTGTTGGCATCGATCTCCCCGGTCTGCAGTGCCCGCTCAATGATGGCCACACTGGGCCGGTCCTTGGAGCTACCGCCTGGATTGAGGCCCTCCAGCTTTGCGAAACAGTGGAAATGTGAGGATGCGAAGTGTTTTTCAAGGAGGACGAGCGGTGTTCCACCTATGGCACCCAGTATCCCGCCTGAGATATTGAAGTTTTTGAGCTCGGCGCCTGGAGCTGCTCGAGTCGGATGAAATTCGCTGGCGCCTGCTTGGTCAAACTCGCGAGCTGGATCTGTAGGGGGCATCAGCTTTCCATGTTGGGTCATCAATTAGCATACTGGAGTATCATAGATGAGTGTATCACTGGCCAAGACAGACAAGACAATCTGGCACGCACTCCGTTCGTATTAACTATGCGTTCGGCTGCATAGAAGCTCTCTTGGTTTCTATGTACAGCTTAGTCACTCTAACATACCGGAGATAGGCGTATTTTGCGGTAGGCATATCCCTACCTCATAACTACGATATTACGGGTATAGTGACCGCAGCTAGCACCGTTTGGCAATCAGTATGCATACGATTAACGCCTCTTCTGCGCATGTTTGGAGCACTTGAACCTTGGACCAACAAACCCTGAATGGCGGGTTCGATTGAATTGGCAAAACAGGTCCAAAACTATTGCGATAAAGACACAAAAAATGGCGCCCAGGCTCACTTCCTAGGTGCCATCGTTTTTTCTATAAGCGCATGGCTAGGTAAAAGAGCGCAAACCCCGAAAATAGAGACACTGTCTACACAGCTCCGGTACTCCGCACGAAGTGATAACGGATGCCCGCGAAGGACTTGTATAAGTGACCTAACGCGCAATACGAACAGCCCTGCCGATTCTCGAGCTAGTGGCGGCCCTAATTCAGCCAGCCCTTAACCTTGCCGATCCCCTTTTCCACTGCATCCGCACCAGCTTCAATGCCTTTACCCACAACCTTCTTAGTTCCGTCTATGGCATCGCCCGCGGAAGATTTCTCGCCTTCATCCCACTGCACCACCAAACCGTCGACCCCACCCGCAAGTGCAAGACCGCGCATGTTGGACTCCAGTTCCATTACCACCCCATTAGAATTACGCAACCACAACTGGCCACCTCCGGACTCACCCGCGGCCACCCCGAAGCGAGCATTACCGTAGGTGCCGGCAAAGGCGTCACGGTTAGGTAAGTTATAGACAACGCCTTTTGCCTCTAAAACTGAAGCGCCAAAGCCACCCAATCCCAAACCTACAATACTAAACGAGTAGGACTCTCCACCATACGTAAGCGTCCCACCACCCATGGTGCCACTCCCTCCCCATGCAACTGAATATTGCTTGAGTTCTACCTCTCCTGCCAGCTCCAGCAATTCTGGATCGATTTCTTCTGCATCAGCCACATTGACTTCTTGTGCAGACGCTGACGGGTCAGCACTATTTTGCGCGTAGCTGCAGGCTGAGAGCAAAAACAAAGCAGAAAATACTACTGCGGGTGCAAGCAGCGGTCTGGCAGTAAACATGGCAAACTCCTCATAAGATTAATTGTTGATCATGCTGGACAAGACCCATCCGCCCTAGCCAATGGGCGTGCACTTTGCCCGTTACTATTCTTAGCTGGCAATCGGACTCAGCTCTAGCAGAACAGCCTTTATAATGAACGGAGAGGCTATCGGCGCAAACCACATTGCCGCTATTTTGAACTGACTAAATTCACCGCCCCTCACTATTAAGTATAGAAAATATAAACGGCGTGTGTCTACCCAATTGTCCGGCCCGTCTTGGGCGATAAGGTTTTCAATAGAGTCCTCTTCAAGCGGAAAAAGAATCCCCGCCGGCATCGCTATCGGGGCTTTTTAACGCTCGCAAGACCCTTGGAAAGTGCACCCTACTCGTGCGACAAATAATGATGTACAGCGTTTATCAAGGTCGATCTCGGCGTCGTTTTCGCCCCATTGAATACCTATGCTCGCTACCCACCTATCCCGACCTAATGGCTCTGGAAAGCGCAATTCACTTGCAAAAATGTAAACGTCTGCATTATTCGTCTTGTTAAATATCGGGTTGACCTTACCGCCGTCGAGACTCTCATAGTTTTGCTACCGTAATGTTACCTCCCCCGCTCAAGTAGTTTTTCTTCTGCAGCGCTCAGCGCAAGACTTTGACCACTGTGCTCGTCATCAATATCTTTCTTTTTAAACGTCGCTATCAATTCGAAATTGCTACCGAGAATACTGTCCTAAGTAGCACGAACACCGCCGCTAGTTCGAGATGGTCAAACGAGTCGAAGTCGTGGCCCAAGGCCAACGTCGTGTTGCTAGAAAAATCAGAATCTTCTAAACCGCACGCTGAATCAGAACGCAGTACTAGCGCCAACGGACACCAGAGAGGCTTCGAAAAATCCAGTGCGGACCTCAAGGGTTCTGCGACGCCGTTCGATACCATCCAGACTCACGCAGACGGCTAAACCCCATTGCCTGACTGACATCTACGTCGTGTCACAGGATCCAGTTTGCAAAAAACGACAACTGAATCATCTCATTAGTGCTGTACTCGCCGCTCCAGCGCTTTGCATCGATTTTGGCCTTACCTAAGTCGGTGTAATTAACATAACCGCCAAGACTGAGCGTATCACTTAGATGATAACGCGCGCCAGCGTTGTAGCGGATCTGCTCGTCAACGGGTAATTCGGGAACGCGGGCGCTCGCATCAACCACATTAGTATCATAAGCCATGCCAGCAGTGATGTCCCAAGCGTCGTTCAATTGATACTGGAAGCCGGCGGCGTAATGGTAGGTGTCCTTCCAGTCGATGGCTAGGGGGGCACCGCCAGCGCCTTTAATAGAGATAAAGATATTGTCCAGCTCCTCCCAGTTATCCCAGCCAACGGTAAAATCCAAGCCTAGCCGATCATTCACATCATGGTGTAAGGCCACCCGAATATTCTGTGCCATCGTCAGCTCTGTATCGGTCTCAAACTCTCTACCGTCAACGACGTTACCATTAAGTTCGAGCTCGCCGTCAAACTCAATATCAAAACTGCTTTGCCAGCCTATACCGACTCGTGTGCCAGCATTAAACTCATAGGTGGCGCCCACCATACCTCCGAAACCACTATCGTCCCCATCCAGCTTGACCCTAACATCGCTTTTGCCAGGCAAGAGTGAGATAGGTAGACTCAGTTTTTGTGTCAACGTGGAATAATAAATTTGTGGCTTGACGCCAATCGATAATCTGTCCGTGACCTGATATGCCAGAGTGACTCCCAGTGCCATGACCAACAGGTTGACCTCGGTGGCCTTATAGCGTCCTACCCAGTCATCATCGTAATCCAAGCCGGCGCCCGCTAGCCCCTCAAGAGAGATGCCAGTGCCCCAGTTGTTCCAGCCATTATCGAAAACGTAAGCCATGCTAGCGGCAGGTGCAACCAGTCCCGCCTGTCCGCCATCCCCATTTCCAATAAATCGCTCGGATTCCTTCACATCAAACTCTATTTCAGGAATAAGAGCCCCCACTGAGCCAAATAATTGGCTGCCTTCAATGCGAGTTGCACTGGCAGGGTTGTGAATAATCGTTGCTGCATCGTCTGTGCCTGCGGCGGCACCCGCCGACGCGCGGCCCCCGGCGAAGTCGCCGAACTCATTCAGCCACAATCCACCGGCAACTGCCTGATTAGCTCCCAGAAGTACCAACGCGATAGTACTGCTTTGCCGCATTTTTCCCATTGCATCTATTCCTTTAAGAGTTTGTCTGTTGTGTGGAGAAAATCTTTGCGATACGTCCTGAAGCTGCTGATGATAACGCAACGCTATATGTGATCAAAGATATACCTAGTATAGTGGTCTACAGCGCATTTTCAATGGCACACCAGCAGAGCACCTGACCTGTGCACATACGTTTTTTAGCACAATAAAGCCGTTAGCAGGCCGGTTTATTGTGCTGATACCTGTCGCCATCTGTGAGATGGTCTACAAGTTGCCGTCGCCCTCTATAAGCTCGAAGTCCCCTGGGCGCCAAGTCTGGTCAAACCAGGGCTCCAGTGGACCATAAAGGCGCAGTACCGCCCACCATCCTTTGCCAGGAATCGTCTGCACCCAATTCCCTTCCTTGCCTTCGGGTGCCGTCGGGCCAAAATAGAGCTCAACCGACCCATCACTGGCGACTTCAAGCTCGTCACGCTGGTTGTTTCTGCTTGGAAATGGTTGCTCCGTTTGAAGCTCGCTCCTGGTCTGCGGGTCATAAAGTACGACCGACCAAAAATCTTTTGCCGGAACATCGGCAGGAATTTTCAAACGGTATGTCTTGCTACCGTCTAGGTAATGACCGTCTTTATCAGCTGCGGCAACAGCATATTGTGATCCGACGCCGACCATTTTCAACACCATCGCAGGCGTGTTTAACGTGTACCCATAAAAGAATGCGGTGCGTGCATCGAGATTACGCCCACCGTCGCCGCCATCGATCAGCCACTGATAATCTCCGCCAACAAAAGCGTTAAACCATTGGCTGTCATCATAGTAGTAGGCCGATTGATTTCTTGGACTGAGCAACAGTGCTCGGGCAGTCGCATTACCGATAGCGACACCGTCTGCCATGATTTTCTGCATGCGCTCGTCGGGATCGAACACTTTACCCTTCTGAATACCGATACTCGACAATTGGCCACGCAGTTCCGGATCAAGGAAACCGACGGGCTCTCTCTGGATCACATCATTGATTTCCTCAAAGAAACTGAAATCGTTGGCGTGCACGGTGTTAAAAGGAATTGTTGACCCACTGATAAATTCCATGGCGGGTGGATTATCTTTCTGACTCAGCGGGTAAATTTTCAAGCCTTCCTTAACCGACTGGACGGCTGCATCTGTTTTTCCGTCAACCAGAAAGCCCCTCAACACCATCAAATTAGTGCTGGAAGGCGACCGGGCCTCAAAATAACCCTCCGGAACCTCACCATCATAAGACTCCGGCAAAATGAGATACTTGCCTCCTTTACCACGGTCCGGTCCGGGCGCCCCCATGTCCGTCACAAAACGGAAGTACGCATCATTAACGGTGCTGGGGCCGCTTCCGGCAGGGATTTCCACGACAGTGGGACCATCGCGCTCAAGGTCAAACATAACAAGTGAGTATACGGTATCGGTATTGCCAGTAAGAAAAAGCGGGTTAGAGTCGAGTAATCGATCGAACATCATCACCTGGTTCGATTCGACAGAGCCAATACTTTCTAATCCGACACGCATTCCTTCCATTGAAGCGGCTGGCACCATATTTAGAAACGCCTCTGTCGCTCTGATAGTATCCAGGTTATCGTAAACCGTAACGACGGTTTCGGGGTCGGGCATTCCGTCAAAGAAGGTGAGCTTTCCGATGGAGGTCTCGACGCTATCAGGCGTGAGAATAGATTCGGGTATTACATTATTAAACCCCGACGTTGGGTCCTGTGCATAAGCGCTAGTGCACCCCATCGAAATCGCTAAAACCGGTAAGATTATTTGCTTGATCACGTTGACACCTCGTTAAACATTGATTTTTTTACACTCTACGTTTTTTTCGGGAACAGCAACGTCAATTGTAGACGCAGGCCCCAGCCCTCAGGGCCGTAATCCGGAGCTTCCGCCCAGTAACGTGCACCAACCCCAACCTGCAGAAGCTGGTCACCGGCCTTGAGCATTTGGGCTACAAATAGATTAACAGGCACTGACCATTCATTGCCTTTCCAGTTGTAGGAGGATTCGGTATTCAAACTGATCGTGGTTTTTGTGCTGGTCACGTACGAAATGAAAGGCTGCACAAACGCAGCACTGATATCCTCTCGGCCGCCTTCACCGGCAAAAGAATTAACCTGAGAGACAAGCGCACCATAGGTCCAAGACCCTTCCTGCTTTAAAGCAACACCAGTAGGCCCGGCGCCCCACTTTTCGGCGCCCAACGTATCATCAGTTGCGGTATCGAGGGACAGCACTGGCCCTACCCCCCAAATCCAACCCGATGAAGTGGGCGCCTTAGGTGAAAAGAAAATGCTCTGGGTGATATCGCCTAAGCCGCTTTTTTCCATACCCGGCAATGGCACATTCTTCTGATCTATCAACGGGATAATGGTGCGGGAGATCACATTCCAGTCTTCATTTAATGAGATTGGAATGACAGGTTGAACATTAACGAGCCACCGCTCGCCCTCTTCACTGGAGCCCAAGTTCTCATCGTAATTGGCCTGAATGGGCAAACTGATTAGACTTGAAATCGGGTTAGCGAGCTTCTTGGCCATTTCACTGGCCTCGTCTGCAGATGCGGAAGAAACCGCGACGAATGTCGCTGCCATAATCAGGGTAATGGCAAAGCTATAAGTCTTCATACTGTCTCCTAAAGTGCTAACAATGCTCTGTGTGCCCCACTCTACCAAAGTTTCAGCCCCACTGTTTTGTGCTTTCCGTGAGTTGAGAAGCCCCTGCAAACAGAAAGGTTAAGCAGACAGCATCAATGTTAAAATGCTTCTAGCTGATAAGATACCCTATTAAAACCCGAAGCAACATTATGCAAATGCCTACTTTTAGGCCTCTTACGGCCTAGTTTGGGGTGACGGGTTGACTCGCAGGAGTCTCCGTTACAACATCCCAATGTGCCAGTCTTTTAACGAAAGTTATGAGCGTCATAGACGTCGTTATGTAGGTTATAGTGCTTGTGAAAAGCTGCTTATGCAAATAACGTCATGGAAAAGTACACCGGTGAATATTCTTGTGAATAGCATGCGACAGTGATCAATACTTCACTGTTAGGAAATAGCAACAGAGAATTTCAGTTTGCCGGTCTAGTCAACCCATCAGATGCCGGTGTCTTTAGCGCTGAAACGACCATCGCTATAGCGGGTTTAGCACCTTGACTGCGCCAGAGTCATGTCCGCTTTATGCCGAGAACTGGTAAGGAATATAAACTCCAGTTCGCGCTAGAAGACCCCGATCCAGAACTCCAGAATGGTTTCGGCATCAGTCGACTCACCGACATAGTGTTGGCCGCTCGCTTTCACCCCAGAGCAGCGGCAGCATATAAAACTCGCAATACTGCTTAGACAGATTCGTGGAAAAACTTGAGTACAAGTGTCAAAAAAAATTCGGCGGAGGCGTCGCTTTGTGCGGACGTTTTATCATTCTCACCTTTGACTCTCGCGACGCGCTGGTATTTCAGATCAGTGCCGGTAACGGTATAGGATGCTGTGTGAACGACCTATCCAGCATCGGCAACTACGACGGCGTGGTCAACCTCAACAACGGCGAGCTAACGCTTTTTGATGTTTTAGCAGGGTATACTTTTATTCAACACTGGTGGGATGCGGGGGAATTACGCTCCAACTTCACATTTGGCATCGTTGATGTCGTAAGCCCCGACTTCCTTGGCGATGACGCCTACAAACAAACCCTGCGCTTGAGCTCTAATCTAATATGGTCCTCTATACCGCGTATAGCCTTGGGCGCAGAATATTTGTGCTTAGGCGTGAGAATGTTGGCGCTGATAACGGCAACGCCACCCAACCGCGGGTTGCGATGAAATATCGCTTCTGACGCCATCGTAAGTGGCGAATTTTACAACGATAGCATTAAGCAGAGATTCATCTCTTCTCGCAGATTTTCCTGTCATAACCGGGTGTTATTCTGCCTGCTTACTGATCGTTTCAACAGGTGTTTGTTCAACCCATGTTTTGTAGAGCGTGTAGCCTATCGAGAGGATAATAGCACCGGTAAAAAGACCCAATATCCCTGTCGCTATGAAGCCCCCTATAGCACCGATAAAAATAATGGGGATAGGCACCGCGGCTCCTTTCCCCATCAACAGTGGTTTAAGGACGTTATCAATGGTGCTGATCACGATACTCCAGATCAGGAACAAAATAGCTGTCAATGGTTCAGCGGTTGCGAAAACGTAGATGATGGCAGGAAGTGTCACCGGTAATATTCCAATTTGGATAACCGCAAGCACCATAGCCACGAATGCCCACAAACCAGCACCTGGGATACCTACAACCAGAAAACCCAGACCGGCCAATATCCCCTGGATGACGGCAACACCTAGAACCCCCCGGGTCACGCCTCTCACTGTTTTTGCAGCAATTTCTACAAACTTAATACCGTCCCTGCCGGCCACACGCGTCGCTAACGCATTAATGGCAAGCAATGCTGTATCAGCATTAGCCAACAACAACCCTGCGATCAGGATGGATAGTGCAAATTGCAACAGGCCATACCCCGCGCCAGCCGCCGCTGATAACAACCAACTCCCCATGTCCTTCAACTGAGGAGCAAATTGTTTCAACACTACTGTAATATCCACTGAAGCTTTGTGCCATATTCCATGCAATTTCTCCCCAATCAGCGGCCAGCCCGCAACACTTTCTGGCGGCGGAGGGATTTTCAATGTGCCCCGCTTGGCGTCATCGGCAAGCGCCTCCGCGCCTGTTGCCATGCTTTCGGTCAATAACACGACCGGCACAATCGTCACCGCAAGGAAGATAAGTGTCGTAAGAATTGCAGCCAATATTGGGCGATGGCCCATTTTCTTTGATAGGCGAAGGAAGCTCTCATACGCTGCAGCGGCTATGATGACGCCCCAAATAATAGGGTGAAGGAATGGCGACATGATTTCGAAGCACCAAACCATAATGGCCAGCAAAATCCCTATTTTAATAATTGTATCCAGTGCTACCCTCTGGATTTTTTCTACAATGATCTCATCTTCAGTGTTGTTCATATTTTTGTCCAGCGTCGCTTTCTACGATAGTATTCAAGAAAAATTTTCGCCAAGGCTCCTCACAATTATACAACCCAGTAAGATGGACCTCATCTCTGGCACAGAAGGCTCGCAGTTTTAAGTGTAAGCCCAAAGTCTGTTTTAACCGGCGCCAAACACGATCAGTAGATTCTAGTCTTTTCTAGAAGTGCTTTAAACTGGGTAACGCCCTACTTCTGATGCCGCCGTGACTGTTACCGCGCGCTTGGGCGTCCCGCTGGTTGCGCGAATACTTACCCGGTGTTTAACAACCCTTATACTCCTGAGCCAAACACTCACGGCTTAACCGTTGGCCTTCTGCTACCTCCGCAGGGGTCATGCGTTCTTGGACGCTGTCCTTACCTTGTCTCGCCTTCTCATTTCCTTGTGCTGCCGCGAGGTTCCACCACATATAAGCAAGCGCATCATCTTCAGGCACGCCTTTGCCATCGGCATACAGGTCCCCCAAACCGGATTGAGCAGTGGCATCTCCTTGCTCCGCAGCCTTTGTATACCACTTAACAGCGGCGACATCATCTTGCGCCACTCCCGTACCTTTTTCATACTTATATGCAAGCAAGAACTGAGCATTAACATCCCCCTGCTCTGCTGCTCTGGTGTACCACTTAATAGCAGTGCCATCATCTTCAGGGACGCCTTCACCGTTGTCATACATCAAACCCAGATAGTATTGAGCCCTTTCATACCCCTGCTCTGCGGCCTTGGTGAACCACTTCGCGGCAACAGCGTTATCCTCAGAAACGCCGCGACCCTCTGCATATGAAAAGCCAAGCGCCCATTGAGCAGGCGCGTCGCCCTCTTCGGCAGCGGCCCTCCATTGAGCTATTTGTGCGGGAGAAGGTTCTGGCGTTTTTGCAGCCTGAGCAAATACCGTAGCAGAGATGCTCATGAGGAGTGCTGCAGTTGCTGCTTTTAACAGGTTCATTTTTTTGGCTCCGTTATGCCTTTGCGCCGCCGGGTAAGAAAACAGTCTATCGAGAGTTCCTAAAAACGAAAAGGCTTTATCCGTCAATCCACTCCTAAAGTCTACCAATGATAACTTGCCTCAAAAGCTAACAAAGTGACCAACGCAACCGTCTTAGTTAGGCTCAGAGGGAGTAGAGGGGCGTATAAAAGCTCTACTTACTGAAGAGGACATCACCGTCAGTCTTGAATGAAGCTGTATAAGGTACCAGATACTGTCCGAGACTGATGTCGACTAATCCTTTCTTCGACATAAAACCCCGCCCCCATTGCACTGGATCGGCCTGGTTACCCCCGCAGATAATTAGCCAGTTGGCAGGCCGAACCTAAAACGGTGACTCCCATGCTTCAAAAATATCTGCGCTGGCACACGTTTCACAACCGGCCAGAGATTTATGTGCGTTTAGTTTCACCCCTTATGCTATCTCTTTTATCCTCGTTGACGACTATTCCGCGGCTATATCGCCCCATCCCTATCTGTCTAACCACCAAAACCATTCGGGTTCCGAGTATTTTCACTTAGAAGTGATGAGCTTACACTTTTGACACTACTCCAAAAAATTAAAGAAGCGAGTGCATGGCTAGACCGCGAGCTGAACCTAATCCGAAATAACTCGCCTAAATAATTGTCAACATTACTCAATAATCTTTTCTAAATTCTAGAAATTTCCTACAAGCGTAAAGCTCCTCCTGTATTACGAAAGATGAAATAGGCTGCGCCCATAAGGCAAATCATTGCCCACATATAATCAAACTTAATAGACTCCCCCATGACAAAAATTGTAAACGGGATAAAAACAAGAAGAGACATCGCTACCTGCAACACCTGCAGCTGAGGCAGCGTGAGCACTTCAATTCCAATTCTATTCGCTGGGATATGAACAGAATACTCGAAAAACGCAATGGACCAACTCAGAAAGGCTGCTACATACCACGGTTTGCTGTCCCACTGTTTTAAACGAAAGTACCAAGCTGTCAACCTAAAGCAGTTAGACACAACTAACAAATGACTGCTTTTAAGATTATTGACATGCTTTCCTTTCTATAAATAAAAAAATCATCAAAATCTAAAGAAATAAATCAAAGCCATTAACAATGGTTTTAATCGAAATCTGCCAAAAGACAATCATTCTAATCAATTTCCAGTACTCAGATTATCGAGGGTTTCTTTGGCATAACATATTAATAGCCCGGCACCCACTATACCTACCCCACCAATCGCAGTAGCTGCCACTCCCGGCGTAAACAGCACTCCCAAACCACCAATAAAAAGCGGGCTCAAAACGCCATTGAAAACCAGCCTCTAACCAAGATGCTTCGCCCTTTAACGCCAATAGAGGCGCCAGCAATATTAGCAAGCTCTGAACTGCCGCAAATAAAAGACTGGGAAGGTAAGTGACAAACCGTAACTGTTTATTGTTCACCATTGATCTTCCATAACGTGACTATCGATAGACTATACACGCGCTTGACTTAATAATAAGAAACACTGCATCCCCTATCTGCAAATTTAAGTCACGTAAACCTTGCACAGTCAATTCGACGTTAAGTTCAAATTTCTCATTAGACAGGACGTTGCTAATCAAACATTTACCTCCTACCGTCTCTATGCCATTTACAAAAGCGGGAATGATATTTTGCGCCGAAATACCGTGAGGCTTATGGGTCGCAAGTATAATATCTTTAGCAGGAATTCCGACGATTAACTTTTCACCAGCCTTTAAGTCGACGTTCCGTATAATCAGCTTGTGCGAGGACTTACTATTCGAAACTCCATCTGAAATTTCAAGCCTAGTCATTCCACTTTTAGAGCTTCTCTCTTCTGAGTTTAGAAGCACTTTTACAGGCAGTATGTTCTCGTAACTCTCTCCGTGAGTAAATTCAAGAACACTTTGACTTAATAATATTTTTTGCGTTTGACCAAAAGCTAATTTTTTACCGTTCTGAATAACTAATACTTCATCGCAAAGCGCTTGAATCTCTACAGGGCTATGAGAAATAACAATCATAGGTATTTTTAGCTCATCGCGAATGCGGCGAAGAAAAGGTAAGATTTGGCGCTTTAATTTTAAATCGAGAGCAGCTAAAGGCTCATCTAATAGTAGCAAATCGGGATCAGAACAAATCGCACGCCCTAATGCAATTCTTTGCCGTTCGCCTCCAGATAGTTTGTTAATTGGCCTCTCAAGCAACGCATCTAATTCAAGTAGCTCGCAGACTGATTCTAATGATACTGCAGTGTGCCCATTGCCTTCTGTTGTTCTTCTTCTATGGGACGCGATGAGTAGATTTTGCATTACATTTTTGTTTGGAAATAACAACCCGTTTTGAGGGACATACCCTATACGTCTAACCTCTGGCCCAAGGAAAATCCGCTTTTCACTGCTTAGCCATTCAGTACCATTGAAAAAAATGTTACCACTAATGTTTTTTTCTAAGCCTGCTAAACACCGAAGAAACAGTGTTTTTCCGGCGCCAGAAACACCGAAAACGCCTGTCACCAACTGCCTAAATTCGGCTTCAAGGTTTAATTCAAAACCTTCAAACCTTGAAGTAATTGCAAAGCTAAGTTTTAAAGCAGTCATATTTCTCAACACGCTCTCTAATTTTTGTACTTGCTTTCAGAAAGAGTTTCAGCACTGAAGATAGCAACAAACCCAATAATAATTGCTAAGCCCAATAGGAAGTAGGCTTCTTTTTCGTTACCCACTTGTTGGGCAGAAAAAATTGCGGAAGCTATTGTTTGAGTTTTACCAGGAATATTACCCGCGACTATAACCGTCGCTCCAAACTCTCCTACAGCTCTAGTAAAACCCAAAATGGCTGCAGCGATTAATCCTCTGGATGCTAAAGGCAAACTGAAGAAAAAAAATGTTTTAATCGGGCCAAAGCCCAAAGTTCTTGCCATTTGCTCAAGCTGAGGATCAACACCTTCAAAAGCGACTCGCGCTGTACGGACAACCAAGGGCAAAGCCATTACCGAAGAAGCTACTACCGCCGCTTTCCAAGTTAATAAAATATTCAAGTCAAAACCTATAGTTCTGAACCCTAGAGGTCCGTCTGCCGCCAAAATCTGCAACAATAAATAGCCAACCGCTGTAGGCGGCAACACTAGAGTAATTCCAACAATTGCGGAAGCAATTCTTTTTCCTCTAAAAGAAAATCGAGCGAATGCATAGGCTAGCAGCACACCAGGAATCAGTATGATGAGCGTAGCCAAACTAGCAACCTGAAGGGTAAGCTGCATTGCGTCTAGAGTTGCAGTGTTCAAGAAAGTAACCTTTCGAAATTAAAAATTGCGTGACATCAATGCTTTAAGTGCGCTGCAAATGCTGTTTAATGTATGTCAGTATTAAAGCCATGAGCTTTAAATACTTCTCTAGCTTCCTCTTCCAACAAGTACTTAAGAAAACTATTCATCTTTGCCGCATGTAGCTCTCTCATATGTTTAACGTCATCAGATTTATCCTTTTCACTAAATGATTTTTTTACACGTGCCGCTAAATACTGTACGCGAGGGCTATAGTTATTTTCATGACTTTGCACTTCGAATAATATTTTAACTTTATCAGAGGCCAGGGCATCTGTCTTATAAACGATGCCTAAAATATCAGGCATACTTTCGACCATACTAGTAGCAGCCTTTACATTTGGAGCTGGCAGAATTTTATTTTCAACACTGGACCAGAGAGTTTTATTTTTTTTCAAAGGCTCATTCAAGGGCTGAACGCTTGCCTGCGCAGCATCCAAAGGATAAGAGCTAAGATACTCTTTCGCGTATCGACCTGCTGGAACTGACTCTGGGTTACCCAGAGATAAAAACCGGAAAGATAAAGAGCTTAGATCTTGTGGAGCATTCAATACTAGTTGTGAGCGCTTGTTAGCAATAAAGACGAGGCTGTTTGATAAAAAGACCTTCTTACTGCGAGGAGCTACAAGGCCTTTATCCATCAGATAATCCATCCATTGAACATTTGCCGAAAGATAGATGTCAGCCTGCGCAGACGCTTCAATTTGTTGAGCCAAAACATTAGAGCCAGCAAAATTAAACACTATAGAATCACCTGTTGACTGCTCATAATTTGTGCCAATTTCCTTCATTACATCACGTAAACTGGCCGCCGCGAAAACTAAAATAGCCTCGTCTGTATTTTTCACCTCACCGCACCCCGCTATGACCAGCACGGCACACAAGCTTAATTTTAAAACTTTTTTTACCTCTCGCACGATCGTATTTAAGCCCATTAGAAATTTAACACTTAACATATCTAGGGATCACCACACTAGTGTGCATGCACAATCGTTTCATCATGCTCTCCGTTTAAGGTTACTGTGAAACGTCCCGGTTCAGCTATATTCAAAATTTTAAACTCTTTAATCAATCGCCCGTTAGGCAAGATGTCTAACAATATCACTTTAAAAGTTAATGTTTTATATCCACTTTTTTATGTCAGATACTGAAATTCCATCAATGAGCGTAACGCCACTATTTTTATTGGGATCTTTATCATACAAACCGTCAACGTCAGTAACTAACGTTAATCGTTTACAGCCAAAGCATTCAGACAACAACAATGAACCAGCATCTGTTCGGTGAGGAGGTATACTGCCGACCTTAGGAGGTATCGCTACCACCCCATAAGGTACCAACAAAGTACCCAAAATATGAGCGTTACCTAAGGCATCCGCTTGAGCTAATTCGGCCAATACGCCCGTACGCATACCAATGTCGATCGCTATAGAAAGCACATGTCTGCTGCGTGCACCTCCACCGGTGCCAATAATTAGTTTGTGCTCTTCCAAACACTTCGCAATTTCGTCCACAACGGGCAATGTAATATCCCTACCGGCGTTCATTATCGAACGCCCCCAAGCTTGACCACCTGTGCATAAGGCAGCATGTTCACAACGGGTATTTCAGTTGATCGCTCTACATCTTTATCCAGCAAACTTTCTCGCATTAACATCGAAGATAGATGATGACGCTTATCTGTGTTATTACTGCTCTGACTCACTCTAAGAACTCCGCGAATTAATTAGGTTAAAAATTAATATCGCATCTTGCTGGCGACCGTTCAAAATAGCCATGGCCGAAGTCTCGATGGTATCGACAGTTCGGAGCAATACAAGGGGGTGTACATAAAGCTCGGCTTACTGAAGGGGACGCCACCGTCAGTCATCAATCGAGCTATACAGGGTGCTCGGTAGCACTCTCGACTAGTGTGTTGGCTCACCCTTGCTTTGACATGAATTGGCCGTAACGTCTAACTTACATGATTATAGCTTAGCTTAATCCTAATAATCAGAGAATTTACGTTGCCGGCAGACAGACAGACACGATGCTGGTTATTAGTCTGCTCAGTAACTATCCAATCAAGAGGTGTAGCTTATGGCTGAAGTTCCATTTCCCCCGCGGCGTTAACGTGCAGCCAAAGAGCGCGCAGACATTGCCCGACGTTCTTCGTCTCCGTACCTGTTCTGCAATTGTTGCAAGTGTTTTGGTGCTAGGGGCCTACTCGGATGATTCTTCATCGACCAATGATTTACTACCGCCTGCTCACTCTCAGGCCGTCTATAAGACCGATATCGTCGAGCTGAACGAAGGTGCTGAATGGACTGGTCGGCACGTTTGAAGTGCGTGGCGAGTTTGATGATCAGCTGGACGAGTACTTCAAAACGAAAGGGGGCGCAGCGCTAAAGGATCGATTAATGGTCGTTCAGCAGGTCCAAGAAAAATCACCCGGTCTCGACGGCGCAAATAACACCAATGCGATGCTAGTCAATGGTCAATGGTCAATGGTCAATGGTCAATGGTCAATGGTCAATTACTATCAAATGGTTAATCAGGCTAAAGGCGTTACAACTCAATTCTGGATTACTCAAGCGAAATATAATTCCGACTGCGCCAACGAGACACTCACTATGGACGTGCCCCAGCAGTGGACACTATGGAACAACAGCCTCAATGTTGCCCACCCGTTTCACATCCATCAGAACCCGTTTCAGCTCTTAAGCATGTCTAATCGCACGCCGAATGAGTTCAAACACCCTGTGTGGAGGGATACATTGCCCCTCCCGCAGGCGCCGAAGACCCCGCAGGAACGGGTGTGGGATGAAAAAAAGCCAAAAACGTGGATGACGTGCCGGACGAGCGCCCGCCTAATTCAAATCCTTTCGATGAAACTAAACCCTGGGGCCATGCCAGGTTCCTGTACGTAGCGAAAGGCTTCACAGGTGTGTTCGTGAACCATTGCCACATTTTAGGTCACGAAGACCGAGGCATGATGCAAAATACCCAGTCCGCATGTGCTGATGGTAATTGGGGCGTGACGGGGCCCGTGGCTGTGGGTGCAAAGTGCGATGACCAGGGCTTCTGCCCCAGCGATTGTGCATCGGGCCAGGCCCTACCTGCAGCAGACAAGTGCCCTGCACCACCAGCGCAAATGAGCGATTGGCCTGCGGCCTATGGGTACTCTAACCCTGAATAGGCACGGCACAGTAGAAGGAGCACACCTCAACACCCACTTATGATTAGCGTGTCGCTCCGCCTGCGTTGCTAGACAGTTATCTAGCAGTCGTCGGCATCCGCCTTTGCCGCAGATGCCATGCGCCAAGCATCAAACGCTGATGTGGCCCTGCCAAAACCGGTCCTGAGATGGCCATACGCTTCAGTCATTCCCCGACAACTGACAGTTGCGGCTGACCTAGGGTCTCTATCGCTTGCCTTGAGGGCCATGGCGAACAACCGTTTGAGCTTTAAAACGCTGCTAACTTGACCAACGGCTGACAATGAACAATAATCAGATTTTGTTCATTTGGCTGTGTTCGCCCTCTATGTCTGCGCCCAAGCAGGTGTGGAGGCACCCTGCAATCGCTCAAACAGAAGGTTATGCGCCATGCTCGAAAACCCTACCACCTATGACTACATCATCGTGGGCGCTGGCTCTGCAGGATGCGCGCTCGCCTACCGACTGTCGCGCGAGTCTAGTCGACGTGTGCTGCTGCTCGAAGCCGGCGGCAAGGACACCTTCCCCCTCATCCATATTCCGCTGGGTTTCGCTTTTCTCATGAAGAACCCAAAGGTCAACTGGTGCTACGAGACCGAAGCGGACCCCAATATGCATCATCGGCGCATTTCCTGGCCTCGCGGTAAGGTGCTGGGCGGCACCAGCTGCATTAACGGTATGGTGTACATCCGAGGACAGCGCGAGGATTATGACCACTGGAGTGAGATGGGCAACGTCGGCTGGTCTTATGAGGAAGTACTGCCCTACTTCAAGCGTTCAGAGCACAAGGCCGAAGGTGCCGATGAATGGCACGGTTATGGCGGGCCACTGTGGGTTGAGGACTTTGCCAATGATCAAAAAATGGATCTGGCGGACATCTTCATCGAAGCCTCCATTCAATGTGACATCCCCTACAATGCAGATTTCAACGGCGCCAGCCAAGAAGGCGCTGGGTATTATCAGACCAACATTCGCAAAGGGCGCCGTCAGAGTTCTGCCCGCACTTTTTTAAAAGCGTGCAAAAGCCGTCCCAATCTCACCGTCGTCACCGGCGCATTGTGTGAGCGCGTTCTTATTGAAGACGGTGAAGCTATCGGCGTCGAATACCGAGTGGACGCAAAGAAAGGCTCACGTCTCGAGCGCGCTTATGCTCGCCATGAGACGATACTTTGCGGCGGCGTGATTAACTCGCCGCAGCTGTTGGAGCTGTCAGGAGTCGGTGATCAGCAACATCTTGAGTCAGTAGACGTAGAGGTCAAACACCACCTCCCCGGAGTAGGCGAGAATCTGCAGGATCACCTGACCGTGAATGTTCAGCAGGGACTAAACGGCGTAACGACGTTCTATGAGGAAACTCGCCCGCTGGCCATGGCTAAAAATTTACTCAAGTACCTAATCAAAGGAACCGGTCTGCTGGCTCACCCGGCAGCACAGGTCGGCGTATTCTTTCGCAGTACCGATGACGCGACTAGGGCCGATTCCCAAATCCATTTCGCGCCTGCTGCCAGTGAACCCGACAGCAAGGGAAATCTCAAACCGGCACCTGGAACTACCGCTACAGTGTGCTACCTGCGTCCAGAGAGTCGAGGCAGCGTGCATATTCGCAGCAAAGACCCGCTGGTTCATCCGAGCATTCATGCTAATTATCTCGACACCGAAAACGACCGTAAAGCGATCATCGCCGCCTTTCGCAGAGTGAGGGGTATCTTCCTAGCACCCGCCTTGAAACATTACCGCGGCGAGGAATTCAGACCCGGTGCGCTTACCGAAACGGATGAGCAGATTCTCGACTATGTGCGTGCGGAGGCAGAGTCGGTCTACCATCCCGTTGGAACCTGCAAAATGGGTTCCGACAAAATGGCGGTAGTGGATGACCGCCTGCGCGTGCACGGAATTAAACGCTTGCGCATTGCCGACGCCTCCATTATGCCCAATATCACATCCGGGAATACGAATGCGCCGGCGGTCATGATCGCTGAGAAATGCGCGGATATGCTGTTACAGGACGCCGGCGTAAAGACCACCCTGCCGCAAGGATTAAGCAAAAGCTCGAAACAAAGAAAAGTGCAGAAAGACGCAGCCGTCTCGACAGTGTGAACGTCTAAAGAGGAATCGAACATGAATGCATCATTAAAAGAAAGCGCTGCAGTCGCAGAACTGCGGCTCATACTCGACAATCAGCGACGTGCTTTTTGCGCCGAAGGCACCGTCGCACTTGCCACTCGGATAGACCGCATCGATCGTTGTATCGCCTTACTGGTCGACAACAAAGAAGCAATCTGTGAAGCCGTGAATAACGACTTCGGTTGTCGCTCGAAATACGTGACACTAATGACCGATATCATGACCTCTATCGGCAGTCTTAAGTTCGTAAAGAAAAATCTCAAAAAATGGATGAAGCCGGAAAAGCGCACCCCGTTCATGCCCATGAATTTCCTTGGCGCCAAGGCGCAGGTGCACCATCAGCCTAAAGGTGTAGTGGGTATCATGACGCCGTGGAATGTGCCTGTAAACATGATTTTCAGTCCACTTGCAGATGTACTGGGCGCAGGCAACCGCGCCATGATTAAGCCTTCGGAGTATACCCCACACACGGCTGAGATCATGCGTACGTTGTTTGCGCAGTACTTTGAGGAGTCGGAGATCACGGTCATCGCCGGCGGACCGGAAGTCGGAGCCGCCTTTTCTGCCCTGCCGCTCGATCACCTGATCTTCACCGGCGCCACCAGCATTGGACGACTGGTGATGCGTGCTGCCTCAGAAAACATGGTGCCCGTTACGCTGGAGCTAGGCGGCAAGTCGCCTGTTGTTATCGGCGAGGACTGTGACATTCACCTAGCAGCCGAACGCATCATCACAGGCAAGTCTATGAACGGTGGTCAGCTGTGTGTCAGCCCGGATTACTGCTTTGTACCGCACAGCCGCATGGAGGCTTTTATTAATCGCTGCAAGGCGGTGATAGCGGAACAGTACCCCACTATTCAGGATAACCCTGATTTTGTCGCCTGCATCAATGAACGGCACTACGATCGTGTGAAAGGCTACATTGATGAGGCCTCTAACAAAGGCGCCAGAGTTATTCCCCTGTGTCCGCCCGGAGAAGCATTTTCCGAGCGCAGTGATCATAAGATTGCCCTGCACCTCATCATCAATCCTGACGATGATTTTGCCTGCATGCAGGATGAAATTTTCGGTGCCATGCTAAATATCAAAGCCTACGAAAATTTGGAGGACGTCATTGATTTCATCAATGCTCGCGAACGACCACTGGCTCTGTATTACTTCGGCAAGGATAAAGCGGAACAGGATAAAGTCATCAACGAAACACTTTCCGGGGGCGTTGCGGTAAACGCTATTGCTCTCCACGTCGGCTGCGATGACTTACCGTTCGGCGGCGTTGGCCATAGCGGGATGGGCAACTACCGGGGCCGTGACGGCTTTCGCACCTTCAGCCACGCCCGCGGCGTCTACCGAGAAGGTTTTGTAGACATGGCCAAGCTGGCTGGCACACTACCTCCCTACGGGCAGAAAGTCGCTAATATGTTGGACTCACAAATCAAAAAATAGCCGTTGATGCCGGCTCGCTAGTGCAGTGTAGGGGCTCTTTCCGACACCACGATAGACTGTAATTGCTTGCCCAGCATAATGACAAAGCCCTGACGGCGCTCCACTCCCTCGTAAGTGTAGTCGAATCGGTACTGACGCCAGATATGCCAGCGGCCGCGGTCATCTCGACTGAGGGACATGCGACGTATGTGCACTGACTGATCCAGCAACTGGAACTCATCGTGTTTACTGGCGCGTCCAACCGCCTGCAAAGCCAGCTCCCTCACACGCACAGCCGCCAAAAAATGCATGCACAGCAAACAGAACGCAAACAAACTTATTATTTCGCCCAATGTCAAATACACGCCAACCGGTCTCTCTTGGTTCTATTTCGCAGGCGCTAGCATACGTGGCTTTAGGGGTACAAGAAAGCGCTCCACGATACCGTTGAACAACTCTGGTTTTTCTGCGTGCAACCAATGGCCGCAACCGGGCATTATTTTTATTGACGCCGCTGGAAAAAGCCGCTGAATCACAGGCCAATATTCCTCTGAAATATAGTCTGACGTGCCGCCTTTAATGAACAGTGCGGGGCCGGGATAGGACGACTCAACCGACGGCGCTGCCAGCATTGATGAGTAAGATGTCCTGAGGCCCTGCAAATCAAAACGCCAACGCAATATTCCCCCTGCGTCACGCTGCAGACTCATCAACAAAAACTGTATCAATGCCTCCCCCTTTACATGCTGCGCCATTAGTTCGGCAGCTTGCTCACGACGGGTACACTGTGCGGCATCTATCGCGTGAAGTGCAGCAAAGACAGCCTCGTGATGCGCCGAATACTGCACCGGTGCGATATCCGCTACCACCAGCGATTCGACTCGCTGCGGATACTGTAGGGCTAACTGCATGGCTACTTTGCCCCCCAGGGAATGGCCTACCAGATGCGCCCGGGGTAGCCCTTGTGTGTCCATCCAACGCTGCACACTCTTTGCCATTGCAGGTAAACTCGGATTTTTTAACCATTCAGAACGCCCATGGCTGGGCAAATCGACGCTCAACACGGTGAACTTATTGCGTAAAGCTCGCGCTAATCCACCCAAGTTAGCTCCCGCGCCAAAAAGGCCATGCAACAACATAACCGCGGGGCCTTCTCCCACCTGCTTCACGTACAAATCCAGCACTCGTTAACACCTTGTCCTGCGACAGTTGTTTCAACAAGCGCAAGATTATCATGTATCACAACATCGATTAATCGAGCGGGTTGTTTTTCTTACCCGTGAGGCTGTGTCCTGCAATAGATTTTGTTAAGCTATGGTACAACATAACAACAGGGAGTTAGGCATGCGTCGACTACACACTTTTTGCCGGTACGGTGTTTTTTTTGTTTATGCTGCTCTGCTAAGCGCCTGCAGTATGGCGCCGGCCTACAATCCAACGGTTTTTCCCGCCTCGATCGACCAGGAGCGTCTCGAGGCACAACCGATGAAAATCGTCGTTATTGCGCATGTAAATCTCGGTTCCCAGTCGCGAAACTATCTGAAAAAAGAAGCCCCACGCATCGACGCGAAAATAGTAGAGTACCTCAAGGAAAATGGTTTTACCGTTCTGCCGCAGCGCGAGTTTGAGCAACGTTGGAATACTGCCGTGCGCGCCTTTGGCAATCCGGTGGACCCAACCAGCGGCAAGATTAACGGCAAGACATTTGCGCAGATCATGCATAGCGTGCGCGACGAATTAGTCGAGAGTTCTAGCATTGATGGTTTTATATTTACTGACCTGGTCGAAGTTCAGGAATCATTTAGTGGCGGCATGAAACATCTGGCGCGCTGGGATGGCGTGTCCCGTACCCCAACCATGCAGGGCCCCGGGGATGGCGTCAGTGCCAGTTTCGACTGGAGCATGATGGCAGCAATGGTCTCTTTGAAAGTCACTATCTACGACACAGAATTGAAACCTGTATTTCACGGTCGCGGCGGGATCGATGCCACCGACGCGATAGACAGCCGTTCAACAAAAGGTCGATATATACGGCGGCGCAATATTCTGGAAAACGAGAGCAACATAATGGAAGGCATACAACTTGCATTTTACCCGCTAATCGACATGGAAGACTGGCCGGGTAATCCCTAAATATGACCCTGTGAGTATCGGAGCAAAGCCATGAAAAAAAATGTGGTTATTATTTTTGTGGTTTTATTGGCAGTATTGCTTGTGTATCTTTGGCCCGCGTCATCGCGCGAGGAAGGGGCTAAGACACCCGATACGGCCACAGAACGCGACATTCAAACCGGGCCGGTCATCGGCAGTGCAGATGCTAGCAACACCTATGTTTGGCTCGGCATTCCCTTCGCTGCGCCGCCAGTGGCAGGTCTTCGCTGGCGCTCGCCACAGCCCGTAAAACCCTGGATCAAGAGACTCAAAACAACGACGTTTCGTGATCCCTGCGTGCAGCTGTCCGGTCCGCTCGACGGCCTACCCGACGACAGCGGCGCCGTTGTGGGTAGCGAAGATTGCCTGTACCTCAATATCTGGTCACCACGTGACCACAGTAGCGCGGCCTCCGACACACTTCCGGTAATGGTGTGGATTCACGGAGGCGGTAACACCATCGGCACCGCTAACACCTATGATGCCAGTACGCTGGCAGGTGAAGAACAGGTCATCGTGGTCACTCTCAACTACCGGCTGGGATTTTTTGGCTGGATGAGTCACCCTGCACTGCGCACTCCCGACCGCGACGCGCTGGATGCCAGCGGCAACTATGCCAACCTCGACATGATCGCGGCACTGCAATGGGTGTCCGATAACATCGCCAACTTTGGCGGCGACCACAACAATGTCACTATTTTTGGTGAGTCAGCGGGAGGTCGCAACGTGTTCTCGCTAATGGCATCACCACTGGCGAAAGGACTTTTCCATCGAGCAATTGCACAAAGTGGATCCGTCGGCACTACACCACTGTGGCGCGCAGAAAACTTTCATGACGATGCACGCCCCGGACAAGCGCTCAGCTCTCGTGAATGGCTGGCACTGCAGCTAAAAAATGCAGGTCGCGCCAAAGACAGCAGTGCTGCCCGCGCCGCACAGATGTTAATGTCTAAAGAGGAAACACTTGAGTTCATGTATTCCCGCAGTGCGCAAGAAATCCTCGCCGGTGTATCAGGTGGCGCGGGCATGTATAGCGCGCCGCAGAGTTTTCGTGACGGCACAGTACTGCCCAAAGACACACTGTACACAGTGTTCAGCGATCCCTCGCGATACAATAGTGTCCCACTGATCACAGGAACCAACCGAGACGAAGCAAAATTATTTCTGGCGCTAGATCCGGAGTTTGTCAAACTTCGCTTTGGCTTTCTGCCGCGCATCAAGGATCTGCAGGCGTATAACGAGGTCTCGGCTTATCTCAGTGACGGCTGGAAAGCGATGGCAGTAGATGGCACCGCCGACATCATTGCAGCCAACACTTCAGAGCCGGTTTTTGCCTATCGCTGGGATTGGGACGAAGGCGGTAAAAACTGGCTCGTTGACTACAGTGAATTGCTGGGCGCAGCCCACGGTCTCGAAGTAGCCTATATTTTTGGCGGTTTTGAGGGAGCCATCGGGGCACCCGGCCTGTACAACGACGACAATATTGCCGGCCGCGACCGATTGGGTGAAGACATGCGCAGCTATTGGTCTGAGTTTGCCAGCACGGGCGCACCGGGAAAGGGCCGCAGCGGCACGTTGCCTCAGTGGACGCCTTGGAACCAGTCTGGCGCTAACCTCATGCTGCTCGATACGGCCCGTGGTGGGGGCCTGCGCATGGTGAATGAGCCTATGACGGTGGCAATGCTGAAAGAGCGCATAGCGCAGGACCAAAATATAGTCGACCTGCGCTCACGCTGTGCACTGCATGTACAGCTGTTCCTCCTCGCTAACGCCGGTGACGACGTGTGGAATGAAGCGGACTACAACGCATTGGGCTGCGCACAATTCAATCCATGGACACTGAGCGCCGAGCGCTAGCGAGGCCTTTCATCAGGCCTGCGGCTTGATCAGGTACTTTTCCCCTGTGGCCTGCTTACCGTAAACGGCGATTGCCTCTATCGACAACGCCTCCGCCAGTGATACTTCTTTAGTGTAATGGCTGGCAAAGGTGGTTTTTATTTCTGCCGCCACTCTGGCGCGCATTTGCATGCTTTTCTCCATGCCCACCTTCTGCAGAAACGGTGTTAGCAGAAAACCTGACAGGCTCCAAGAAAACCCGAAGTTGCGCGTCAACGTGGTGGAAGTGCGATCGAGACCACCGTAGATATACACCTGCTTGAATACATCACTGCCATAACGGTTGTACTCAGTCATATTACGTACCGCCGCCGCTTCCATACAGGTGAGGATCTCGCCTGCCAGCTTGCCGCCACCGGTCGCATCAAACGCCAGTGTCGCCCCAGTTTCAGTAAGCGCATCCGTAAGGTCATCGTAATAGCTATCACTGGTTGAATTGATAATATATTTCGCGCCCATAGCTTTGAGAATCGCTTCTTGTTCCACCTTCCGGACGATATTCACCAGCGCTATACCTTCGTTCATGCAGATACGATTTAACATCTGACCAAGGTTGGAGGCCGCTGCGGTATGCACCAGCGCCGTGTGATTCTCCATCCGCATGGTCTCAACCATGGCCAGAGCGGTGAGTGGATTGACAAAACAGGAAGCACCCTCTGATGCGGTAGTGCCGTCCTCCAACTCGAGACACATAAAAGCATTCACACAACGGTACTGGCTGTACATCTCGCCACCGATGATTCCGACCCGTTTACCCATCAACGCCTGCGCCGCATCCGATGCGCCTGCGCCAATCACCGTGCCGGCACCCTCGTTACCCACCGATAGAGATTCGCCAATACGCGCAGCCACCATCTTCATTAATCCGGCGGGAATATCAGCGCTGACCACTGGCCGCTCAGCTGTCCCCGACATCCTCATCGTCGTCATATCCGCAGGGCCAAACAGCAGTGCCAGATCAGACGGATTTAAGGGCGCAGCTTCAACCTGCACCAGCACCTCATCGGGGCCGGGCTCAGGAATAGGGATATCTACCAATGTTATTTCGAGGGTGTTGTCCTGCTTAACGGTGGAGCGAAGTTGTAATCCGGTAGCGGTCATTTTGCATGTCCTTTCGTTATTTAAGTCATTGTCAAATTTGATAATCGAACGCATTGCAAGACGCATCATTCGAATACGCGCTGCGCTGCCAGTCCTTCTGGATAACGCTCAACAGTCAGTCCAGTTTGGGTTTTACCCCATCGTGTGGCGACATTACACGAGACCCTAACTATTGCGTAGCGACAGGGTAATCGAGAAGTGCCTGAGGTACTAGCGCATGCGTGGTCACGCTAACCCAACAACGCCGCCAAACCTCGCTCAATACACCACATCGCCGACAAGGACCCTAAAATATAGACGGGTACTGGAAACAGTTTGTCCTGCCACGGCGCCAATGGCTTTCTGATCACGAACCAGATCGCCCACACCAGCAGGATAAACGCTATCTGTCCCAATTCGATTCCAATGTTGAAAAACAATAGAGCCAGCGGAACGTTGTCCTGGGGCAGTCCAGTTTCAGCCAGTGCGCCCGCAAAGCCCATGCCGTGCAGTATTCCAAACCCCCCAGCCAGCCACCACGGATTTCGCCAAAGGACATCATGCTTTTTCATCCGTGTCAGTTCCACAGCGAGCGCAAAGATGCTCAGCGCGATAGCAAACTCCACCAAGCCGACGGGATAATCAAGGTAGCCCAGCGTAACGAGCGACAATGTGATGCTGTGCCCTACCGTAAATGCAGTAATCGTCCAAAATAGGCGACTTCCACCACCCACCAGCAGCAGCAAGCCAAAGACGAACATCAGGTGATCAAAACCCGTCCAAATATGCTCCACCCCTAAACGGGTATAGTTGCCCACCACATCCCCGGCAGTCGATTCAGCAGGTACTACAAAATCCGGCCGATCTGCATTAAGCACCTGTTGGTACTGGCGCCCATCAAGCAGGTTCACAATGACCATCGCTGATGCCTGGCTAGCACCAAGCCCAGACACACCCAGAATCTCACCCACCAGACCCTCTTGTCCCAACGCAGAACACTGTAACTGCCAACTGGTCACAACGCCTGTGTCCTCCAGCTGGGGCGGACTTGCACTGATCGCCTCACAGGCTTCCGGCCACACCGGTTCCAATGGCACATTACTGACACCCTGTGCCGGTGTCTTCCACACCATATTATATTGCTGCGGAGCGGTCTCGTTGACTTTCAACAGTGAAGGCGCGAAACGGTGGCCATGAACAGCTTGGATCGCACATACACCCAGAATAAGAGTTACCAGGATTCGCACATTCTTCATCGCCTGATCTCGTAGTTTTCGCGCGTGGCGTTAATGCTATTACGCAGTGCAGTTTCCCTAGCGCGAGACTCAACGTCGCGCTGCAGCTGCAAACGAACCTCATCAATAGTGGCATCTCTGGAGGGCTCAACCTCACTGACCCATACATAGTGTAGTCCGTAAGTAGAACGCACCGGGCCGACCCAGCCTCCAGCCTGCGGATCCGTTTTTTGCAGATTTTCCACGAAGGAAGCACCAAAGTGACGTGCCAGCTGGTCCGGCGTTTGGCCGGTAAATTGGTAGCCAGGCAAAAAAGGTGAACTTAATTGTCGCGCCTGATCTGGCGTGAGATTTTGCTCATTAATTTGTGCCATTACGGCATCAGCCTCGGCCTCTCGCTCTCGATTAAAATAAATATGTTCTATCGAATAGCGTGTGGGTCTGCGTAATTCTTCCTTACGCTGATCAAACTCGGCCGCGATTTCCGCTTCCGTTGGGGGGCTTGGGGGATTAGCAGCCAATAGCAATTGCTCCATTACCTGAATCATCCGCCGTTTGATCACTTCGTCACCAAGATGCAGGCGCATTTCTAACGCGGTCTCATAGTTCTCTTGATCCGTTTTGCCCTCGGACATTTGTAGAAAACGCATATTGAGTAATAGACGTTGGTATACCACCGTATCGTAAAGGTGGAGATCCAGATCAATCGCTCGCTGGAACAACATATCTCTATCAAGTTCCGCCTCTAGCATTCGATCCTGCTGCTCCGGCGTGGGTAACCGACCGACACTGGCGAACCATTGCTGCTGTAGTGCGTCTACGCGCGACTCGCTCAGTGGCCCCACCACCGGCCTAGGCTCAGGAAGGAAAATGCTCTGCAGGTAGAACAGCAGAACGCCCAACACAATAAAATGCACCCAAGGGCGGTTAAGCCGGGCAAAAAAAGTCATCCGCTACTCTCCAAAAACTGCAATGCAACAAGGAGTGATCGTCAATCTACTCACACCTAGTCTTCGTACTCGGCCTTGGTCTTATTCATTTGCGCCTGAATGCCAGAGTTTAAATCGACCTGACTCATCATTCCAGAATTCCATGTGGCAATATAGTTAAGACCTTCAGAGACACTGTGGTCGCGAGAGTAAAGCACCATCTCCTTTGTTCCGCGCATTGCCAATGGCGATTTTGCAGCAATCGTTCTGGCGATAGCAGTGACTTCGTGCAGCATGGTCTCCTTGTCCTCAAAGACCTTATTCACAAAGCCCGCTTCTCTCGCCTCTTGTGCGCCCATATTGCGACCGGTATAGGCCAGCTCTCGAACCAAGCCATCAGGTATAATTTTGGGTAACCGTTGCAAGGTGCCCACATCCGCAGTCATACCGAGATCAATCTCACGGATCGAGAAAAAAGCGTCTTGCGTGGCATACCGTATATCAGCACAGCAGGTCATATCCACGCCACCACCAATACAGGTATTGTGGATAGCGGCTAACACGGGCACGCGACATTTCTCTATGGCCGTGAGATTAGCCTGCAGTCGCAAAATAGTGCGTCGCAGTGCTTCGGCACGGCGCGAGGGCTCGGAGGATTCGCCGTGCAGGTTGCCAAACACGGTCAGGTCGAGACCGGCACAGAAGTGTTTGCCATTGCCCGCTAAAATAACGACGCGTACGGTAGGCTCGTCATCCAGCCATTCAAAACAAGCCTGTAGCTCGTTCCACATGACCCCGTTCATGGCATTTGCCTTATCCGGTCGATTCAGATTAACGGTGGCAACCTGTTGCGCGATTGACACTTCTAACGTTTCATAATTAGGCAGCATAGCTCATTCTCTCATAGCAAATTCGGAAAATTAGGCACTACCAGGAAGATACGAACTCGGTCGTATCCAGGGGGGGTATCACTTTAGCCGCGCCGTTGCGTGAGCCTATATAGAGAAAAGCAATAATCTCCTCATCTTCAGCTAGACCGAGCCCAGTCATCACCGCGCGATCGAATGCCGCTGCCCCTGTGCGCCAGATGCCGGCGAAACCAGACGCTTCAGAGGCTAGCAATACGGCCTGTGCGGCACAGGCGCCGGAAAAGCGTTGCTCGATAGGTGGCACTTTCGGATGCAACGCCACCTTGACGACGACCACTACCAGCAGCGGCGCCCTCAGCGGTGAATTGCGCGCTTTGATGAGCGCTGCCTCGTCCGCATCGGGGTTACGCAACAATAGACAACGCTCCAGCAGGGCGCCAAACGCCACACGGCGCTCTTGCGCGATGGTAATAAACCGCGACGGCCGCATCCGCGCATGATCGGGTGCGCGCAGCGCCGCGCGAAAGATATGCTCCATATCAGGGCCAGAAGGACCGGGGGTTGTCAGTTTGGGGGAGGAATTACGCTGTTGTAAAAACTGGAGGATATCACTCATGGAAATAGGCTGCCGAACGACTGAAAATAAAATTATAACAGTATTTGCAGGGTGTGTTGTACCTCTGCGTCCTCGACCTTAGTCGATTGCGCCCACCAATATGTTGACAAAACCACGCGACGCTTCCACTTTATCCCAATTATCGCACCACACGGCTAGTGCCTCACAGCTGCTAGCGATAAGGCAATGTTCAACATGGTCAATCATCCAAAAAGGTTGGCCCAAGGTTTCCAGCAACTCCATAAGCATCCGACCGCTGGCACCTGCCTGGCGCAACGAATGGGGCGTCAATTCAACGATAATTCGAGGCTTGGTCTGCAGACCAGCCAGCAGCGGCATCAACCCTTCAATCACCTGAAATTCAGAACCCTGAGTATCAATTTTCAGCAGGTCAAGCTGCTTTATACGACCCGCAAAATAATCACTGCCGCGCTGCAAGGTAATAGGCACACTATCGCGATCTTCATCCCCCGCATACACCTGATGATCGCCGAGGTTGTCCTCACTGAGAAACAGTCGTCCTTCACCCGCTGTGTCTGCTAGAGCGGCTTCAACCGCAACAATATTGCCATCAAAGCCGTTGAGTTGGGCATTAGCACACAGCAGGCGGTAGTTATTCGGATCGGGCTCAAAGGCAAATACGGCGCCCTGTTTGCCCACAACGCTGGCAGCGAGCACAGAAAAGTAACCAATATTGGCACCGACATCGACAAAAACGTCACCAGGACGCAGGAATCGTAACAGCAGAGAGGTCTCGTAAGGCTCCCATATTCCGTCTTCCCGAATGCGGCGCGAAACATGCTGATCCTGCGAGCCATGAACGAGCAACTGCAGAGGGCACGTTAATCCAGGGACACGCAGGTCAATAGGAGCGGTAGAGTTCAATAGGAATGCCTAAAAAATACGGTTAGTCGATTTTCATGTCGTCATAGGGAGACGTTTGGTCCAGCCGCACAGTATGCCGACCAATGGTTACCTTCTGCGGGCCGACTTCGACATCACTGTCATCAAATACACCGTGGTCGAACTTATAAATCGGGCTAACAGTGCCGGCAATCATACCGTCATCATACGCCTGCTGTCGCTCACGCACACGCTCGTTGGCCTGCTCCCATTTTTTCCAAGCTTGCCCGGAATATCGAGTCTGCAGCATCTGCCGGGCTGCCATAGGGCTCATCAGGCTAGCTGACGCATTGTTGCCGCCAAAACCTTTAGAGTTAATAATCGCATATTTCTGTTGTGCGGTGTCCATCTCACGGTGTTTGGTACAGAACGCCAGATGATCCTGCCGCACGTCTGCTGCGATCGCATCAATCGTAGTGATGCCAGGCAAAATACCGTGATGCCAGATACCCAGCGTGGTGCTGATCTGATCACCCGCAGCTGACCCGATCGAATGCCCTAAATAACACTTGGCTGCAATCACCGGCCATGCTTCTATGCCAAATGCCTGCGCTGTGCGGCTAAGGATTTCCGCCTCAGAAACGCGGTTTTGCGGCGTGCCGGTCCCGTGTGCCTGCACCAGTCCGCCCCGCCGTAAACCCTCGTCGCCAATGATCGCTCGGGTCGCCGCCACTGCCTTGGCCATGGTAATATAGTTACCCACGCCGGGGCCGGAAATCGATTTCTTGTGTCCGTCTGCGTTGACGAACACGTCGATCGCCGCGCCGAAAACCGTAGCACCCAACTCCATGGCAAGTTCGTCATCAAACAACACCACCATCTGCGACGACTCGGCGATAGTAAAGCCACAATTTTCAGCAAAAGGTCGACAAGCTCGTCGAAAGTCGGACACCTCCCCAGTTTTCAACCCATCCAGACTGCGCAGGCCTTTTTCTGTTGCCAGTGCACCCATGGCGGAATAGCCTTCCATAATTTCCGGGGTAATTGGTGCTTCTGCTGCACCCACAAACACCACACGCGCCCGGCCGTTGCGAATGTCGTCAATGCCGTGCCGCAGATTGTAAAGGAATGAGGCACAGGCACCCAAGCTAGCACCCGTAGAACCAAGACTGCCCAGAACATAGGCGTTGATAAAATCAGCGGGCATCTCGGCAAAGCTCAGTGGGCAATATTTTGACGTCACGCGCTGACCGTTATAGCGCGATTTAATCATTCCACCCGCACCCGCGCCGTCTAGTTGCCCCATAGCGCTGCCGGCATAAACACTGATCTGGTCTGGCGCTACCCGACTGCTGATGGTCTCCCAGTCCAACCCGATACTGCCCAACGCGTCAGAAGCCGCAAAGACCGTCATCTGCAGACCCCGCGGATGGTTGCGCGAAGGATAGAGCGTTCCGGGTTCAAAGCCACTCGGCAGCTGCCCCGCCGATTTCACATCAAACTCGCGGTAAGTAGGTAACAGGAAGTCCTGCTGGCCAACAATCTGTACATTAACATGCGTAACAGACGTGCCCCGTACCACCCAATGGGGCGGAATAACATCCGGCAGATACTTGCGTTCAAGATCAAAACTCGCGGGCTGACTATCGCCGTCAGTAGGCAGGCGCTGATTCCAACGCACGGCGTTGACATCGAAGTGGCTTGCTTCAATGCGCCGGACTAGCGTGTGATCGAGGATAAATTGTTGATGCAGCGCACCCCCTTCCAGACCCATCAGTGTGGCTAGGGATTCCAGCGTGCGACTTTGCTGTGCCATTGAAAGCGCAGAGTGGGTCATGCGGGCATAAGCATGATGCCCTGAAGCTCTTCCCGCAGCGTTGATACCGCCAAAACCTACAATCACCGGTAAACGCTGGATGCCCATTTATAACTGATTTCCCACTCAGAATGTTGATGACAGTTTACGGAGGCTATCTGGCTTTAACCATGCATTTAAAGACACTTTTTGTGGTATTTTAGACACAACTCCTTCTTTAGGCTCAGGATCAATATCCCATGTACACGGCAGCGGCAGTCATTTACCCTCAGGCGCTTGCGACCAGCATCACGTTGCCGATGGAAATCCTTCAGGCCGCCAGTCAGATGGCAAGCGTCAAGGAATACGGCGCACCGCAAGTGCGCTTCCTACTGGCCGGGCAGCCCTGCGAACCGATGACGCTGAGCAGCGGCATCACCCTCCAGCCCGATACTGCCTTTACGGATCTTCCGCCGCTGGACCTTTTATTGCTGCCCGCAATCTGGCGCAATCCACTGCCAGCATTAAGGGCCGCTAAAGACTGGGTGGGTCTGCTACGTAAAGAGGCGGCGAAAGGCACACGCATTTGCAGTGTCGGAACAGGAAGCTATCTGCTGGCAGAAGCGGGTCTACTGAACGGTAGACCGGCCACGACACATTGGAACTACTTCGAACAGTTCAGCCGAAGATACCCCGCCGTGGATCTAAAGAGCCGCCATCTGATCACTCAGAGTGACAATATATACTGCGTGGGCAGTGTGAACTCTATTGCCGACCTAATGGTGCATATTGTAGAGGATTGGTTTGGCAGTCCCATCGCCCGCGCCATCGAGAACCAGTTTTCGCCCGAAATTCGTCGTAGTTTTCGCGCTGCGGCCTACCAGAACGAAGCAGACAGTTCACACCATGACGAAGACGTTGCAGAGGCGCAACAATGGCTACGGTCGAACCTCTGTTCTCCCGTGTCAATGGAACTGCTGGCGAAACACCTACAGCTAAGCTCGCGAACGCTGAACCGACGCTTCAAACGCGCAACCGGCATGGCCCCTCTGTCATACCTACAGAGCCTGCGAATCGCATCCGCTAAGGATCTGCTGCGCCACAGCAACCTGACTGTGGGTGATATCGCGTGGCAACACGGCATACAGGACGTTAGTTATTTTTCCCAGTTGTTTCGCAAGCACTGTGGTGTGAGTCCATTGAAATATCGCGAAGCCGTGCGAGGCAAGTTGTTTAACCCTGAAGTGCACGGGCGGCCTTGAGAAAAATCGCCTTGTATGGCTAAATTAGCGCCCCTTGGAGACTGAGCATACAATGTTTTGCCGTTCTTGACTGCCGCCTCCACCCGAAAGCGAAGGAACTATCATCATGACTAAGGACTCGGTCGTCATTATCAATGGTGCACGCACTCCGATGGGAGGGCTGCTGGGTGCTCTGGCGTCAGTGCCTGCGCCTGAACTGGCCGCTACTGCCATCGCCGCTTCACTAAAGCGCAGCGGCATAAAAGGGTCCAACATCGACGAAGTGTTTATGGGCTGCGTATTACCTGCGGCACTCAAACAATGTCCCGCTCGCCAAGCCGCAATCGGCGCAGGAATACCTGCATCGGCTGGCGCTGTCACCATCAACAAGGCGTGTGGCAGTGGGATGCAGGCGGCAATCTTTGGCTATGACAGCATCCTAGCAGGTACGAATTCGACGGTCATCGCAGGTGGCATGGAAAGCATGAGCCGTGCACCTCATATGCTATCTGGCGGCCGCGGCGGCATTGGCTCTGGCACTCAAAGTCTGTGTGATCACATGTTTATGGACGGGTTAGAAGACGCCTACACGGGACGAGCGATGGGCAGCTTCGCCCAGGAGACAGCGGACGAGCGCGGAATCACGCGCGAACAGATGGACGCCTTTGCACTCGAATCACTCCGCCGTGCGCGGCGAGCCATTGAAGACGGTTCACTCAAAGCAGAAATTGCACCGGTCACAGTAAAATCGCGTAAAGGTGAGACGGTGGTGACAGAAGACGAACAGCCACACAAAGCCCTGCTAGAAAAGATCCCGAAGCTGCGCCCAGTCTTCACGCCGGACGGCTCTATCACTGCCGCTAACGCCAGTTCTATTTCGGACGGTGCCAGTGCTTTAGTGCTAATGAGTGCAGCGAAAGCAGAGCTTGCAGGCCTCAAACCCATGGCACGGTTGCTTGCGCACACGCGGCACAGCCAGGCACCAGGTGAGTTCACCCTTGCGCCCATTGGCGCTATCCAAAAACTACTGGATAAGGTTGGCTGGACAATAGACGATGTCGACCTTTTTGAAATTAATGAAGCGTTCGCCATGGTAACGATGATGGCTATGAACGATCTAGGTTTGGATCATGACAAGGTGAACATCAACGGCGGTGCGTGCGCCCAAGGACATCCCATCGGCTCTACGGGTTCGCGTATCATCGTCACCTTGATGCATGCATTGCAACAGCGCGACATGCATCGCGGTGTCGCCGCACTGTGCATCGGTGGCGGCGAGGCCACTGCTGTTGCCATTGAAATGATGTAAATCGTACAGCGGCAATCGGCACACAGGTCAACACAATCAGCGCGGTTCGATCCGCGCTACGCACACTGGAGGCAGCAACATGGCACTGAGTAGCGTACCGGATATTCTCGACGATATACGCGCGGGCAAGATGGTCATTCTCATGGACGATGAAGACCGGGAGAATGAGGGCGACCTCATTATCGCTGCAGAATCGGTCACACCTGAAATCATCACCTTTTTTTCAAGTGAAGCCTGCGGCCTGATCTGTATGCCTATTACGGTAGAACGTGCACGCCAACTGCAGCTTCCACTCATGGTCCGCGACAACCGTTGCCAGCATGAAACTAACTTCACCGTCTCTATCGACGCGGCCGAGCGCAAAGGGCCTGGCATAAGCTCCATTCAACGCGCGCACACCGTTCTGCAGGCAGTGACGCCCAATGCCCAGTCCACGGACATTGCGCAACCCGGTCATATCTTCCCGCTGGTTGCAAAGCCCGGCGGCGTGCTGCGACGAGCGGGCCATACCGAGGCTGGTGTGGACCTTGCCCGTATGGCAGGCTTCCAACCTGCGGCACTTATCGTCGAAATCATGAACGAAGACGGCACGATGGCGCGACGTCCCGAGCTGGAAGTGTTTGCGCTCAAGCATGGTCTACGTATGGGCACCATCGCAGACCTGATTCAATACCGCGCGATGCATGAACAATCTATCGAATTGAGTGATCAAAAAATGGTCATGACAGAATTCGGTGAATTTGAATTACACACCTTCCTTGACCTGATCGACGACACCGTGCATTACGCGCTCACGCGCGGCCAAATTGATAAAAACAAAGAAACGCTGGTCCGTGTGCAAACCGTCAACACCTTGCGCGACGTACTGAGCACACGCATTGAAGGAGCGAACCTTGGATGGTCCTACCGCCGCGCCATGGAGCGTATCGCTAAAGAAGGTGACGGCGTGGTGGTACTCATAGGGCAGAATGTTACTGGCGAGCAACAACTCGCAGACGTATTGCGGTTCCCTCGGACGTCCAGCGTTACCGGTCAGAGTCGTTCCACGGGCGTACAGAACTACCGTCTCATCGGCACCGGGTCACAAATTCTCAAGCGCCTCGGTATTGAGAAAATGCGCTTAATGTCGGCACCCGTGCATTTTAACGCATTGTCGGGTTTTAATCTGGAAATCACCGAGTTTGTGCAGTCGCAAGACAACTCAACCTGTCTTTAAAACATAAGCGCTTGAACGCTAACGGGCACCTCTGAAAAGCACAGATAGTGCCCTACTCATCTATTCAGGAACAAATTCCAGTACCTGTTGGAACGTGGGCCTACTAGTGCCGCGCATAGTATTTTCAATCAGACCGGGAGTGAAGCTGATCCTAGTCGCCTCTGCAAGCCACGTGCTCGGATCGCTGTTGCCAAACCCGGCTGCAAGTTCCTCACTGACCGCTTCGACGGTCAGCCACAGAGACTCTCTACAACTATCGATATTACCGCCACCGCAGTAGCGGAGGTTAAACGCCCCTTTCACATCTTTTCCCAGAAGAGTGCCCAGGTCTGTCTGTATGAAACTGCTACCGTCGTTGCCTTCGAGGCTACGAATGCTATCGAGGGATCCCGTTAGGTCTCCAAACACTGGCTCCATAACTACTGCACCTAGACGTCCCCAAAGCGATTCCATGATGGTGTAACCTGCACTGTCATTGAATCCGTCATCGTCGGCATCCAATCGCGGCGCGTCGTCTTCAACCCACGCATCGAGCAAGGCAACTACTTCGCCCGCCAGCTGACTAGGGGCATCTGCTCCACCCAACATCTCACTGACCACCGGCCACGCGGGTGAACGCACATCTTCAGTGGCAGCGCGGTTCATAATCCCGACCACCCCGGAGAGCTTAACTTGAGCTGGCCACTGGTCGAACAGTTGAACCCGATGTATCGAGCCATAGGGAGTGCCATCACCGTGCATAAAACCCGGCGCCGACTGGTTGTTCCAGTTCAGTAACCGCCCCGATGGGCCGCCAACCGAGTGGGGATGCGCGGCCTGATCGAGGAAACCCTGCCATTCATAGTCGCCATTGCCGTTCGTCGGTAGAACCCGATCCAAACCAGGCGCTCGCTCCGGGAGGAACCCCGATGAAAAGAAGGCCGTATTGCTGCGCGACATATAGCCCCAGTTAAACGTAAAACCGAATTTATTAGCCGCTTTGTAGAACGCTTCCGGGGTTGATGCGTCACCCTCGGTCATATCCTTCAGTCCCGCTAAGTTAAGGCCATCACGTCCAAACGTCGAACGCTTCCGCGTGAGCGCAATGGGCTCGCCGTTGGAGGTTGCGGTTCCGATCATTGGTCCATGGACTGATACCGGATAGCTCACAAGGTCTCCGTTGAGGGTACCTGCGTCAAATATTTCGAAAGCAATACATTCACCATCAAACTCGTAGTGCCGCGACTCACGGGTGGGGTCAGTGCCGTCGGGGTTGCACAGGACTTCGGCAAAAACATCACGCACGTCGTGACTGGCCGATGTCAGGCTCCACGCATAATCAGGCGTTCGTCCGATGAGCAGATACATGGCGAGCCCCGGCACTGCTGCACCCTGCGCCTCAATATCCGGCCCACTTAAATGAAGCTGCATCACGATCTCGGGGTAGTAGTAGCCAAGCTGTGGGCCCATCACGGCGAGGTTTGACCCACTCGTAGAGACTGAGCCATCTGCAATTAGAAAATTGGACGCCTCGCGGTCTCGCGGCTTTTCGGCAGCAGGGACTAGCACCCCACTTGCGGCGATGGGCCCGCCTTGCGACTCGGCTACGCAAGCCAGGTCGACAACCGAGCCCTCGTCAATAATGACGGAGCCCGTTACTTCGCCGCCCGTGAAACGGCCGTAGTCGAAGCGCGCATCGACCGTTGTTGGCGCCGCACCCTGATTGATCAGCATAACGTCATTAAATGCCAGTTGCCCCTGCCCATCACCAAGGCCATTGATCAATTGGGATAGAAATTCAGAATTTGACGCCTCAGCACCGCCACCGGCACCAAAGATTGATCCGATAAATGCTGTCACCGCGATCACATCAGCAACCGAATAGGGCTCTTCAGGCGTATTGCCATTGACGACATGGTAAGCGTTCATGCCATCCACATAGGCCTGTGCGTCTTCAATGATCTGCTGCCCCTCCTCGCCGTAGACCTCGACTAAAAGGTTGATCTGATCTGTAACCAGTTTCTCGGTCGCAGCACTAGGTATGAAGCTTTGTGCGCTGGTCACGAGGCTAAAGGCATCGATGCACGGCACGTCAGCTACTGCCGCCCGGGCCGGACCACGGCCTAGGGATATCAGAATGCCCCGATCGCGAACGGTGACCCAGCCAGCTCCAAAAGCCGTATCTTCGCGCGTTTCACCGGTAATGTGGGCAATGCCAAACGCATCGTAAATAATAGTGGTGCCCGCGCGGCCAGTGGGCTCTTCGAAAGTTTCCCCAATCGGTTGAAAGTCCTCAGGCAGAAACAACTGCTCTATATCTTCATCAGTGACATTACCGCGCAGCGGCGTTAAGCCATCGTACAATGGTAGCTGATCGAGCGAATTTTCGTTGGTCGGCAAACCGCCATAGTTGCCAGGCGGCAGAATGTAATAGGCACGGTCTTCAGCCGCCGGCCGTAGCGGCGAATCATCATCGGAGCTGTTGGAGCATCCCACTATCCACACGCATATGAAAAGCAAAAAAGCCAGCACAGCCTTATTAATAGTGTTGGTAGCACTGAGAAAAAATCGAGGCATAAAGAACATCTCCAGAAGCATAAATCATCATAATTTAGCTTCCATGCCACTTAAATCTCACTATCGATATGAAGTATAAGAAAAGCCGGGGCGCTGCAATAACATGGGCCGTTAGATCGGCTCCGGCTTACTGCGGCTCAGACAAGCCGGCGTTTGAGATCACCCTATGTCACGAAAATTTGGCGCGCGCTTCTCAATAAACGCTGTGATCGCCTCAATATTCTCGGGTGAACCAGCTTGGCGCGCCATACCGGCCTGCTCGGCCTTGATCGCGGTGTCGATAGCATCGAGATGATGCAGTCGCAGGGAGCGTTTGATTTCCCGCAGGGCGTTAACCGGCCATTGCGCAATCTCCTGCGCTTTAGACAACGCGTGTTCGAACAAATCTGCATCGGGCAGCACACCCGCAGCAATGCCCGCGTTTAGCGCCTTGTCCGCACTAACCCATTCAGCAGTATAAAACAATTCGGCCGCACGTTGTGCACCAATGTTGGCCTGCAACATATAGCTGCTGCCCCACTCCGGCACCAACCCGAGATTGGCGAAAGGCAACCGCATACGCAAGCTTTCTCCCACATAGACAATATCAGCATGAAACAGCACCGTGGCGCCGCCACCGATAGCAACGCCTTTAGCCGCGGCCACAATTGGCTTGTCAAACTCGACGACCGACCGCGCGGCAGACTCAAACGGATGCTCGTCTCCGTCCGCCACTTCACCAAAGCTGGACAAATCAACCCCTGAACAGAAGTGATCGCCGGCACCGCATAACAACACACAGACCACGTCGTCATCCGCAGCAGCGGCCCTGAAGGTTTCCCTTATATCTATCCACATCTGCGTGTTAATCGCATTCTTTTTCTCAGGCCGGTTCAGGGTGACAACCAAGACACCATCGCGGTTGTCAGTAAGTACTAGATCAGTCATGCGAATACCTGTTGTATTAAAAGTGGAAGGCCACGGCGTCAGTCAGTCCAGCGCGGTCAGTCACGCAAGCATTGGCTGGCGCATCCGGATCTGGATAGCCAAAAGACAAGCCGAATACTAATTTATTACTGGCGTCTATCTCCAACTGCTCGCGTACAAAATCGGCTTGGAAACTGAGTGCCGTCTGAGGACAACTGCCCAAGCCATGAGCCGTCAGCGTCAACATCAACGTTTGGGCATACATACCAAGGTCTGCCGCCTCACGCAGGCCAAACGGCTCCGGTAGAAACAAGAAAGCAACGTGAGGCGCGTCAAAAAATGTAAAGTTACGCATGAACTGCTTGTTGCGGCCCTCCTTATCCTTGCGGGTAATGCTGACCGCATCATACAGCGACTGCGCTGCACCATACTGCCGCTCTTTATAAACACCCTCATACACTCCCGCATAGGGAAAATCCATACTGAACTCGCCTGCCATAAAGCGTTCTGGCATATTCGAACGCAGCGTCTGTAGTTTATCGCCCGACGCCACATGCACAACCCAGGGCTGCGTATTGCAGTTACTGGGCGCACACTGGGCGACAGAAAATATCGTCGCAAGCGTATCAACATCAACAGACTGGGGTAAAAATGCACGCAATGAATGACGCGAAGCGACGATGTCATCAAATGTGTTGGCTCGGTCGCTCATGATGGCTCTCGTATTCTCCATAGTCACGGTAGTTTGATCACTTAAGGACGCCGCGGCTTGCCCTTCCCTAAGTTGAACAGAAAACCGCTAATCTCAAGTTTTTTACAGACGCACTTACTGACCGGTAAAATTGGCCTTGCGCTTTTCCTTGAAGGCTTTCATCCCTTCCCTGGCATCGGCGGATGCAAAAACGGGGTTCGCCAGCTCGTCAGAGGCCAGCATAGCATCTTCTTCCGACATACACTCCTGATGCTCACGCAGCGATCGGGTGACCGCGCGCACGGCGAGCGGCCCGTTAGCGCAGATCTTAGCAGCATATTCCTTAGCCACCTCTAACGTTTTTCCAGCTGGCACGATCTTGTTGATCAAACCAAAATCCAGCGCCTGCTGCGCATTAATATGTTCACCACATAACAGGATTTCCGCTGCCAAGCAGTAGGGAATCTGACGGCGAAGACGAACCGTAGAACCAGACATAGGATACAGTCCGCGCGCGACCTCGGTAACGCCAAAAATAGAATTCTCCGCGCCAATCCGGATATCCGTGCCCTGTAGAATTTCGGTGCCACCGGCCAGCGCATAACCTTCCACGGCCAGAATCAACGGCTTGTTAGGCCTATTGTCGCGTAACAAGGCTTGCCAATGTATGTTCGGCACAGTACCCATCAGCTCCATAAATTCATCCGTAGAGCGGTGCTCACCGTCAGCCCCTGCCTTCAGATCCATGCCCGCACAAAAAGTATCACCATTCGCGGTAAGGATGGCACACATCAGCGAATCGTCCTCCTCCAGCAGGCGCCAGGCCTTGTACATGCCCAGCAACATTTCGGGACTGAAGGCGTTCTTGGCCTCGGGGCGGTTGAGCGTGACGACCAGGACACTGCCTTCTTGCTCTACGATGCAGTTTTTGGTGCTGATATCGAGTTCTGCCATGTTTTTTGCCTACTGTTAATGAATTAATTACGTCAGCTCTATTTGCCTGAGAGATCTGCACGCCGGCATCAGATGAGACAACGCATGCGCTGTTCATCCGTTTCGGCAAAGTAACGGTCACAGCACCCTAAATTCACCTGACAGAGCAATTTCTTTCGCCTTCGGATAGGCCGGCTTGCCACTGGGCGCACGCGGGATTTCTGCTACGATGTGCAGCTCACGCGGCACCTTGTAACCGGCCACGTGTTTACGCGTCTCTTGCTGAATCGAATCAAGGCTAACGCTGCAATCATTGCGAGTGGCGATCACTGCAGTGACTTTACTGCCAAAACGATCATCCGGAGTATCCACGACTAAGCAGTCGAATACATCCGGGTGAGCCTTAATAGCCTCTTCCACTTCTTCAGGGAAAATCTTCTCACCACCGGAATTAATACAATTGGAACCGCGGCCGTAGACCGTTATAGAGCCGTCATCTTCAAGGCGTGCTTCATCCCCTGTGAGAAGCCAGATTTTACCGTCGACCTTTACAAAAGTCTTAGCGGTTTTAATCGGGTCGTTGTAGTAGCCCACCGGGATAAAACCGGAACGGGCAAAGATCCCCGTCTCACCTGGCTTTACAGGTGCATGAGGTTTGCCTTCTTCATCGGTAATCACATCCATAAAGTCAGATTGAACTACATTGCCCAGCCCTTTTGTCTCTGACTTTTTTTCACCGCTGTCAAAACCCATATTGCCGGCCTCTGACGAACCGAACGAATTCATGATGATGACATTGGGAAAACGCTGCTTGAATTCTTCCTGCTTAGAGGCAGAAAACACTGCACCACCGGAACCCACACTGAACAAGCTGCTCAAGTCCCAACGGTCAGGGTGTTCACTCAAGGCGTCCAGCAGCGGGATGCCCATAGCGTCGCCAACGATGGATAGAGAGTTGACCTTCTCTTGCTCCACGATGTCCCACACTTGACTGCCGTCCAGTGAACGATGGGGATTGAGTACCACGCAGTTACCACCCAGCATCTGGATGATGGCATACCACCAGCAGGCGCCGTGCATGAGTGGCGCCAGCGCCATACCGACGATAGCGAAATCACCGACACGTCCAGCGATCTGATCCGGCTCAGTAATCGCACCGTCCGGATGAAACCAACCACCGCCCCCCAATGCGGCGTAGAACAGGTTCTTGTGTGGCCACATCACGCCCTTGGGCATGCCCGTGGTGCCGCCTGTGTAGAGCAGAAACATGTCATCGTCGGCGCGCTCATCAAAATCGCGCGCAGCTGACTGCCCTTCCATAGACGCTTCATACTCAATGCTGCCGATCAATGCCGGGTCGCAACCCGACTCGTCCATTACACAGATAAACGTCTTGAGGTCTGCAGCCGAGGCCCGCACCTCATCGATGTGCGGAATAAACTCCTGATTGTGAATGCATGCCACCATATCCGCATTGTCGAAGATATACAGCAGCTCTTCTTGCACATAACGGTAGTTGACGTTAATCGGCACTGCACGAATTTTGAAGCAGGCTAGCATCCCCTCAAGGTACTCGTTGCAGTTGTATAAATATAATCCAACGTGATCGCCCGGCCCGACGCCCTCAGACGCAAGGTAGTGCGCTAACTTGTTCGCGCGCTGATCCAACTCTTTAAACGTGGCACGCTGATCCCCGCACACCAGAGCGCTGCGAGCAGGCACCTTGTCTGCCACTAATTCATACAGGTCCGCAATATTGTAATGCATTGCCATACTCATCTTTCCCCTGTGTCTCTTACGGTTTCTCGGAACCTACAACCCACATCGCGAAAAACTGCGCACCGCCGCCATAAGCGTGACCCAATGCTAGTTTTGCACCTTCGACTTGGTGAGCTCCGGCATCTCCACGGACCTGCCGTGCCGCTTCCGCGAAACGAATCATACCGGATGCGCCAATCGCATTAGAAGACAATACACCCCCGGAACAGTTCCACGGTATATCGCCACCTTCATCCAATGAGGTTGCACCTTCCATGGTCAACTTCCAGCCTTCGCCCTCAGGCGCAAACCCAAGGTTCTCCAACCACATCGGCTCATACCAGCTAAACGGCACGTAAACTTCGGCACAATCGAGATCTTTGCGCGGATCGGTAATGCCCGCTTGCTTGTAGACATCCGCTGCACAATCGCGACCGGCCTGCGGATTAACCTCATCGCGACCAGCGAACATAGTGGGCTCTGAACGCATAGCAACCCCGCGAATCCAGGCCGGCTTCTTAGCTGATTTGTCTGCTAGCTCTTCATTCGCAATAATCATCGCACACGCTCCATCAGACGAAGGACACGCCTCAAGAAAACGTATCGGATCCCACAGCATGAAAGAATCTTCCACTTCCTGCATCGTAATATCAGGTTTCTGCAAATGCGCCAACGGGTTACGCGCGCCGTGCAGACGGTCTTTCACCGCCACTTTAATGCCCACATTGTAGGGCGCGTTTGAGCGGCGCATATACTCGCGAATAATAGGCGCAAAATAGCCACCTGCACCCGCGTTAAGATGCGTGGAGAAAGGTTGCGGGTTCGACAACGCCCACATCGCATTAGATTCAGACTGCTTCTCAAAAGCCACTGTCAGGACACGCTTAAACATGCCGCTTTGCACGTGAGATGCTGCCACCAACGCGGTTGAACCTCCCACGGATCCGGCGGTGTGTACCCGCAGCATAGGCTTGCCATTACAGCCCAATGCGTCGGTTAGATAAGCCTCTGGCATAATGACACCCTCGAACATATCGGGGGCCTTACCGAGAATCACTGCGTCGATATCGTCCCACGTCAGATCCGCATCCTGCAGAGCGTTTACCGCCGCTTCTCGGACCAAACCGGCAATCGAAACATCCAATCGCTTCGTCATATATTTGGTCTGGCCTATGCCGACCACCGCTGCCAAATTAGCCATTATGCTTTCTCCAATACGGTTACCAGGTTGTGCTGCAAACAAGGGCCCGACGTTGCATGAGCAATACCGCGCTGCACCTCACCACTGACAATACGGTTAAAGACTTCGCCGATCCGCGATAGGCCTGACGCCATCATCAGGTTTCCGGCAAGCACACCACCACTGGGATTAATTCGGGTCTCGTCGCCCAAGCCAAGTGCCCGGCTGAGAATAATTTCCTGATGACTGAAAGGCGCATAGAGCTCTGCAACCTCTACCTTGCCAGCATCCATACCGGCGCGTTTTGCTGCGGTGCGGGTGGAAACTGAATCAGTGAGGTCACGCATTCCGAGGTTGTGCGTTTCAATACGGTGATCGATACCACTGATAATCGCGTAAGGCACGCCCCATTCCTTTGCCTTGTCGACAGTAGCGATGATCATCGCGCTGGCGCCATCTGACACTGGACAGATATCGGCTTTGCGCAGCGGCGAAAGGTACATTTCCTCGGCCAGCACATCATCGGGTGCAACGTCACCAGCAAGTTGTGCGTGAGGATTATTCATAGCATTGCGGCGCGATCGAGATACCACTTCAGCCATATCACGTTCCGTAATCAAACCCTGATCCAACATAAGACGCGCCTGCAGTGCAGCCAGTGAAATACTGTCGACCCATAGGGGCGCAAGATAATAAGGATCAAGCTGCTGCGACATGACAATCGGTAGTTCACCCGGTGACGACTTGCCGAAACCATAGATCAGCGCAGACTCAGCATGACCCATACGAATTTTCAGTATCGATTCATACAGCGCCCATGCCGCATCCATCTCAACATGTGACTCCTTGATCGGTGGCACGGCACCCAAAGCATCGACACCGGCCACAAAGGCAAAGGCCGCACCCTGCAGATAGTCGCAACTGCCGGAGCAGACGAAACCCACATCCTGAGCATTGTTGATACCCACCTGCTGAAAAACACTGCTCAGCACAGGCATGATCATCTCAACTTCGTTCACCGCTCCAGCGTCAGACACACTGTCGGACTGCTTAAAGCCTACTATTGCAATTTCTTTCACAGGTTAGCCCTCCAGACCGGTTACAGGTAATTTGCCGATCTGATCCACTGGTACATTGGGCTCATCGATCGGCCTGTAGTATCGGATATTGTCCATAGCAAAATCCCATTCCTCTTTCGGCTTCCACACTGCCTCAACGCGTGCTCCAATATGGACATCCTCGTTAACGCACTCACTCATGAGGTGGATGAAGGAAATGTTGGCCCCATCCGGTACCACGTTGGCAATAATATAGGGCGGCTCGATCGGGTTATTGGGGATAGGGATGTAGACAATGGTGAATGACTGCACCGTCGCTTTATTGGACAACACAACCTCTTCTTCAGTGGCAACACCGCAGCCCCCGCAAGAGCCTCTCGGTGGCACATAGACCGCGGAGCACTTGGGACAGCGCTGACCTGTCAACACGCCTTTTTTAATCTGTGCCAGAAAACGCGCCGGAGCCGCGCCCGCAGTGAAATTATACTTCAGATAGACCGGCGCTTTTACAACGGTCACTACTTCTTGTTCTTCACTCATAACATGCTCTCCTAAACCAGTTCGAAGCAGCGAATATCGGTCATGTAGCCGATAGTTTCATCGGCCCAAACCACCTGCACGCGAGCGCCCGTCGCGATCGCATCTTCGCTCGCAGCCGCCACGCAGTGGATCATAGGCACGTCTGCGCCGTCGAGTTTGATCATCGCCCAAGCAAACGGCACATCCATAGGATGAGCTTCGCGGGGTTCCTTGACCCACGCAAAACTTACGACCTCCCCCTGCTGGCCAACCTCAACGAATTCACTGAGTTCTTCCGCAGTATTGGGGTCGTACTCCATGGGCGGCACCACCACCCTCCCATCACTGGCCTTGATGCCAACAATGTTCCGGTTTCTAAGCTCAGTGAGGAATCGGCCAATCACCGGGCCGGTGGAGCGAGTATAAGTATATCCAAGCTCAAAGGCCTGGTTGAGAACATCTGGTTGCGACACAGTCACAGCCCTCCTTGGTGGGATTGATTTCAGGTGAGACAGTATCAGTGAGCGACCTCTGCTTCTCAATGACGCAAAGGATCATGTGAACATGACATTTCAGATCATTGGGCCACTTTCCGCGCTATTAGGTTGCTTTAAATGTACCAGCGGAAGCAGAATACGATGGTGAGTTTCCCCCGCAACCAGAAATCGTTAATACTATGTGATCAGCGCCACTCACTATGGGTCAAACAGGAGCAACACTATGGCAGTTTCGGCGGCAGGATATTTGAGAATTGCATCAACAGACACTGCAGCGTGGATGGACTTCGGCACCACGATACTAGGCCTGATGGACGCGCAGATTGAGGATGACGCCGGCGCTCAATTCCTGCGCATGGATGATCACCCCTTTCGTTTTATGGTTGAGTCGAGTGATGCGGATGGGCTGATAGCCACCGGCTTGGAATATCCATCCGAAGCGGCGTGGCAAACTACGCTTGATGAACTCACTGGCGCGGGACATGCCGCTGTATTGGGCTCAGCCGAGGAGGCTCAGCGTCGCTACGTGAGCGCATTCGCTACCGTTGAAGATCCTGCTGGAAATACATTAGAACTATACTGGGGCCGCAAATTGGACTACGTCCCGCTGGCCTCTCCCGCCGGTGTCTCTGGATTTGTGACCACCTACCAGCAGACAGGCGATATGGGCTTTGGCCATTGCGTACTCCCCGCCCCGGACATTGAAGAGGCAACAGCGTTTTACACCCAGCTCATTGGCACGGGCCTGACTGACACCCTGTATCCGCCTGGCATGGACGGACTGAAAATCAACTTTATGCATGCCAACAACCCGCGCCAGCATTCTGTTGCTCTGCTCAATGGCCCTCATCCTCTGGGCGTCGTGCACATCATGGTGGAGGCAGAGACTATGGATGAGGTAGGCAGTGCCATGGACCGGGCAAAAAAAGCAGGTTGCCACTTTCTGGCAACGCTGGGTCGCCATGTTAACGACAATATGTGCTCCGTCTACATTCTTGCGCCAGGCGGCATCGCCATAGAATATGGCTATGACGGTCTTCTGATCGACTGGGAGAACTATGTGCCTACCGTCAGTATCGAGGGCGATCTGTGGGGCCATGAATACCGTTTTCCAGGTATGGATGAGTAGCCCGAGGTTGGTTAGCTATGCCAAACCCTATCACGTTCACTCGCTTCTATAGCGATTTTGAGGGAGAAAGCCACTTCGAACACCTTGAATTTGACATGGCGCTAATGGACTTAGTGCCACACGTGTCTCCCCACAGACAGTTGTTCATTGTGCTGACAGGAGAGATCGAGATTTGAACCAGCACCGGACACACTAAAATATTCAAGCCTGGTGATCACTTGTTGGGGGCAGACACCACTGGAAAAGGACATGGAGCGAGGCCCCTCAGTGCCGAAGTTTTGGCGGTTATGATGTCTTTAAAATAGAGATTTTCGTCCCAAACAACCGGCGCGGGAGGTGAGCGATACCGGCACTTCTGTTCATCGCAGACTCAGGCCGCAGGCATAATAATTTAATCCCGCTAGCGCTGCCCCAAATAACGGTTGAGTATCGCCTGCCACTCGCTGTCACTCGTATAAGCCAGCAAAGTCTGATTGAGCTTTTCCTGATGCGCAAAACTCGACTTCATACCAAACGCATAATACTGCATTTCGATAGACTGCCTTAGAATCTCGATGCCGGGCGCAGCATCCTTCAGCAGGTAACGCAGCAGCGCTTCATCGTAGACCAGCGCATCGGCTGTGCCCTCTCTTAGCATCGCCAGCCCCTCAGTGGCCGTGTCGACCGTCTGCATGCGAATGCCACTCTTGCGCAAAAATTGCTCGCCAGTAGAACCCGTCACAGCAACGGACCTTACCTGATTGAGATCCTGAACGCCGCGTACCATAGTATTGAGCTGGTTCACTGTCAGCGATGCCGCAATACTAGCGGTGAGACCTGAAATCATGATGATACTGGCAAACATCCAGATGGTGGCCAGCGCTCGGCCAGTAAAAGTCACCGGAGCCTTGTCGCCGTAGCCTACCGTCGTCATAGTCACTAACGACCACCAGAAACCATTGCCGATGCCTTCCGTAACGGAACCGCCGAACTCCTGAGGATTGCGTTTACGCTCGACCAGCCATAACAGCGCTCCCACTGCCAGCAGTAACAGCAGCAACACACCCACTGTGCTCAGAAATGCGGGCGATAACAGTCCCTTCAGCACACCCCGCCAGTTGCCATATTGTGCCGGAGTGGCGATAGCGAGATGCGTAGAATAAAACGGGGCACTAAAATTCATTACGGCTTCGCGTTCTGGCGTCATTGATAGTGCTCCGAGCGCGACATCGATAGTGCCCGCTTCCAGTGCTTCGACCTGCGCACGGGAACTGTCCATGACCACCCATTTGGTTTTCCATCCCAAACCCACTGCAATACGCTGCCACAATTCTACTGAAATTCCCGTCCAGCCACCTTGGCCATCCGGCATCGCAAATGGCGGCACCGACTTAATGCCAACGCGCTGTGTTTCGGCCGGCGCAAGCGTAGACCACAGCAGCAGTAACAGTGCAAGGCAGACGTGTATTCTCATAACCATTCTCCTGGGCAGAACCTTAACCGCCAAACACCTTGGCTATGACAATGCCTATCGACACATCGATATCATTAGAGCCGTCGCTGGGACGAAACAGTCTGATGCCGGGGCCGAGCGATAATCCATTACTGTAATCACGCTCGGCAGACAGCTCCAGAGCATACAAACCCTCTTCATTGATGACGATATCCGCAAACACCGCCAGTTTAGGGTTGACGATACGTTTGGCGCCGACTACACCGGAAAAATCGACCGAAGAAAGGTCACTAGCGTCTTCCGCCAAGGCCACCGAGTTCAGATAAACCACCCCCCACGAGGTGGATTTAGCAATGATACCGATCAGTGAAATCTCAGTATTTGCATTGGAGTCATCGTAAGGCGTCAGCACATCAACGACGGTTGACACAGTCGGCAATGAACCGTCATCGATCAGCCACCGCTGCTCCCAGCTTGCTGCGACTGATTTATCGAAGTGAATATCGCCATCAAACACTCTGGCGACAGGCGCAACAAACGTGAAACTCGTCTGACACCAAAAACCGGATAATCCCGGTACTACGCTCACACTTAATTCATTTACAAACTTCTCTTGTTCAAAATTATAAGACGGTATGAGATAAAATTCTGGCGTGCGCGGTGCTCCCGGCTGCCCGTCCAGCAGTGTGTTAAAACCGGTAACGCCCTGGTGCGCTGACACAGCTCGACCCGGGCAAGCATCCAGGGCATGAGCAACCTGAAAAGCAGCGGAAGCGGCAAAGCAAACGCTAGCGGCGACGCCACAATGACGCAGAAATCTGAGTCCGGTTACTGTCACGGCACAGACCCGGATGGTAACCCTTGCGTCTAAAATAGAAATGGCTTTTGCATAGTCTTTTTTACTGGGGAAGAAATTTTTCATTCGCACCTCCCTTATTTACCGCTTTATGCAGAAAATTTATCTTGCCATAAACAAACATCAGTATGTCAGACAAGACACTATATAACCAATAGCCAAAGACAACGCACACTCATTGGACGCAGCAGAGATTGAGACACCCCTTTCATACGCCTTACCCTCCCGACTGAAACTCCGCAGACTTAACGAGTCGGCCATTAGACAGCAGCGCGAATAGCCTTTACTGAGCCCAGGGTCTCCATCGCGGCATGCAGTCGCTCGAGTGAGGCCAGCATATAGTTGACCGGCTGCCACGCATCTCCCATGGCCAGAGTCACCGCTGACCCGACCCAGACATACGCCGCATGCCACTGATATTGCTGCCAAAGTTCCTGCGCGGATGGGGCCGGTGCACCGAGTGCTAGAAGTTGCTTGCGGTAATAGTCAAGCATGTCCGGCCCCCACGCTTGCTGATCTGCTGAGGTCAATACCCCCGCCAGAAAATAACTGATATCGCGCATGGCCGGAGCCTTTGCCACTAAAGCCCAATCGAGAAAGCCCGGACCATCCGCGTCGAAGAATAGGTTGCCGTCGTGCACGTCGCCATGAATCAATGTTGGCGCTCCTCGGTTCCACAGACGATGAATATCATCGGTCCTATCTAGGTACAGCTCACCCATATCTCGGAAGACCGATGGCATACTAGCGGCGTGTACCTTCAGAGCCTTCTCCATCAGAGGCAGCGCAATCTCATGCTGCACGGGCGGCTGCACCCACGCAAGATCAGAATCAAAGCGTGGCGAAGTCCAATACGCTGCATGAAAACGTGCAAACGCTGCGAGCACTTCACGAACATAGTTTTCACCGTAGCGCGTTTTGGCGTTTCTAAAAGTACAGCGACTGTCCTCCAAATGCTCCAACAGCATAATATAATCTTCACCCACATCGTCGCTGACGGCAAAGTAACAGTGCGGCACGCGTACCGGAATCTCCGCAGAGAGGGTTGTGTAAAAACGCGTCTCGCGTCGCCCCATGCCGCTTGATGTCACGAAGGCCTGCTGCAGTTCGTCCGCAGGCGGTAGCTTCACAAACAACCGGGAGGGAAGATCTGTCGGTTTTCCATATTCCAGTTCCAACACCGCGCGACCAGTGGTGCCGGCGTGAGCATCTGTCACGGTGAAACCAGAGACCGGAGCCTCAAGCGCATAAGCCAGCCACTCACACGATAAATTGTTTATGTTTTTCGGTGTCAACAACATCAAACTCCTTTTACTTAGTTTAGCGGTCAAAGATGCGCATAAAAGCAGGCCGTCCTCAGCGCACCTCAACCGTTACGGGTATCCAGCGATTGAGGATATAGCGCAAACTTCCATTGCCTTTCATGGTCTGCAGAGCGGCACTCAGCGCTTGCGCTAAACGCTCATCGTCTTTGCGGACCGCCCATGCTAGCTGTTCGTTGGTCAACGGTGCATACAGACTGAGTAAGTCTTCATTATTTTTCGACGTTGCAAGCTGCCAACTGGTTGGCGCATCATGAACGTACAGATCAATATCATCAGCGCGCAGTCCGTCAAAGGCAGCGGATGGGCTACTAAAATAGCTGATCTGGGCTTCCTCGAGTTCCATCTTGGCAAATTCTGCGCCGGTAGTGCCTGGCTCCACACCCACACGCACCCCCTTTCGGTAGATTGACCAAGGCTGGGAAAACTGTGCCGCATTATCCATCAGCATTATGGCCATCTGCCCGACCTCTATATAAGGATCGATAAAGGTGACCTGCTTGCCTCGCGCAGCCGTTATGCTCATGCCAGACATTACCACGTCAATTTCACTAGCCTGCAAAGCTGGAATCAATTTTTCAAAAGGCATTTCCACCAATGTCATTTTGCGCCCAAGAATCGCGCCCACCGCTGTGGCATTATCGACCTCGATGCCAACGATGCGCCCTTCCTGTTTGTAAGCCAATGGCGGATAATCTGTCGAGATGCCGACCTTGAGTCCATCTGCGGTGGCCCCTAAAGAACCGAAACACAACATTATTAGGAGCAAAGCATTACGCAACATGGAATTCTCTCATTAACGGACGGCGCCGATAATCCGTTGAAGGCACTAATGTAACATCGCCTAATACTCCGATGGAAGCCATCAGGAACGTAACCACCATGCAGCTCAAATTCAACCACAGGACAGCACTGGTCACTGGTGCAGACCGAAACACTGGCGCCGTCATCGCACGCACGCTTTCACGCAATGGCGTCTGCGTGATTGTCCACAGTAATCATTGTGATGGTAGTGCCACCAAGGCTGCACAGACCTTGGAAAACAGTTTTTCTGTAGAAGGTGATATCGCCACGGAAGGCGGGTGTCAGGCAGTGCTGGAACAGTTGCAATCACAGAGACTCAGCGTTGACATATTAGTCAACAACTACGGCACCGCTAGTTTCGCAAAATGGGACTCTGCAAGCACTGAAGACTGGCTGGACATGTACCAAAAGAATGTCCTGTCCGTGGCCCGATTGGTGCAGGGTATCGTACCAACAATGAAACAGCGCGGCTGGGGTCGGATCGTTAACCTAGGTACGATAGGCTCGCATCGACCAGGCAGAATCATGCCTCATTACTATGCCTCCAAGGGCGCGCTGGCCAACCTGGGGGTCAGTCTGACTCAGGAGCTGGCGGGCACGGGAATCACCGTCAACACGGTGTCTCCTGGCCTGATTCACACGCCAGCATTGGAGGCAAGCTATCGTGTTAAAGCGCGCAAAAAAGGCTGGGGCGACGACTGGGAGCAGATCGTGGCCCGCATTGTTACTGAGGAGTTCCCCAATCCCTGTGGCCGTCTGGCCACTCGTGAGGACGTTGCGGACCTAGTCGCTTTCCTGTGCAGCGACAACGCCGGGTTTATCAACGGCCAAAACATACGCATCGATGGGGGCGCTGTCTCCTATGTCTGATTAATGCCTTAATAACTCTCATCCACTTGACGCTGTATGATGCATTTGGCATGCTCTGAATGGCGCAAGCACCTCCAGCCTTCTTTCATTCACCAAAGGACTAAAACTATGAAAACATTGATTAGATTAACGATGGCGTTCGTTCTGTTCAGCCTCTCGAGCCTGACAGTGCAAGCAGACGAATACTCTGACGCCATCAAAACCTTCGAAAACGCAGGTGAAAGCGCCACCTTCTTTGGCAAGAGTGTTGGTTACGCTGTGTTTCCTACTATTGGTAAAGGCGGGATCGGTATTGGCGGAGCGTTTGGCGAAGGAAAAGTTTATCGGGGCGGTGAAGTCATCGGTACTGCTGATATGACTCAACTGACTATTGGCTTGCAGCTTGGTGGCCAGGCTTTCAGTCAAATTATCTTTTTTGAGAATGAGAACGCCCTCATCAACTTTATCTCTGGAAACTTCGAGTTCAGTGCAGATGCCAGTGCAGTCGCGATCACAGCAGGTGCCTCGGTGGCCGCCAATACTGGCGGTGGCGCGTCAGCCGGTATTAGCGGCGGCAAAAATGACGCCAAAGCAAATTCACTGGGGGGCTTCCGCAAGGGTATGGCTATCTTCACTATCGCCAAGGGTGGCCTGATGTATCAAGCGACGCTGGGCGGGCAAAAGTACAGCTACACGGCTCTATAGCGCATAGGAGGATCTAGACTAGGCCGCAATCGCAAGGTTGCGGCTTTTTTTATGCTATTTATCCCGCGCTAGTAACCCGTGCTCGCCGAAAGATCAAATAACACCCTCTGAAGTCTCAATAGAGTAGTGCAGCAGTCTCACGCGTTTTGTGACTCACAGACGCTCGACTGTGCCTTTATCGCCATCCAACCGAATGCGATCTCCCGTATTAAAAAAGCGCGTCCCCTCGCGGGAATTGACTATGCAGGGTAGCCCATACTCTCGGGCTATGACGGCGCCATGCGAGACCGCACTTCCAAGATCCGTCACCAGACCTCCTATCAAACTGAAGTAGGGTGTCCAGCCGATATCCGTTATCGGGGTAATCAGGATTTCCCCCGGTTGCAATTGGGCCGCTTCTGCCAATGTTATCGCTACGCGTGCAACACCCTCGACAATACCGCGCGAAGCGGGACGACCATGCAATACGCCATCAGCAATCGTTGCAGGACGCGCCTCCAACGGTTGCGGCAAACCAACCGAGATTTCCGGAAATTCAAATTGTTGCTGGTACGCTAAAGCCTCTCGACGCGCAACGGCGCGGTCCACTGCAGCAGCGTCAGGGCGCAAAACAAAGCTGGGCAATTCCTTCACACTAAAGAAATTTACCAGGTCTGCGTCGGGTAATATGCCCTCATCTTGCAGCAGCTTTCCAAGGTGGCGAAACCCACACTTAAACCGATGAGCCACCTCTACCAATTGAGACTTAGTATGCTCCCGTCGACGAATGGCGTCATGTGCCTTAGGCAATACCCAACGAAGGCCGCGGTTCAAACTGGCCCAATCAATATTCACAGTGTGCAAAGACTTTCGTCCTCCCGTTATAAAACGGGCTCGCACGGAAGCCTGCATACTTTGTATAAGTGACGAGGGATCATCGCGCCACGCCGGATCACGCATACAAAGTTCACGATATCCCCGATGCCCGTTGTCTGACAGAAAAGTCGCAAATATCGGCGCGAGTGTCGGCTCGTTACGCAACCAAGACTGCGCATCGCCCAGCGTTGCCTGCTGAAAAGCCAGCTGCGCGTCCGGATGCGCCACTACGCTATCAATGAGGTTATCCAATTTCTCCAGCATCACGGCACTCTCTACTCCGGTGGCACCGGCCAGCAAACGCACCGCCTCGCCCTGTTCTTCACTGGTACTGTTATTGGATTTGCTCGAGACCATATTCTCCACGATGCTGCACAGAAAGCCCGATAATGAAGAAGACTGAATATGCACCGCCATAGCGTGGTCAAAGAAAGCGGATTTTTTCTCAAGCTCGCTCCACATCGCTTTACTGTCAATTTCATTATGAATAACAAACACATCAAGCTCGTCACCAAATCGGTTAACGACTGCAGGCGCTCGAAGGCAATAGACCAGCAGCTTTCCCGTATTGATCACGCGCCGTAAAAAAGGCTGCGGTGGAAATGCCTTGAGTTCTGGAATGAGGCGTCCACATAGGGTCTGACCCGTTTGCTCCACCGTAGAGCCCAGCACCGCAGAAGACATCACAACATTACCGGACAAATTAAGCAGCAGATGCCCATATGCCCAGGCGGTAATCTGCCAGTCTTTCTGTATATCCGGCCTGGCACCCACGGCCACCTGCATGTGCTGCAGACCGTAATCAATGCCCCATCCGGTAAAAGATCCCGTCAACGGACATACCGCGCCGGGCATCATTTCACTGACGTTACTAATCGTTAACACATCATCCGGACGCGGCAGCACCGTATCAAATTCATTGAGATCCTCGGGCAGCGTGGTAATGGGCCTTGCCTGTAACCAATATAGCGTGCCATCTTGGTCTATTGCCCACTCTAGGTCTAAAGGCTGACCTTCGTGAGTGGCGGCGGCTCGGGCGCCCTTCGCTATCAGCAATATTTCTCCATCGCTCAGCAACGGCTCAGCTGCCGTCAACTGCCGTCGCACGATGTTCCCACTGATGTGCACACCATAGTGATCCGGAGTGGCCTCTCCGCTCACCAGAGCCTCGCCCAGGCCCGCGACGGCATCAATCACCAATAGATCACGTCTGGCGCTGACTGGATCCGCGGTAAATACGACACCGGCGGCCCTAGCATTCACCATAGCCTGCACCACAACATTCATTGTGGCGGTATCACTCCCAGTCTGATCCTGCAGATAACTGCGGGCGCGTTCGTTCGAAACGGAAGCGACACAGCGCTGAATGGCCTCGCGCAATTCCTGCGAACCCCTTACATTCAACACGGTGTCATACTGCCCTGCAAACGATGCGTCAGTGCCGTCCTCGCCGAGCGCCGATGAACGCACAGCAACTGCCTCCTTCCCTAGATCGTGATAACTCTGGTCGAGCGTCTCAGGAAAATAATCCGTGCTGGCATTGCGTAACACAAAGGCCGGCGGAACGGGCAAGCCCATGGCTAACAGTCTCGCAAGTCCATAGGCCTTGCCCCCCGCGCTGGCGTCAGTTATCTCCGCTAGTGTACAAATTTCAGTCGTCACAATTGTTATGGCCTCCAATCGGGTAATGATAATCTTAATAGCAAAGGGAGTGCTTCTCAGCGGCGTCCCATTAAAACAGCTTCCGCCTCTAGCACCTTATTGACCACCGGATGAGATTTTACTCTGCCTACAAAATCCGAGAAAACTGGCCAACGCGCACTATCAATTTCGTAACCGGCATAACTGGCGTTTACAAAGGGGCTCATTAGGCTTATATCTGCGATCATAAAATCGCCAAAAATAAAGCCTTCCGTAGGCACTTGGCACTCAAGATAATCAAGCATTGGCGGTAGCTGCTTGTTGACAATTTTTTTAACCAGTTCCTCGTCTGTCTCCTGCTTGAGCACCATCGGGCGCATGAACCGCTGAAAGAAAATACCCGCTGCAAGTTCCGCCACGCGGGTACCGCCTAACTCCTCATACCACCGCGCCCTTGCCTTATCAACGGCGTTCTTGGGATACAGTGAAGACTGAGGATAAGCATCTTCGAGATACTCGCATATCACCGTTGAATCGCAAATCGTAAGTTCGCCATCCTGCAACGTTGGTATTTTTTCCAACGGATTGATCTTTCGATACACAAGATCTCTAGCGAAAGGAATTTGTTGAATTTGCTCGAACGGCAGATCTTTAACCGCTAACGCAACCAACACTTTACGCACAAAAGGCGATGCGGATGCACCGTGCACAACAATCACAGGGCCGCCTTTCGCCGTCTCACTATAATCGATACGCTTGCCCTGCTCTTGCTTGCACTACTGCGCATATGGCTTCGACGGATAGATCATCGCCACTCCTTTAAATACTAGAAAAAATAAAAAATGTCTTACTTCATGATGCGCCTATTTGAATTTGAGTACCGTGTCCGCAATCGGTCTCAGGCGCAAATTGATAAAATCTAATATGAAATTCTGATAAACGCGCCAAGGTAGCTTTTTGCCTTGTTTTGGAAACTTTTCAACAGCTCGCACGATATAGCCTGAACTAAAATCCAGCATTGGCTCGTCTTCAACTCCGGCAGAAGCAACCCTCGGAACGGCCATCGTAGTACCCGTCTTGCGCATATGATTTAGCAGGCGACAGACATATTGAGCAGTCAGATCCGACTTAAGTGTCCAAGAGGCATTTGTATAGCCGAATACCTGCACCAGGTTAGGAATATTAGACAGCATCATTCCTCGATAGACATGCAGTGTAGACGGCTCTATCACAGCCCCATCGACGATTAATTTTGTGCCCCCTATAAACTTCATCGTAAGACCCGTAGCCAACACAACAATGTCAGCCTCCAGATCCCTGCCTGATTTGAGACGAATTCCGGTTGGGGTAAAATAATCAACGTAGTCAGTGACGACCTCTGCGCGCTTTTCAGCAATAGCAGTAAACAAATCCCCCTCAGGCACTGCGCAAAGACGCTGATCCCAAGGGTTATAATTTGGGGTAAAGTGCGTCTTAATATCGTAGTCATCACCGAGCGCTTCACGCACCTGACCCAGCAACAATTTCTTCATCACTTGCGGCCGCTTGCGTGAAAGGTTGAAGACCATTATCTGCAGCAAAATACGCTTCCAACGGACAATACGGTACACCCATGAGGTAGGCAGAACGCCGTGCAACACCGCGGACCAAGAGTCCTCCTCCGGAATCGAAGCGACGTAGGTAGGGGAGCGCTGCAACATGATAGTGTGCGCTGCCTGTTTAGACAGCTCAGGCACCAGAGTAACAGCAGTAGCGCCGCTGCCAATAACAATGACCTTCTTTGCCTTGTAGTCTAAATCTTCAGGCCAATGCTGCGCATGAATCACTTGCCCGTTAAAATCGTCCCGCCCAGAAAACTCTGGCGTATGACCTTGCTCATAATCGTAATAACCGCCACACATCATAAGGAAACGACAATCGAATTCTATAATGTCATCAGTATCGGAACGCTGGACACTAACCGACCACGTGGAGGACTCCGATGACCAACTGGCGCTGAGAACTTTATGCTTGTAATGGATATGTTTATCCACTCCCGTTTCTTTCGCCGTTTCGCGGAGGTAGCGCAGTATTGAGGGGCCGTCGGCGAGCGACTTGCGCTCTAGCCAGGGCTTAAACGTGTAACCCAGTGTGTACATGTCGCTGTCGGAGCGTATTCCGGGGTAACGGAATAAATCCCAGGTGCCTCCTAAAGCCTCTCTGGATTCCAGCAAGGCAAAGGTGCGATCCGGGCAGTCACGCTGAAGATGCCGAGCACTGCCAATACCGGACAGTCCTGCACCCACTATCACCACATCCACAAAGTTAGCACTAGCCATAATACGATTCTCTCAAAGCCCAGCAGAGTCTTGGCTACTGGGTAATGCCGAGCTACACTTTGAACTATTATGCAGCCGCGTTCAATACTCTGCGCAGCGTAACATTTCTCATTCGCCTGAAACCGCTCGGCTAGCCTGCCTGCTAGGGAGTCAATTACCCAACAGACGTTTTTGCCACACACACAAGCCCTGCGCATTGAGCTGTAAGTCAAACGCAAGTCGGGTGCGCAACTCGACCTCATCGCCACAGGCACCCAACTGACGCACCAAATCCATTGCGTAATCGCTTAGCTGCTGTGATAAGAGCGCCTCATCGCTCGCGTCAACGGTGGCAAACTTGGAATACATGTCTATTTGCTGCGCTAGCAATTGTGCCTTTTCATGCGAGTACTCCAGCTCTCCGTAGTGTGTGAGATACAATCGTTGCGGTGCATAACTACCCAGCAATTCAATCGAAGCAAGATAGGCCTCAGGGTCAAACTGACTGGGCGTGGTCGAAGGCATCACGAAGTCCCCACCGGGAAATCGGCACCAGGAATAAGAAACACCGAACATGTCGCCACTGAACCAGCCTCGACTGACTTCATCCCACACACAAAAATGGTGCTCTGCATGGCCCCGCGTGTGACGAAATTCCAGCTGCCTTCCGGCCAGAGAGACCTTTTCACCGTCCTCCATCTGCCGAATGCGAAGAGCATTAATAGGCTGAATGTCACCATACAGTTGGCGAAAGAGATCCGCCCCATAGACCTGTGTAGCGCCGGCGATGAGTCGCTCGGGGTCAACCATATGCCGAGCGCCGCGCGGATGAATCAGTAACTGCGCTGCAGGAAATACGGCCATCATAGCGCCGGCGCCCCCTGCATGATCCAGATGCACATGTGTGGGAATCACATATCGCACTTGCTCGACACCGATACCCCGATGCAGTAGCAGTTGCTCAAGCGCAGGAACACTGTGACAGGTGCCCGTCTCCAGCACCGCGCATTCATCACCTTCCTGCATCAGGTAAAGACAGGCCGTACCATGCTCTACATACTCAGCGTCGATGCAGGTAATACCGAAACCGAGAGGAGTGTAAGTCAACAGTCTTATCCGGAGGCGGCAACGGCTCCGCCGTCCAATGCAATGGTCTGACCGGTTAACCAGGCAGAAGCACGGGCGCTCAAATAGATAGCAGTGCCCGCAACATCCTCCGCGTTGCCGAGACGACCACAGGGGAACAGTGCGCCCATTTCGGCCTCATGATCAAGCAGGTGAGCCGTCATTTTGCTAGGAAAGAAACCAGGGGCGATAGCGTTAACATTCACGCCCTGAGGCGCGAGGTCCGCTCCAAGATGCCGCGTCAGGTGATGCACCGCCGCCTTACTCGCGGAATAAGCGTAGTTATTCATGTGCGGGTGAGTTAGTCCGTTGATCGATCCGATGTTAATAACGCGCGCCGGGTCGTCTTTTGCGCTAGCTGAGCGCAAAGCGGGCAATAATTTCTGGGTAAGGAAAAATAACGATTTCACATTGAGGTCCATGGTTTTATCCCAGCCACTCTCAGGGAATACATCGATATCCGCACCCCAGGTAGTGCCCGCATTATTCACCAAAATATGCACCTTTTCTTCGGCGGCGCTGACGGCTGCCGCAAAAGCGATCACACCGTCCATCGTCGAGAGGTCTGAGGGAATCGCAATACACTGCCCTATTTCGGCCAGCTCGCTTACTGTGGCCTGCAGCTCTTCTTCCCTGCGCGCAGTAATATACGTTTTCACGCCATTCTCAACAAAACCGCGCGCAATCATAGCCCCGATACCGCGGGAGCCGCCGGTAACCACCGCCACTTTTCCCTTCACATCAAAAAGATTCTTCATGTTTTCCTCTTCATAGTTCATGTTAAGTACAATCCATTCAATCACCACTGCGCTGTCGATACTCTGTGGGAGCGCAGCCACACCAAGACTTGAAAGCGTTTGAGAAGGACGCTTGATCGGAATAGCCCAGTAAGAGTGCTATCTCAGTAACCGCCAATCGCGGATCGTCGAGATAGCGTCGGGACTGTTCCTCACGTACATCCTGTAACATCGTTTTGAAACTTGACTGCAGTGCACTGAGACGACGTTGCAGCGTTCGTCGGGACACGTTTAATTCTAATGCCAGGCTGTCGATAGTCAATGTACCTCCGGGCAGAGCGCGGCGAATGGCAATGCGTGTGTCACGCAAAAAAGGATCGACGGTCAGAGGTTCATCGAACACGGAGCGAGGGCCAGCCCAAAAATCTGCATCCAGTTCAAAGCCAACGTCAATGAGCGGATAGTGCACCACCTCTCGGGAAAAATACAGACAACTCACGTCACAACCAAACTTAAGGTTAGAACCAAAAGTCCGTTTCAGTGCACGCGTATCATCGGGCGCAGGATAAGAAAACTCGGCGGCGCGCACAGGAACAGGTAAAGCACAAATAGCACTCACGATCTCGGCAGATGACTTCAGCATCTCGTCAACCAGTGGCCGCCATGTGCCTGTTTCCTCATTGAGCGGATGCCACTCGAGTCGGATAAATTCTCCCTGTGGACGAATCAACACCCGCCCAGTATCACCTCTTATTCGAATGGTACTGGGAATGACATTGAAATATTCTTTCAAATTGCGGCAGATCGTTGTCATGTACAGATGCAGATTCATACCAGTGAAGTAAACGATATGTCCCACATACAAACCAATGTCAGGATCGCCGCTGCGCTCAGCTGCCATACGATAAAGGTCCATGTAACTTGCCAGCGGAATGCGCTCTGCCGCAGCACTGAGCAGATCCTGACTGATACCTGCATCGCGCAGCAACACCGCACTATCTACCCCTAGCGCGCTCGCAGCCTGCACGACGGCTTTCGGGCACAGCACATAAACGCTACCGCCACCCCTCACAGACATCAGCCGGCTCTCGCCGCAGCTAGTGCCCGCAGCACCACCGCGCGGGTATCAGCGGGGTCAATAACCGCGTCCACTTCCAAATAAGAGGCCGCTTCCGACGCCTTGCCCACCTCATACATCCTGGCAACCAACTGCTGAAAAAGCTTTTCTCGCTCAACCAGATCATCGAGTGCTTCCAGCTCTTTTTTGAAGCCCAGCCTCACGGCCCCCTCCAGTCCCATGCCACCGACCTCCCCCGTTGGCCAGGCAGCGGCGTACACAGGTGCCACAAAACTTCCGCCGGTCATTGCCATTGCACCGAGGCCATAGGCCTTACGCAAAAATATAGCCACCATGGGAACCCGCAGTTTTGCGCCTGCCAGGAACAACGAAGACATACGTCGCACGGCCCCCTGCAGCTCACTATCAGGGCCCACCATAAATCCCGGGGTATCCGTGAGCGATAACACGGGCAGAGAAAATGCATCACAAATTTGCAAAAAACGCGCCGCTTTCTCTGAGGCTGTTGCGTCTACCGCACCGCCAAGTTGCTGACAGTCGTTGGCGATCAGCGCAATGGGTTTTCCCTCAAGTCGAATGAAGCCGGTTATAATACTTCGGCCATAAATGCGCTGTAATTCCAGAAACGAACCGGTATCCGCGATCGTTTCAATAATGTCTCGCACAGGATAACTCCAGCGCCTATCCTCGGGAATGGCATCGCGCAATGCCTCCTGAGAAACAGTGTCCCATTGCGATACCGCACCCTGAAAGTAGGACAGCAGTTGTTGCGCCACAGCAGTCGCATGCGCTTCATCGTCAGCGACAATATCGACAACCCCATTTTTCTCCTGCACCTCGATAGGCCCGATAGCAGTGGGCTCATACTTACCCAAACCGCCACCTTCAATCATGGCCGGACCTGCCATACCAATCCATGAACTGCGCGTGGCGATACAAAAATCGGCACAACCAAACAATGCGGCATTGCCGGCAAAACAATATCCATTGTTCACCGCAATACGCGGGACCTCACCGCTAAGCGCTGCCCAGGTACTAAACGATTTAATATTCAGCCCGGCAATTTGGGTGGCCACATCCGTATCACCTGGGCGACCACCACCGCCTTCGGTATACATCACCAAGGGCAATGACTGCTCACGGGCGAGCTCACAAATACGATCGAGTTTACGGTGATGAAAGAAGCCCTGCGTGCCGGCTAGCACCGAGTAATCGTTGACGATGATGCCTGCGCGCGCGCGATCTGCCCCGATCAGGTCAGCATTAATAGTGCAGGTCCCAGTGATGACCCCATCCGCTGCAGTACTGGTCTGTAGATCTTCATAGTCGCGTCGACTGCGCTGCGCTGCGACGGCAAGTTGCCCATATTCCTGAAATGAGCCCTCGTCGGCCAAGTCGGCGACATTTTCCCGCGCAGTGCGATATCCCTTGCCGTGGCGCTTCGCACGCGCCTCTGATCGGGCTTCATCGAGAGTGTGTCCTAGGCGCTTCCGCAACGCTTGCAATTCAGGCCTTATCTCTCCGTCCATTCGTTTCTCCGCATAGATACCATCGCCGTATCATAACGCGGATTGCGATTGCGTGAAGAGCGGGCTATTGACTCGGTTACTGATTTTTTCCGCGCTGTTGGACACTGGGGCGGCGATTGGCGATAACATCGCCAGACACGCGCTGGTTAACGTGGGTCATCACACTGCGCTCCATAGCCAATCCCGCAGCCAAATCTGTCTGCAAACCTTCGTTTACCATTTGCTTATAAACCTTGACCGTTTCCGGCACGCAGTTAGCAATATCCGTCGCGACCTGGCGACACGCGTCAAGCAGGTCCTCGGGAGCCACCACACGACTCACTAGGCCCCATGCTTCCGCCTGTTGTGCAGATATGACGTTGCCAGTGAAGTGCGCTTCGCGCGCTCTGCTTGGTCCAATGATACGTGCCAGCTTTTGAGACAAACCCCAACCCGGCGCTAATCCGACGCGGCAGTGTGTATCGGCAAAACGCGCGTTAGAGGAGGCGAGCAGGATGTCACCCATCAATGCAAGCTCGAAACCACCGGTGGCAGCGACACCGTTTACCCCCACTATAATGGGTCGATCAAAAGCCATCATCGCCGCCGTAATATCGTGTTGAGCGTGAATGGCATAGACTCCAAGACCGGACTCATCTTCTGCCATTGCCTTGAGATCTAGACCTGCACAAAACGCCGTACCGGCGCCAGTAAGAATGACAGCATGGATATCATCCTCGTCCTGCAACAGGCGAAAGGCCCCACATAGATCGAGCAGCAATTGCGGGGACAACGCATTCCTCGCGTCAGAACGATTGAGCGTCAGGACAGCGTATCCGTCCTCTCTCTGCAGCAACAATTCTGTCATCTTCATTCTCCTTAACGGGACTTTACCGCCCTTGCCACACAGGTTTACGCTTCTGCAGAAAGGCCGCCACGCCCTCCTCGGCATCTGCGCTATCCATACAGATATGCTGCAGCTTAGCCTCTCCAGAAATGGTGTCACTAACGGACTCTTCTATCGCAGCGTTGAGGGCTTGCTTGGCGTAACGCAGGGACAAGGGAGCTTTGCCGGCGATCTCCTGCGCCCAGGCGAGCGTGTCTTCCAACAGCGTATCGGCGGGGACCACGCGGTTGCACAGGCCCCACTGCAAACATTTGTCAGCACGGATTTTCTCACCGGTGACAATCACCTCGTAGGCACGTTTTCGACCCAGCGTGCGCACCAAGTGCCAAGTCGCTCCGCCATCCGGTATTAGGCTGATGGCGGCGAAGGCTTGGTAGATAAAAGCATCTTCTGCCATCACGGTCAGATCACAGACCATACCTAAAGCACTTCCGATGCCAGCGCAGGCACCGTTGATTGCACTAATCCAGGGTTTGTGTGCCTCGTGGATCTCCATTAGCACTGGCTTATACTCGCCATTCAGTTGATCCTCAACTCGGAAATTCAGTGCGTCCTCAGGAACATCCGCTAGGTCGGCCCCCGCGCTGAAAGCACGGCCTACGCCCGTCACCACCACCACCCTGACACGGTCATCGTCATTGACCTCGCGCACGGCTAATAGCAGCTCACGGCGCAACGTTTTATTGAAACTATTGAGATTGTCGGGTCGATTTAAGCTGACTACCGCGACAGACCCATGGTGTTTTACCAAAACCGTTTCATACGTACTCATCGCGCACACCTCTTAAATAGTTGTCATCATACGATAGAGCCGTCAGACCTTAGGCTAGCCAACTCCTGCTCTCCGAAACCCATCTCCGCGAGTACTGAATCGGTATCCTGCCCAACATCATGGCCACCATGTCGCACTTCTGACGGTGTGCGGCCAAAGCGCGGAGCAGGCGCAGGCTGCACCACTCCGTCCACCTCTATGTAGGTGTTGCGCGCTATATTTGCCGGATGTTTTGGCGCGTCCAGAAAATTGAGCACGGGCGCATAGCAGACATCTGTGCCCTCCATAATCTCAGACCACTGTGCCTGCGTTTTCTGTTTAATGACCGTGGTTAGCTTTTCCTTCATTACAGACCATTGCGACTGATCATTCTGTGCGCCAAAATCTTCCTCAGTCAGTCCCGCCCGCTCCTTCAATAAAGCGTAAAACTGCGGCTCGATAGAACCTATAGAAATATACTCGCCGTCTGCGCACTCGTACGTGTCATAAAAATGTGCCCCACCATCGAGTATGTTAGATCCGCGTTCAGTCGCGTCCCACATACCCATCGCTTCAAAACTGTGAAACATCCACATCAGCTGCGCCGCGCCGTCCACCATTGCCACATCAATAACTTGACCCTTGCCAGAATTGGCGGTTTCCAACAATGCTGCCAGCACGCCATTCACCAGCAGCATACCACCGCCACCCATGTCCCCTACGAGGTTTAAGGGTGGCACCGGCTTTTCGTCTTTGCGACCCATCGCATACAAAGCACCTGTAATGGCGATGTAGTTAATATCATGTCCGGCGCGCTGTGCCAGCGGCCCTTCCTGGCCCCAACCCGTCATGCGGGCAAAAATAAGTTTGGGATTGCGCGCTAGGCAAGCAGACGGACCAATGCCCAACTTTTCACACACACCCGGACGATAGGGATCGATCAGGACATCCGCGTTTTCGACCATACGCAGGAGGGTTTCCAGTCCATTCGGGTCCTTAAGATTGACCGCCACCGACTTCTTGCCCCGGGTGCTAACGTCCTTCATCACCATCCCACCGGTTCGGTCGATACGAATCACTTCCGCGCCCATGTCGGCGAGCATCATGCCGCCCATGGGGGCCGGTCCAATACCCGCAAGCTCAAGCACTGTGTAACCATTCAGCGGACCCATTGGTTATCTCCTATAGTTAAATTTTGAAGCGTGGCTGCACTTTAGCCGGCACGCGCTATGCAACAACCCCTTATTTGGGCTGCATTCGAATACCACCATCCATGCGAATACATTCGCCGTTGATATAATCATTCTCTACCAGTTGCTGCGCCAACTGGGCAATTTCATCTGCCTTACCCAGACGCTTGGGATACAGCACCTGGCTGGCTAGCGGCTTCAGAAACTCTGCGATTTCTGGCGACATTTCTTCGGCTCCGCCCATCATCAGTGGCGTTGCAATCAGTCCTGGGACAATCGTATTTACCCTGATACCCAACACCGCCAGGTCACGCGCTATCGGCAGAGTCATACCCACTACGCCGCCTTTAGACGCGGAGTAGGCCGCTTGCCCGATCTGGCCCTCATAGGCCGCGATAGAAGCCGTATTGATAATAACGCCACGGCAGCCGTCTTCATTCAAAACCTCATTAGTGGACATTTTTTCCGCGCACAGGCGCAGCACATTAAAGGTACCGACCAAGTTGATCTGGATAATGCGATTGAACTCGTCCAGCGGGAACGGACCTTTCTTGCCCATGGTGCGCATTGCATTGCCCGTACCGGCAAAGTTACAGCAGATGTGAATCGCCCCAAACTCTTCAATCGTGGCAGCAATACCCGCCACAACCGATTCCTCGCTGGTCACGTTGACGTTACAGAAAATCACCATGCCGGGATATTCTGCCACCAGTTGATTGCCTTTTTCCTCATTCATATCGAAGATTGCGGCCTTGCCGCCGTTAGCAACAAAACGTCTGACAGTTGCGCGACCGAGGCCAGACGCCCCGCCGGTAATAACGGCTACTTTATCTTTTAAATCCATGTGAACTCTCCTGAGCTAGTGGGTGAATTATAGTGCATTGACGATCTAAAAATTACGCGTGTTAAAAGGTGTATAATCCTCTGAAAGGCAATCCCTACTAATAATGATTTTCATCACCTCGGAGCTGCCCGCATAAATAGTTGTAACTCTTGCATCAGTATATTGCCTGCTTATTGGGTATTCATCCATATAACCGGCGCCACCATGCAACTGAACACCTAGGTCGGCGACTGCAACTGCCAGCTCACTGGTGACCAGTTTTGCCTTGGCAGCATCCACTGCGGTGAGCTGACCCGCAGCGAAAGCTCGAACGCACTGATCGATATAACTCTGGGCAATATCCAGCTGCATGCGCATTTCAGCCAGCTTAAATTGGGTATTTTGGAAGGCTGCCACTGGTTTGCCAAAAGCCTTGCGCTGCTTTACATAGTCCGCCGTGAGGTCCCACGACAACTGGGCAGATGCGAGATAACCGGCAGCGCCAATCAAGCGCTCCTCCCCAAGCCCTTCCATAAGATAGATAAAACCCTTTCCTGGTTCCCCCAGAACATTGGCCTTGGGCACCCTCACGTCATTAAAAAATAGTTCAGCGGTATCCTGCGCTTTCATACCCATCTTTTCTAAATTGCGCCCTCGCTCGAAGCCCTCCATACCCCGCTCCACCAAAAAAAGGGTCATGGCGTGGGGGTTGTTTTCCGGATCAGTCTTGGCCGCAACGACCACAAGGTCGGCATTGATACCGTTGGAAATATACGTTTTTGAGCCATTTAGGACCCAATGGTCCTCTTTCTCGACCGCCGTCGAACGCATTCCCGCGAGGTCACTACCTGCATCTGGCTCAGTCATGGCAATAGCCAAAATAATGGTACCACGAACACAACCGGGCAAAAATCTTTGGCACTGTTCCTCACTGCCAAAACGCGTGAGATAGGGGCCCACTAGCCGGCTGTGCAGAGAGTTATACCAGTCACCCACCCTCGCATAGGACGTCTCTTCGATAATAATTTGCTCAAAACGGAAATCGGCATCACCCATACCACCGTATTTCTCGTCCGGCCACACCATCAAAAAACCCTGCTCACCGGCTTTAACAAAAGCTTCACGGTCAACAATTCCAGCCTCACGCCAAGCCTCCATCTGTGGCACAATCTCTGCTGAGAGGAATTTTCGGTAGGCCTCTCGGAACATGTGCTGCTCTTCCGTGAATTCGCGTTGCAACATATCGTCTAGCTCCCGTGCTTACAAATAAACAGCACTTAGTATGGTGAGCAGCCACGAGGGCAACAATGACCTGCCCCTACAAATAAATTGACAAGAAATTACAAGCCGGAATCATCGGCGGAAACTGGAAAAAACATGCAACAAATGCATCCGGAAAACTGGATCACTATCTATTTTGGCTTCATCTTCGTGATCGCCTGCGCGCAGATGGTGGTCGTTTATGCCCTCAGTAATGCCCGCAACCCCGCGCCAGGACTAGGTCTGTATACGATCTACTTTATGGCGGCCGTACTGGGCTTGATCGCTTTTGCACTGCAATACAGCTCGAGCACACCGCTGCGGATGGACGTTTCTTCAGCGGCATCCATTCTCTTCAGTTATTTACTTTTTTTGGCTGCAGGACAGCGAGCGCAGATCAAGACCGGACGCATCGTGCTTGGCATTATGTGCTTAGGCGCGTGCGCCGGTGTCTTCTTTGTCGAACCACGAGAAATATTTAGCATGCAAGCGGCTATCGCCGCATTCTTTTTCGCAGCCGCAGGACTGCTCTGCGGCTGGCGCAGCTGGAAGACACGCAATGTGGGTGACGGCATCACAGCCGCCGCGCTGATGATGGCCGTCAGCATGCTAGTACTGCTGTACCTCCTGCGGGCCCATGACGACTATTTTCAGGCCCAGACAGTAGCCTTTGGCATATACAGCTCAGCGTATGTGCTGGTTGCAATTGGTTTTCTGGCAAGTGTGCTCATCGAAGACCAACAAAAATTGTCCAACATATCCACACAAGACCCACTGACTAGGCTGCTGAACCGCCATGGCTTGGAACAGACTTTACACATCACCCTCGCTCAGGCCGCGCGCCATCAGCAGCCCACAGCGTCAATTGTAGTAAGTATCGATCGCTTCAAAGAAGTGAACGACAACTTCGGCAATAAGGCGGGAGACCAGGTGCTCAGGCAAGTCGCGCAATCTCTACAGCGCATAAGCCGCGCCAGCGATGCAGTGGCCCGCGTCGGTGGCAAGAAATACTTATTGATTCTACCTTGCACCACTGTAGAAAACGCCCGCGTGTTGGCCGAGCGCATCCGCATCAATATTGCGGAGCACGCCCTCATAGTCAATCAACAGCAGATTGCCATTACCGTAAGCCTTGGTGTGGCGGGCGCGCTTGGCGCAGTAGAACTAGACAAACTGGCGGGCGAGGCTGACCGAGCAATGCACCTGGCCAAACGGGGCGGGCGCAATCAGGTGGCCTCGGTGGAAAGCAAACCCATTCACCTCAGCACACACGCTAACCAGACCTGAAAAACACATGCGCGACTTATCAATATCTGTCTATTTCGCACGTTCAGTCTTGAAAAATGCGGTTGCACAGGGCCTAGACCCCATCAGCCTGCTGCGCAAAAACCGTATCTCCCCAAGACTAATGCTGGAAGACAACGCGCGAATATCGATAGAACGCTTCGCAGACTTGCAGGTCGCCACGATGCAAGCCATGAACGACGAAACCCTAGGTTATGGGACCCGCCCCATGCCGCTGGGTTGCTGGTCGATGATGTGTCATGCGGTTATTGGATGCGAAACACTCGGAGAGGCGCTAAACCGGTGTTGCCGATTCTATCAGCTGTTTGAATTAGGCGTGCACCCGGTGCTGGATGAGGACGGAGAATCTGCGGTGATACGGCTGGCACCGCAGGACGTGGAGACTCCCGCCAACCCTTTCCTACACGAAGTGCTGTTGTTCAACCTGCATCGCTTTGCGAGCTGGCTGGTGCAGGAACATCTGCCAATTCAGGTCGTGCAGTTAAATTGTCAACCACTGGCACCAGCGCTGGATTACCGTCATATGTTCCTCGCCAACCCGGTAGAGTTCGAACAGCCGCACTCACAGCTGTTACTGCCGAAAGCGCTGCTGAGTAAACGTATCACTCAGAATGAAACATCACTGCGCCACTTTTTGCGGCACCCTGCGCTCATCATGCTCACACAAAACTACGCCATCAACAGCTGGACATCACAGGTAAGAGACATTGTGCGCCGACAACTGCGCGACATATCGGAGCTCAATGATGTCGCGGTTACACTGGAAGTCCATCCGCAAACGCTGAGAAGACGCCTCGCGGCGGAAGGAACTACATTTAAAGACATCAAGAATCAGGTCCGCAGGGATACTGCCCTGCACTTCCTAGGGAAGCAGGGGATCAGCATTGAAGAAATCTCACACCGAGCGGGCTTCTCTGAATCTAGCGCGTTTATACGCGCCTTCAAGGGCTGGACCGGAGTGACACCTTACACCTATCGCAAGGGACTCTGAGCATTGGACTGCGCAGCAGGTCTAGCCAGCGAGCCGCGTCGATAACAAATCAGGACATGTGCACCAGGGGACCATCGCAGGTGACACACTGATAACGCACTCCGCCCCGCTCTGCGCGGTTGTGACGCGTTGTAGATACCTCATGTAACTGGCAGCCGCAGTGGTAGCGGTGTTTGGCCTGCTTCCGCTGGGGCACACCTTCCAGATCAAGATTGAAGGTAACGCCAGGATCAGCTTCAAAACGCGCCATCAGCTCGCGCCACTCGACCCCGTGCGGCTTTACGCCACGCCGAGGATACACCTCATGCACAATAAAGTGCGCCACCTCATGGGGTACGGTATCGCGCAGGTTTTCCTCGAAATACTTGGAGAAAATCCAGGGGTTATAGCGGATAAGACGACGCGTGCCAATGGTTTTGAACATTCCCGCTGCCTGCCCTTTTAGATCGAAAAGCACCGGAACACGATCAAAATGTCGGCCAAAAATAACCTCTGCGCGGCAAATGTAATCCTCGGTCTTCTGCTGTACTTGGCGTTGCTCTGTGTCCCCGATGGGCTGCACCACGCTGAATATTTCCTTGCTGAGTCGCATTAATCCGTAGCCGGCCAGCAAATCTTCGGTCACGGCGCACCGCAGAAATGCTAAGCTGTGTTCAACAGGCGTTCAGCATAGCGTTCACTGTGACGGGACTCAATAAATACTGAACACCTGTAAGTTCCGGTACATTTATTTGTTGCGAGCTGTCATTGTTACCAAACCTGCCAGAGCACAGACTTTGCTTAGACGTATATGAGCTCTTTTGGCTGACCAAACGAAGAAGGTATATGAAGACACAAATCCTAGACCTCGAAAAACTCAGCGACTATCTGACCCAGCATATGACAGGGTTCAAAGCACCCTTGAGTGCGGAGAAATTCGAAGGAGGCCAATCCAACCCGACCTTCAAACTGACTGCCGCAGACGGCCAGCACTATGTGCTGCGGCGCAAGCCACCTGGCGAGTTACTTAAATCAGCCCACGCGGTCGATCGAGAATTTCGCGTTATCAGTGCGCTACGTGATACGGATGTGCCGGTACCCAAAACGTTTGTGCTGTGCGAAGACGACGCTATCGTTGGATCTATGTTCTATGTCATGGAATATAAAGAAGGTCGTATTTTATGGGACCCACTGCTTCCTGAGGCTGCTGACAATGCCGAGCGCAGCGCGATCTATGATGCGATGAACCAAACCATGGCTGCCCTGCATAATGTCAACGTCGATGCCGTTGGTCTGACGAGCTTCGGTCGACCGGGAAACTACTTTGAGCGTCAGCTGAACCGGTGGAGCACACAGTACCGCGCGTCCGAGACGCGCCACATTGCGGCTATGGAGTCATTGATGACCTGGCTGGTGACCAACATGCCTGAAGATGATGGCACGGTAACCCTTGTGCACGGTGACTATCGACTGGACAATATGATGTTTCACCCCACCGAATCGCGCGTCATTGCGCTGTTGGACTGGGAGCTATCTACTCTGGGCCACCCCCTGGCGGACCTGGCCAACCAATGTATGGCTTGGATGCTGCCTCGGGAAGGCCGCATCAAGGGTCTCGGAGGTGTCGACCGCGAAGCGCTAGGCATTCCCAGTGATGAAGAGTACATCGCGCGCTATTGTGAACGTACTGACCGTGACGGCATTGAAAACTGGAACTTCTACTTGGTGTTCTCGCTGTTTCGCCTCGCCGCCATTTTGCAAGGCATTGTTAAGCGTGCACAAATAGGGACTGCCTCCAGTGCCGAAGCAGATTCAGAGGGAGACGCTGTCACGGATCTGGCTGACCTAGCGATGTCATTGATTGACTGACCGATCAACACACCGGCGCACTAGACGTCGGACACTTTTTAAACGTTCACTAACGAGGATTAGAACAATGGCTGAAGAAGTACTGATGGATGTCACTGACGGAATTTTGACCGTCACACTTAACCGCCCGAAGGCTAGAAATGCTGCCAACAAGGCACTCGCCGAAGGCGTCGCTGCTGCCATGGACACACTAGACAACGATGACAGCATCCGCGTGGCGATTCTTACCGGCGCTGGCGGCACCTTCTGTTCTGGCATGGATCTCAAAGCTTTTGTTACCGGTGAAACACCGAATGTTGAGGGCCGTGGATTTGCGGGTCTGACCGAGGCAACGCCGCGCAAACCGCTTATCGCTGCCGTTGAGGGCTATGCCCTAGCCGGAGGCCTAGAGCTGGCCATTTCCTGCGATCTTATCGTGGCTGCCGATGACGCTAAATTCGGTATTCCGGAAGTCAAACGCGGTCTCGCTGCCGCCGCCGGCGGGCTCATTAAACTTCCCAGACAAATACCGAAGCGACTGGCGATGGAGCTCGCGCTAACCGGTGATTTTATTAGCGCCCAGCGTGCCTATGAGATTGGCCTTATCAATGAGGTAGTACCATCAGGGACAGCGCTTGACGCTGCAAAAGCGCTTGCCGCTAGAATTGTGGCCAACGGCCCACTGGCTGTCGCGATTAGCAAGCAGGTTATATTACAATCCGAAGACTGGTCCGCCGGTGAAATGTGGCAAAAGCAGCAAGAACTAACGATGCCGGTATTCACAAGCGAAGACGCTATCGAAGGGTCAGTCGCTTTCGCTGAAAAACGCGCCCCCAACTGGAAAGGCAAATAAGGAGTAGCACAATGACAGACGCATGGATTATCGATGCCTGCCGCACACCGCGCGGCATTGGCAAAAAGGGCAAAGGCGCCCTTGCAGATCAACACCCGCAGCATTTGGGTGCCACAGTGCTTAAAGCAATCGCTGAACGCAATGACCTCAATACTGCCGATGTTGATGATGTAATCTTTGGCACGAGCTCCCAAAGAGGCCGTCAGAGTGGCGACTTGGCTCGCATGGCCGCACTGGAAGCGGGCTACGATATTCGCTCCAGCGGCATGACCTTGGATCGATTCTGCGGCTCCGGCATCACTTCGGTAAACCTTGCAGCCATGAGTATTATGTCTGGAACAGAAGACTTGGTGATCGGCGGCGGCGCAGAAATGATGTCGACCTATGGCGACGAAGGTGCCGCACCCACTCCGTTTCTTGATAATGGCAACCTGGCACTGCGTGACTTGCATCCACAACCGCACCAAGGCGTCTGCGCCGATGCAATTGCCAGCATCGAAGGTATCGACAGGCAAGCTTTAGATGCACTCGCGTTCGTGTCGCAGCAACGCGCAGCCAATGCAATCAACAATGGCTACTTCGACAATAGCTTGGTGCCGGTCTATTCTACAGACGGCACACTGGCGCTGGATAAAGAACAATTTCCTCGCCCCCAAACAACCCTAGAGGGCCTCGCAGAACTCAAGGCTTCATTTGCGCCAATAGCAGATTATCCACTGGATGAAAGTGGCCTGACTTACCGCAGCATGGTGTTGCGAAAATATCCAGGACTGGAAATTACCCACATGCATCATGCGGGCAACTCTTCCGGTGTGGTTGATGGTGCAGGCGCAGTGCTACTGGCCTCTCCGGAGTATGCCAAGGCACACGGCATGAAACCGCGCGCCCGTATTAAAGCGATGTGCAATATGGGTGACTGCCCTACTCTGATGCTGAACGCTCCGGTGCCAGCGGCGAGAAAAGTATTGGCTAAAGCCGGTCTGTCCATCGAAGACATCGACTTGTTTGAGATCAATGAGGCCTTTTCTGTGGTGGCGGAAAAATTCATTCGTGACCTTAACCTCAACCGCGACAAGGTCAACGTTAACGGTGGCGCCATGGCACTGGGTCATCCGATAGGAGCGACCGGTGCACTCTTAATTGGCACCGTGCTAGATGAACTGGAACGTCGAGATCAGCAATTTGGTCTCATCACCATGTGCGCAGCCGGCGGCATGGCACCCGCAATCATCATCGAGCGTATCTAGCATCCTCAGCGCGTGGCGATAATTCTATCGCCACGCCGTTTCAGCCCCTTAGGAGAGCCGTGTGTTCGAGTTTAGTGAAAAATCGCGCAGGTATCAGCAACAACTCAATGCGTTCATGGCGCAGAACATCTATCCCAGAGAAGAAGAATACACCGCCCAATTGCACGCAGCAGACAATCGTTACGGCTACTTGCCCATCATGCATGACCTCAAAGCTAAAGCGCAGGAGCAGGGCCTGTGGAATTTATTTATCCCACCTTCGTTGGCCGAGTTCAGCGATCACGGGGGGCTGAGCAATTTTGACTATGCGCCACTGGCCGAAAGCATGGGGCGGGTATTGTGGTCTCCTGAAGTGTTTAACTGCAACGCACCGGACACGGGCAACATGGAAGTATTCATGAAGTACGCGACGCCCGCGCAACAGGCGCAGTGGTTAACCCCGCTTCTGGCTGGCGAAATTCGATCTTCCTATGCCATGACGGAGCCACAGGTGGCGTCTTCAGATGCCACAAATGTAGAGCTTAGCATCGTGCCTGAGGGCGACCAGTGGGTATTGAACGGGCGCAAATGGTTTATTACCGGGGCCCTTTATGAGCGTACTCGGATATTTATTGTGATGGGCAAATCAGATCCTGACAACACCAATCGTCATCAACAGCAGACTCAGGTGCTGGTGCCTAAGGACACACCTGGATTACACCTTATACGGCCACTAACCACGCTCGGTTATGATGACGCCCCTATCGGACATGCCGAGCTGGTATTCGATAATGTGCGCGTACCTTTGGATAACGTACTGTTAGGCGCCGGTCGAGGTTTTGAAATCGCTCAGGGTCGACTCGGCCCCGGCCGCATTCATCACTGCATGCGACTGATTGGTGCCGCGCAGCGTTCGCTCGAACTGGCGTGCAAACGCGTAGCATCACGCACCACTTTTGGCCGCACTCTGAGCCAGCACCAGTCCGTCCGTGAGGATATCGCCCGCTGTTTTTCAGAAATCGAAATGGCGCGTTTGCTGGTGCTAAA
>CAJXWP010000003.1 GCA_913062625.1 uncultured Haliea sp. | reverse complement strand
ACGCCTTTTGGCATCCAGAAGTTCCAGTGGAACCCTGTAACACAGCAGGCCGAGGTGGCTTGGTCCCGTGATGACGTTTCCAGCCCCAACAGCGTGCCCATTGTTTCAAAGAAGGATCGAGGTCTGCATGCGGTAGGTATTAAGGACGGAAAATGGGTGTGGGAGACCCTCGACTGGGACACTGGAGAAACACGAGCTGTTTACGTTCTGGGTGATAGCGAGCGCTTCAACCCTATTATGCTGGCGTTACAACTGTTACCCAATGGTGATCCGATTTACCCTGCCTTTGGTGGAGTTGTGCACCTGCGCTTGGGAGAGAAGTGAAAAAATATAATATCAGCAGGCGACGTGAACTTGAGCCTCCCTCGTTTTAACGGATGCCAACCTCTAACAATGGGAGTAGCTCAAGTCTGAGCAAAGCTCGCTCGGATATTGCAATACACGGCGGCTCCTTCGGGCGTCGTTTTGCTGTCAGACGTTCCTGCACTCACTGTTTCAGTGCCGCAGCGCTTGCAGCGCCGCAGGCTGGCTCTCCGGCTGTCTTTGATGGCCGCATGGCTGAGACATGCACGGCTCAATTTATCTTTCGCGCTTAGGGAACTAATAAGAAGAGTCCTGTTCCAACGAAGATGGGTTGTAAGCAATGATTGTGTGGACGTCCACATCGAGAGGAGACAGAGAATGGGTTGCCGGATTTTGACGTTAGCAGTAATGGCGAGGCTGATGACGGTTGCGGTGTTTGGATTGGCCGCAGACTGGCGTATTTTGACCTACACACCAGAACGCCGCTCAGCGATACTTCAGGTGGAGAGTGCATGTTAGCTAGCAAAGAGGCAAACCTGAGCATAATTCATAAGGTGACAACCGGGGCAGAGGTGATTAGCGACACCTCCGACGGAGGAGTCCAGTGCGAAGATGTAGGAGCTGAGACCATCACAGAGATTAGTGATAAAGACTACCGCTCGCTTCATTTGCCCTGCAATCCACTGGAGCCATGACCTGCCCAGAGCGGACAGTCACCGACACTGGCTGTTGAGCGGTGGGTTCCAGCGCTACTTGCCTGCCGCTAACGGGTTCTGCGGGCTATTTTTGATGGGCGTACGGCGGGGCGGTGCTGATGTGCGTCCGTGAGGCTCTGCTCTTAGTTCATCAAGGGCTATACCAGACTCGTGGTGCTGTGCGCACCGTATCGAATTCCAAAGTACTTCGGTAGGCGCGCTAAAGCTCCAAGGCCTTGACGTTATTAACGCAGAGACAATACTGAATATATAGAGTCAATTTTTTGAAAAGCGAATCTAGTGAGCAATTGATTTGCGATCTTATATAATCTGGCAAGCCCGCTTTATTCGCGAGGATAGTGCTGGGTTGTCGATTGGCTTCTTGCGAAAAGAGGCAATGTCTTGGGTGGCGCCCTAGGAAGAGGTGCAAACAACGGGAGGGTCGGAATGTCGTGTTTCTCCTCTCAAAGATGGCAAATAAAAGCCCTGATACTGTACCGTTGACAGACCGTTTCGAAGTGGTGTCCGATCAGCGCACCCTATACTGACAAAGATCACTAGACGAAGAGTCCAATGCCAGCGATTTTACTCACCCATCCTGATTGCCTTATCCATGAGATGCCTCGCCATCCCGAACGACCGGATAGGCTGAGATCTGTTTTAGCGACGCTGCGTGAGCGTGGTTTAACGAGTGAAATGAATCAAGGACTCGCCAGCGAGATTAGTCTGGATCTGATTGAGGAGGTACATCCTCGCCGTTATATTGACGACGTCTTGTCCTTTGAGCCACGTGCAGGCGTCGCAAAATTCGAAGCTGACACTTACATGAGCCCCGGTAGTAGCCGGGCTGCAAGACTTAGCGCTGGTGCTGTAGCGGAGGCAACATCAAGAGTTCTAGCGGGCGAGAGCAATCGCGCCTTCTGCGCTATAAGACCGCCAGGTCACCATGCAGAGATCGCAGCCGCTTTCGGCTTTTGCCTTTTTAACAATGTTGCGATCGGCGCGAGACTTGCATTACAGGATCCATCAGTGAAACGTGTGGCGATCTTAGATTTTGATGTTCACCACTGTAATGGGACTGTTGATATCTTTAAAGATGACCCAAGAGTGATGGTCTGCAGTAGCTTTCAAGAAGATTTTTATCCGCATCGTTTTCTCGACTACGAAAATAAACATATAATTAATACACCACTAGCGGTAGGCACCTCCGGTGCTCAATACAGGTCGCTGATAGAGTCAACGTGGCTGCGGCGAATAGAGACGCATAAACCGGATATCATCTTCATATCTGCTGGCTTTGATGCTCACCGAGATGATCCGCTTGCAGAAATACAACTCATCGAAGACGATTATCGTTGGATAACAGAAATGATTGTTTCACTTGCCGACAGCCACTCAGAAGGCCGAATTGTCTCTACCTTAGAGGGAGGCTATGACCTGCAAGCATTGGGTAACTCGGCCGCTGCCCATGTCGCAGCACTTGTTAACTGAACAAAAATGAAAGACTGAATTTTTTAAGAAGAAAATGCCAACAATTTTTACCTGAATCGGGTGGGCAACTTGCCCGCTGAAAGCGAAAGAGGAAGTTGCTATCTGTTGTATAGGGGATGTTTAAAAAACATTAAAAATGTTTTTTAAAGGAACACCTTTGTGCCCATCTCCGACCTAGGATTTTGCTGTGGCTATGTACTTACTCAGTATTGAAAGATACAGTCTGTAGCCTAAATAATTCAAGAGATTAACATATGCCTGTTATAGCGAGACCTCTGCTTGTAATAGCGATACTCATGACGTTGGCAGCTCTCTTTTCGCCACCCTATGCTTATTATGAGGTGCTACGCTTTGTTCTGTGTGGCCTTTTTACTTATAGCGTTGTGTCCTCCTGGAAACGTGCCTCATATACTTTGCTATTTTTAATGGGAGCCGTAGCGATAATTTATAATCCACTAGTTCCGTTTCATCTGGACCGAGAAATCTGGGTAGTCGTTAATCTTATAACTGCTGGCTTACTGGGCTATTTGTTGGCGATTAAGAGAACTTAACTCAGGGCAAAAAAGCTAACCATGGTTCGATTAATCATTGCGATAGCGCTGCTGTTTTCCCCATCTGGCCTCCGCTGAGTGCCTGTCCCTTTCGGTGATCCTGCACTTCATGTTTGTCTAATCTTGAGCGCGCGCCTGCAAAAGCTCGTGCCCGTAGGGTTTTAGTAGCGGTCTTGCTGACTTAGCGTTGTGGTGTGGATTTGCTTTATGGTTTTACCGCATTTGGTGGCTGCAGCTAGCCCACGGCAGGGCCGTTGAGCACCAGCAGCCCATGGTAACGAGTGAGCTTAACGCTCGGTTTGGTGCCAGAGCCGCCAATCGGGTAATGAAATCTACAAGCCTTGGCGACAGGTTCCAGCCCCGGGTCCGGTTTATCAAATAGCCGGATGGTGCGAATCATGGAGGTCTTGTGTCTTTGCTGCGGACCGATCCTTATAAGGATGTGATGGAATTTCTCAGAATCTGGGCATGGAATCGTCACAGCCTGCGGGTAATTAGATGTAACTCAAGAGGTCTCTTTGCTCTGCAGCGCGCTAGGGTCAACTGCTCGAAGGGCGGGCTGTGTGAAAAATACACCCGACGAGCTAAATGGTGTTGCTAATGCGAATGAGAATGTTTATCATTCTTCCCCGCGCCAATGAACGTAACCTGAAAGCAAACCAGCTGTCGGCAAACAGCGCGCCTGTATTAATCATTCAGTTAGGAGCACGACATGAAGAGTCAACGCCTTTTTGGCCTCACCCTGATATTAGTCAGCACGCTGGCACTCGCAGCTTGCGGCGGTGGTGGTGGTAATAACGACGAGCAAGTTCTCAACCCCTTAAATCCGGTTGATCCGGTTGATCCGGTTGATCCGGTTGATCCGGTTGATCCGGTTGATCCGGTTGATCCGGTTGATCCTCTGCCTAGTACCTATGCCTTTGAAAACACCAATGGCGCCAGCACCGTGTCGTACACGGGGCAGACCGCTCGTCAGATGCTGATTAGTGACCTGGTCACTAAGCTGAACTCACTTGAGCGCAGTGCAGACAATGTGCCCACACAAGTTGCTAGTGATCTCAACTTCTATATCTGCCTAGACGCGGAGATTCGCGACGCAGACTATCCACCGACCTTTAAGCTTTCTGACGATGGGCTGATGATTGGCAACAGCACCATGGAGGCTAACGATAGGCTGGTCCCAGCGGATGTATCCTCCGGCAAGAGAATTTGTAATAAGATCGCGGGTGAAGATAAAGCGGATCATATTTTGGGCGGTGAGTTTTTTGGCGGAACCGCCGCAACGCCGCTGCTGCAGATTGATGAGTGGGTGGCCCTCGTCGCAGAGGAATCTGCCGACACCACCGACACCATTTCCACCGCCACGGGAACTGCTAATATTGGAACTCCGTCAGTTTCTGAAGATGGTCGGAACTACCGTCAGCTTCTTCAGAAATTTATTTTGGGCGCATTGACGTTCTCTCAGGGCACTGCGGATTACTGGAGCATTGATTATGGCTCCGATAGCAATCTCACATTGGCTGAGGGTAAGGCTTACACCGAGGGCAGCCACGACTATGATGAGGCCGTTGGTTACTTTGGCATGTCACGCGCCTACGGCATAATGTCTGACGCAGAGATCAAAAGCCCCGGCTATGCAGATAACATCGTGGTTGATGGGCTGATTGATGTCCGCAGCGAATACAATTTCGGCAATTCGCAAAACTGCGCGAAGCGAGACTTAGGCTCGGCAGATAATGCAAATCCAACAGACTTTACAGGGGAAGTCTTCAACGCAATCATCATCGGCCGTCAAATCCTGAATAATGCGCAAGCTGATGCAACGGAAACATCACCGGGCAGCTTGAGTCCTGACGCGGCAGCAACACTGGCAGTGCAGATCGAAATTGCCGCAAAGACGTGGGAAAAGTGCATCGCCGCCACGGTAGTGCACTATATCAACGACGTACAAGGCGATATGGCTAATTTCGTTGGTAATGAGTTCGCAGACCTGGATAATTTCCTGACTCTGAGCAAACACTGGAGCGAATTGTATGGTTTTGCACTGGGCTTGCAATTCAGCCCGTTCTCACCTTTTCGTGACGGAAGTGTCCCAGGCATCGATGTGGACTCCTTGAAGACGATACTTCAACTGGTGGGAACAGCCCCGGTCTTGGCCGACGGCACGCAAAACGGTGTATTGTTGAATGGCGCTAGCAGTCCTGCTGAGGCCCGGGACGAATATCTGGTAAGCTTGATTGAAGCTCGCGATATACTCCAAGAAGCGTACGGGTTCGATGCCACAAACGTAGCTAATTGGTAAGTCTGTGGAGCAGTCTGCAAGCAGACTGCTCTTTAATTAGCAGGGGATAAAATCCCCTGTCATTCGCTACGGCGAAACTCAAGGCGCGAAAGCGCCTTTCTTGCGATTTACAAGAGGGTAATCCACACCATGTCTTTCTATACCAGAGCAACGCTAATAGCGGTATTTCTAGCACTGCCACTAACGGGCTGCGTGGATGACAGCACCGGCGGTTCAGGGTCCGACAATGCTGACGCTGACACCTTTGATTTCACGGTTATGTTCGCTAACTATGCCGATAACATTATCCTGCCAAACTACGAAGCCGTAGCAAGGTTGGCGACCGATATTGAGTCGGAAACTGGTCCGATCTCAACCTATTGTCAAAGTATTGGCACCGCTGCTGAGACTGCTGCGGTTGACGCGGCCCAAAACGCTTGGTACGGCCTGATGGTGGCAATCCAGAAGACGGAACTGCATATCATTGGACCGGCAGCCAACAATGACAACGCGCTGCAAAATCGCCTCAATTCCTTCGCCACCGGCAGCCTCAGTCTTTGCGGTGTGGACCAGTCGGTGGTGCAATCGGCGCAAAACGCCGGATTCGATATCGAAAGTAAAACCGCTCGCCAGCGCGGCATTGGTGCTTTAGGGTATCTGCTGTTCAACCCAGACTTGGCACAAAACTGCCCCAGTCAGATCGTTGAAACAGCCGATTGGGACAGTCGGCCGGCTGAGCAGCGGCAATTATTGCGCTGCGAATATGCCATCGTGATCGCGACCGATATTGCCAACACCGCTGCGGATTTACGCGACGCTTGGTCCAGCGACGCCGGTGATTACCGCAGCACCTTTATCAATCCAGCAAACACCGGTGATAGCTTGGAGGAGTTGTCAGACGCGCTTTTCTACCTCGATCTCGATGTCGCGGATGTCAAATTGGCTATTCCCACTGGCATTAGCGATGAGTGTCTCGCATTGTCTTGCCCTCGGAAAGTGGAGTCACCGTACAGTCAATACTCACTGGACGATATCCGAGCAAATCTTCAGTCCTTTGGCACGATGATGACGGGCGGTTCTGGCTTAGGTTTCGACGACCTTATCGACGATGCCGGGCTACCTGAATTGAACCAGAGCTTTTTAGATAACACTGCTAGGGCCATTGCCTTCATCGACACTGCCTCTGAGTCACTCTTTGAGCAGGCGAGCGCAATCGATTCCAACGCTGCGCAAACGGAGTGCACCAATGCTTATGCTAATCCGGATGTCATAGGCCGTTTTTCTGCGTGTAATCTGCTAGGCGTGATTAAGCTGATTAATGACGATTTGAAAATTGGCTTTGTCGCCGCGATTGACGTGGACTTGCCCGACAGGGCCCAGTCCGACAACGACTGAGAGGAAACAACGTGAAACATGTAATCAAAAGTCTGTCTGCTCTGCTTTTGCTGGGCGCTGTCGATACCATGGCGGCCGATGGTCAGAGTAATGACGCCTTCAACAAGGAATTCATGGAAGAAGTGATCGTGTCGGGCGGCAAGGAGGGTGCGCGCACGATGTCGGGCTCTGCCTATGTGCTGGACAAGGCAGACCTGGAACAGTTTGACTTTTCGGACCTGAACAAGGTGTTGTCAACGATACCCGGTGTCTACATCCGTCAGGAGGACGGTTTTGGACTGCGTCCCAATATTGGTCTGCGCGGCGTCACCAGTGAACGCAGCCAAAAAATTACGCTGATGGAGGACGGCATCCTGATTACGCCGGCGCCATACTCGGCCCCGGCAGCTTACTACATGCCCAATGTGAGCCGCATGAGCACGGTGGAGGTTGTTAAAGGGCCCGCGACGATTAAGTACGGACCGAACAATGTGGGAGGCTCTGTGAATCTGGTAACGCCTGCTATTCCAGATGAGCGAACGGGCTTTGTCGATCTAGGTGCCGGCAGCGATGGCTATGAGAAGTATCAGGTTTTTTTTGGTGACCGAATCGGTGATTTTGGTTACTGGATTGACGGGTTGCGTTTTGGCAGCGACGGTTTTAAAGAGTTGGATACGGACGGAGACACTGGGTTCGAGCGCAACGATATTAACGCCAAAATGCAGTGGGTGCCGGACGATTTGTTAGGGGTGCCACAGCGCTTTATCCTGAAAGCGGGGTACGCTGATGAGAATTCCGATGAGACCTATCTCGGCCTGACGCAGCAGGATTTTGACAATAACCCACTGCGCCGCTATGCCGCCAGTCAACTGGATAATTTCGATTCAGAACATTGGCTGGTAAATTTGGACCACGGCTTATATTTGACCGAGTCGCTGACGATAGGCACGCAAATTTATTGGAACTATTTTAAGCGGTCTTGGAACAAGTTGGACGGTTTTGTGGCAGGGCCAAGTCTGAACACTATTTTAGAGCAGCCTGATCTATTCCCGCGTCAGGTCGATATCATACGTGCTGACATAAACTCTAATCTGGTGGCTACCGACACGTTAGATGTTACCGACAATGACCGAAAGTATGAGTCCGCCGGCATTCAGGTAGCCGCTGACTACGCTATCGATTACGGCGCTTTTGCGCATAATGTAGAAGCGGGTTTGCGCTATCATTACGACTCGATCGATCGCGACCACTTTTCTCGCAGCTACTTAATGAGCGACAGCGACATGGTCAGTGACGGTATCGAGCGCGGCAACAAAACGCTCAACGACGCCGATACCGAAGCCGTCGCGACTTATCTGCGCGATACCGTAGACTGGCAGGACTGGAAATTCAATGTGGGCGTTCGCTACGAGTATATCGACAGCCACTTTAATGACGAACTGAACAGCCGCCAGAGTCGCAATTCTCAGTCACTATTAGCGCCTGGCGCAGGCGTGTTTTGGCAGTTCACCGACCAGCTTGGCTTTCTGTTGGGTATCAACAAGGGTTTCTCGCCCACCGGGGCCTCTGCCTCCAGTAACGTGGATGCCGAAGAAGCGATTAACTTCGAGTATGGCCTGCGTTACGACACCGAAGTGCTGCAGGCGCAGGTGATTGGTTTCTTTAGTGATTACGACAATCTTATCGGGCGTTGCCGTGCCAGTGACAGCGGCTGTGAAGTCGGTGAGGAATTTAATGGTGGCGAAGTACAGATCGCCGGTGTTGAGGTGTATGGCAATTATCTGCTCAACGCAGGCGGAGCCGTCGAGTTTCCCGTCAATGTCAGCTACACCCACACGGAATCCTCTTTTCAGACGTCTTTCAACTCCAGCTTCTCCCAATGGGGCAACGTCAAACAGGGCGATTCGCTGCCGTATCTCCCTGAAAATATAGGTCGGATACAGCTCGGTGCCGAGGCTGCACAATGGGAGGCCTTCGCTGCAGTGAGTTATCAAGGCGAGATGAGAGACCAGGCCGGGCGAGGTAGCTTTGATGATGTCATCCACACAGATGAGTACACAACTCTCGACCTGTCCTTGTTGTGGCGACCCTCAGACGCGTGGTTGGTGCAGTTTACGGTTGACAACGTTACTGAGGAAGAAGCCATCGTCTCTTGGCGACCATTCGGCGCGCGCCCCAACTCGCCACGTCTATATCGAGGCCGTGTGAGATATACGTTCTAATGCAGCGCAGACCGTGTCTATGATTGAGCTGGCAGACCTTTTTATAGCGCCGTTGCAGGGGCCAGTGGATCCAAGCAAGCGTCTATTCTGGGTGTTTTTACTCAGTTCGCTGCTGCTGGCATCGTTGGCGGTGAGTTGGCGTGGCCGACAGTTCAATCTAGCGCGTCAGATGTCCGCGCTTTTTTCTAAGCAGTATTGGCTGCATCGATCCAACGCCACCGATGCCGGTTTGCTGCTGTTGAATCATGCGTTACATATCCTGCTAATAATCCCTCTGGTAGGCAGCTATTTGGCGGGCGCTATAGCCGTAGGCAGCGTAATGCAAAGCCAGTTCGGCGACGCACCCGATCTGCCAGGGTCCACGCTCGCGGTGGGAATAGCCTACACGCTGGTGTTATTTTTAATGGAAGATCTGAGCCGCTTCGGTCTGCATCGAGCATTCCATCGCTTTCCGTTGCTATGGCATTTTCATCGCACGCACCACAGCGCAACCAATCTCACACCACTGACGGTGCACCGCGTGCATCCAGTGGAGTCCTGCGCTTATTTTCTTCGCGGATTTATTGTTTTCAGCGGGGTCAGCGGTCTATTTCTTTATTTGTTCGGCGGCCGCCTCAACGGCATCGATATCTTAGGCGTGGACTGCCTCGGCTTTCTATTCAATTTTTTTGGCGCCAATTTGCGGCACACCCCCATCTGGCTTGGGTTTGGCCGGCTGGAGCGACTTTTAATCAGCCCCGCACAACACCAAATCCACCACAGCGTCGCGTTGCACCATCGGGGCAAAAATCTTGGCAGTTGCCTGTCCATCTGGGACCGACTCAGCGGCAGTTGGTTGGCCTCCGGTGCCTATCAGCAGCTCGAATTTGGGTTGAGCCCACAAGCCGCTAGTGAGACTGCGCGAGACGACAGAGCGCTGGGTTATCGTTTGCCGGCGCATCTTACGGTACCTTCATAACGGGGTTGAGTCTTTACTATCGTGCAGCCTAGGGTTGACCCTCCAATCGCAGGCTCGCCGTGATACCAGAGTTTTAATACAAAACAACGCCGTCCTCATACTTGCGCAGGCAGGGTAGCGATTCGGTCTGTCCGTAATAGCCAATGTTTGTTAGCGGAAAACGATGAGTTCTTTTTCTGTCAGGCGCACGGGTAGCGGTTGACCTGGCTCCCGTTCAACAGTGAGTTCTGCTATGCACTTCACTATCTGTCCATCGTCCAGCGACAGCTCATACAGGTAGTGGGATCCGCGATAGTGGCGTTGAATAGTGGTCAGAGGAACGCCGGCAGGGTCGTACACAAGATGTTCGGGTCTGAGCAACACTTGGTACGCAGCCGATGCCGGAAGCTGGCTAGCCGCGTTCAGTATCAGCTGCAATGCGCTGGGTGGTCCATCGGCTGATGGCGTGACCTTAGTTAAGCTGCCTTCTCCAATGAATCTGGCCGCGAAAGGTGAAGCAGGGGCCTGGTAAAGGCTTTCCCCTGTTCCGGCCTGAACCACTTGTCCCTCATTCATCAGTGTAATGTGATCGGCCATCTCAAACGCTTCATGCTGATCGTGTGTGACGAGCAGTGCGGTAACGTGCTGAGTTTTTAATAGGAGCCTTATCTCACTTGCCAGGTTGGTACGTTGTTCCTCATCCAGCCCAGAGAAGGGTTCGTCCAATAGCAGTAACTGGGGTTTAGGCGCCAGCGCCCGCGCCAGTGCAATGCGCTGCTGTTGTCCGCCTGAAACCTCATGTGGGAACTTGGCTCCGACGTCTGGCAGTCCAACCAAAGCAAGCATGTCACGTATGCGCTCACGCTGCCCGGCGCTAGTGAGATGCCGCAATCCAAACGCGATATTACGTGCAATAGTAAGATGGGGAAAGAGCGCAAAGTCTTGAAACATCATGCCAATATTGCGGTGCTCAGCCGGTGTGTTGACCGCGTCGGTAGCCATCAATTTATTTTCGACTGAGATAGTGCCTGCCGTTATTGTCTCGAATCCCGCGATCGCGCGCAGCAGGCTAGTCTTGCCGCAACCGGACGGCCCCAGCAAACAGCCTATGTCGCCCGTTTGCAGTGACAAGCTCACATCACGCACGGCGACCACATCACCGTATTGCACCTGTACGTTGTCCAGTTTGAGTCGATCAGGCATGACTCGCAGCCCCTTTATCAAGATTACGCATGAGCAGTATTACCGGGAGAAGGCCAATGATTACTATCGCCAATGCAGGCAAGGCGGCATCCGCTAAGCGTTCATCCGAGGCCAGCTCGAAGGTTCTTACTGCAAGTGTGTTGAAGTTGAATGGCCTGAGTATCAGGGTTGTCGGCAGTTCTTTCAACACATCAACAAATACCAATAGCAATGCGGTGAGAAGACTGCCTCGTAGCAGCGGCAGATGGATATCGCGAAGCACTCGCTCATTTGAGCTGCCCATCGAGCGGGCGGCTTCGTCCAGGCTTGGCTTGATTCGACTGAGCCCGGATTCTACCGTTTGCAGCGAGACGCTCAAAAACCGCACCACATATGCAAAAATGAGGGCGACCAGTGTGCCGCTTAGTAGTAGTCCAGTAGAGACGCCAAATAGCGTTTGCGAGAGCGCATCCAGTTGATTGTCCAGTGCGCCGAACGGGATGAGTACGCCAACGGCGATTACCGTGCCCGGAACAGCGTAGCCCATTGCCGCAATGCGCACAGCACCCGTCTGAGTGGCGCCCGGGTACCGACGTTTTCCGTAGCCAAGAAACAACGCCAGCAGCAGGCAGATCAGCGATGCGATCAACGCGAGAGATAGGCTGTTCCATAACAGATGCAGAAACTGGCCATCCAGGGCAGTTCTCCAGCTGGTGCTGGCCCAACTCAACAGTTGCAGAGCTGGCAACAGAAACCCCAGGGTGACGATTAGCACACAAAACCCCGTGGCCAACGCGGCACTGGGGCCGTGCAGTGGTGCCCGTCTAATTTTGCTGCGAGTCGAGGTGGTGTGAAACTGCATGCGATTGCGTGATGCGCGCTCTACCGCCATCAGTATGAAAACGAACAGCAGCAGGAACCCCGCGAGTTGGGCCGCGGTGTTCAGCTCGCCAAGACCGTACCAGGTTCGAAAGATCCCCGTGGTAAAGGTGCTGACCCCGAAGTAGTCCACGGTGCCATAGTCTGCCAGCGTTTCCATCAATGCCAGGCTGAGACCTGCCACAATAGCGGGGCGAGCCATCGGTAAGGCGACCTGAAAGAACGTGCGCCAGCGACCTGCACCAAGACTGCGTGCGGCCTCCAAAGCGGCACCCGATTGATGGGTGAATGCAACGCGGGCAATCAGATAAATATACGGATACAGCACCAGCGATAGCATACAAATGGCACCGCCCAGCGATCGAATCTCTGGAAAGTAATAGTCGCCATAGCCCCAGTTAAACCAACTACGCAGGCTTGACTGCACAGGACCGGAAAAGTCCAGCATGCCGGTATAGGTGTACGCGATGATATAGGCCGGCAGCGCCATAGGCAGCAGTAACGCCCAGCTCAAGAATTTGCGCCCGGTAAACTCGCAGGTGGCGCACAGCCATGCGGTAACAACACCCAGCAGTAACGTTCCAATACCCACACCCAGCATCAACGCCAGCGAATTGAGCAGGTAGTCGACAAGGACGGTATCAAGGATGTGTGCCCACGTGGCGGAGTAGGGCGTAAACAGACTTGAGCCGATAACTAGAACCGGCAACGCCACGGTTAATGCAGTGAGTATAAGACCTGCACGCCATGCCATTCCATGCCAGCGCGAGGGGTGTAACTGAGCACTCGCGGGTGCTATTTCCAACGGGCCCTATCCATTGCCATCACGGCTTGAGCGTTCAGTTTCCCCAGCTCAGACACGTCGATGGGGTCGGCGTTAAAAGTGCCCCATGTGGCCAGCAGTTCGCTGACAGGCACATTGCCACGCACCGGGAACTCATTGTTGGTTTCAGCATACCATTGCTGGCTGGTATCGCGAGTTAGGAACGTGATCAATTGTACTGCCAGTTCAGGTTGACCCGAGGCTGCGGTCACGCCAGCGCCAGATATATTGACATGGGTGCCACGGTCATCCTGATTCGGCCAAAAGATGCCGACCTTGGACGCTGCGGCGCGCTCAGCCTCATTTTTTGATGTGATCATTCCACCGAGATAGTAGCTGTTGACGATAGCGACATCGCACAGACCCGCGGCCACGGCCTTGATCTGGTCTCTGTCGCCACCCTGTGGCGGGCGAGCGAAATTGGCGACTAAACCATCAAGCCATACCGCGGTTTTAGCCGGCCCCTGTGCGGCCAGCATGCTGGCTACCAGAGACTGATTGTAGATGTTAGACGACGAGCGCACGCAAATGCGCCCACGCCACTGCGGCTGCGCGAGTGCTTCGTAGGTGCTGAGCGTGTCAGGATTGACATTGGCGAGGTTGTACACCAGCGCACGCGCTCGAACACTAAGGCCATACCAATAGTGTTGGGGGCTGCGCAAGTGGGCGGGCACCGCCGCTTCTAGTTCGGGCGAGGTTTTTGCTAGCAGCACGCCTGCCTGCTCTGCACGCACCAGTCGGCCCGCGTCGCTGGTGATCAGAATATCTGCTGGAGAATTACGACCCTCCGCCTGCAAGCGCGTGAGTAACGCGTCGCCCTTGCCTGTAACGAGGTTAACAGTGATGCCTGTTTCTGCAGAGAACTCATCCAGCAGTGGTTTGATCAACGCTTCCTGACGGGCAGAATAGACATTGAGTTCCTGCGCGATTACGGGTGCAGTGGCGGCTAAGAGGAGCGCATAGGTCAGTGTTTGAATGGCGCTTCGCACCGCGGGGTAGAGGACTTTCATAATCTTTTCCGGCTAGTCATTAATGAGAACGACAATTATTCTCATTTAATCAGACAAAGCAACCCCAAATCAGTGATCGCTGCAGACAGTTGGGACGACGGTTCGCCAACAGTTCAGAGGTGCAGTCGATATTTGTCTTAGCCTGTGTTCGGTAGGTCGAAGCTTCAAATTCTTCTGTGGCCGCCAGTTTATATATACCATATGATGATAATGCCCTTTGAAAGTCAAGGTATCACAGGGCTATAGTTAGTGTCCGCCTTCGGCACCACCGCAGCGCAGGGCTTTGTGCTCCCTACCGTATGGACTTGGCATAAGTTGGCCTACGTTCAGGGCACAAAACCCCTCCTCAGCCCGTCGGATTATTACTTCCATTACATCATGCCCCGTGGCTCAAGCGGTTCTGATATTATCTGCACGATCGCTACTGGACACGACTGAATACTAACGAACATCAAATACCAGTATTACAAGGACATAGTCTCATGTATATCAACGAAGCAGCACAGCAGTTTATAGAATCGCATAAGCCTGAAAAAATCGATGTTGATCAGATCAAGCAAAGCTATACGAGAATAGAGGATTACCTGGCCTCATTAGCACAGCGCACCGACGACAGGAATGGGTACTATGTGGAAATCAGTGGTGCTGACTCAATCACCGACCATCCAGTCAGAATAGAATGGAAACCGATGAGCGATAAAATGAGAGCGTAAGGCTATCTCTTTAGAAGGTGCTGGGTACGAGGGACAGAAGCCGGAGAGATTCCGCTGTGCCTCACATAGCTGTGTTTAAACGGTTAGAGGCTTCGATTCCCGCCTTTGGCACGCTATACAACCAACGCTTAAGACAATAAAAATATAATAATCAGTTGCTTACCGTTATTAAAACAGTGCGGATCCAAGCAGCGTAATTCGGGACAGGTCACTATTTTAATCGTTTCGACTCTGTTGAGCAGCCTTGAATCCTGTATATTTGTGGTCTGCATTCAGTCGGTGCAAATGACAAGCACTGAGCGTTAGGAAGCTAAAGATGAAAAATGTTGGCGGAACCGTTAAACAGCGAAGTATTGCGTTAATGGGATGGGTTGGTGTGTTGTGTGTCACAGCTGCCATGACGTATACAATTGCCACCGTTGCAAAGGCTGACGATTGGTCCCCTGCAAAAATTGCTGAATACAGAGCCGCTGCTGCAAGGGGTGAAGCATGGGCTCAATCCAATTTGGGCATTGCGTATGCAGAGGGCATGGGTGTTCCTGAAGATGATGCGACTGCTGCCAGGTTGTACACCAAGGCTGCAGAGCAAGGGTATGCGCAGGCTCAAAACAATTTGGGCCTCATGTATGACTACGGTGACGGCGTGCCTGAGAATGATGCTACTGCTGCTCAGTGGTACACCAAGGCGGCAGAGCAAGGGAATATCGATGCGCAGTACAATCTGGGGAACATGTATAGGTTCGGTGAAGGTGTGGCTGAGGATGATGCCTCTGCTGCAAAATGGTATACCAAGGCTGCAGTGCAAGGAGATGCTCAGGCCCAATCCAATCTGGGTAACATGTATGACAACGGTAATGGTGTGTCGCAGAATGATGCCACCGCTGCGAAGTGGTACCTCAAAGCAGCAAAGCAAGGGAATGTCGATGCGCAGTACAATCTAGGTAACATGTATAGGTTCGGTGACGGCGTCTCTCAGAGTGATGCTGCCGCCTTAAAGTGGTATGCCCAAGCGGCAGAGCAAGGGGCTGCGGGAGCCCAACTCAATCTGGGCCTTATGTATGCCAAGGGCGAGGGCGTGCCCGAGGATAATATGCTTGCGTATATGTGGATAAACCTAGCTGCAGAGCAAGGTCATGAGTACGCGAAGACGCTTAAAGACAGAATTAATGACGGAATGACGCCTGCCGACACATCAAAAGCACAGGTATTGAGCCGCGAGTGTTTGGCGAAACGCTACAAGAACTGTGGCTAGCTTGTCAGAGAGGTAACCGGCCTACGGCGGCCGAGGCTTATTAATACACGGAATCAAGTAGGTCGTAATAAGAAAGATCGAACACACCGGCATCCTGCTTTCGATAGGTGAAATTCCAGTCGTTAAACCAATCATAGGTCGACCAGAAATTAGCTTGGTTGCGCAGTACCGCGTAGCGATCTCGAAACTCTATGAAATCAGCTTGCGACTTCACGTTGCGCAGCTCCTGAATAAAATCAGAGGCTTGCTCGATGTCAATTTCCATAAAAAGGTTGGGGAAGCCACCCACCACGTCGGGATAGACACTCATGGTATAAAGGTCAGGAAGTTCGACTCCATTTTGAAAGACAATCGTGTATTGGGTTTGATAGACACGGTTCGCTACTAGTGTGTAGAGCCGAGATTCCTTCCCCTGGTTGACCTTCATGATAACCATACTCGGTATATAGCGCGGAAACTGATAGTCAGTGGTAACGGTCATCGTTGCCACGGCCTCGATCCACTCGTCGAAATTAGTAACACCCTTCTCAAAGGAATAAGGCGTTTTGACCCAGGGATTGAAATGATCAATGGGTCCAGTAATGGTGGGACCCATGTGGGCTTCAATTGCGCTGACCACGCCCACAAGCGGATGGGTGGGATCATTATTTTTAATAGGGGACGGTTGGTCTTTCGCAGCGAAGCTTGTCAGGTGAAGCCCTACGTCGCCAACGCCTTTACTCCAGCCCTGTCGAATTTTAACACGCATATTTTTAGGGAGAAACAACAGGAAATCATCCTCAAATTCCTGACGTAGGAAATTAAAAAAGCCGACGGTCTCGAGTTTTCCGGTATCGCTTCCCCAGTATTCAAAGTGCGCTACGGTGTCGTAATAGATGCGCTCAAACCCACTGAATCCCATCACCCACTGACTGCGGGGAATGCCCCCCTGTCGCCCGGGCATGACCCAAGTGTTGCTTTCGTGGCGAAGAATGGTGAGCCAGGCATTCTTGTTGGTTTTATTGCCATCCCACAGTGCATCAATCGTGTAGCCGTCCGGAAACAGTCGCTGCACCGCTTTCCCATAAGCGACGTCGTAGGTTTCATTGGCAGCGGGCGAACGGTCCATCAATGCCTCCCAATCGCCAAGCCCCAATTGCGGATCGAGCACTGATACATCATGATCCGGATCCATGAAATAAACCCAGAACTGGTCTTTAACCGCGTAAGTCGCGGTCTGGCCCAGGCAAACCGGCCCTGACGTAATTCCAGCCACGATAATCGCGGAATTCTCGATTAAGAACAGATACCGAGATTTCGATGGTATGGCTTGATACATGACGAACGGATTGCCAACGTCCCAGGGCGCATCAAAGTCTTCGGCTTTCGCCCATTTCCTGTCAAAAAAAGTCGATTCCAAATGAGCAATATCATTCTGTGCAAGCTGCCAAACGAAATGATTTTTCTGAACAGGTCTAGACGTCATCTTCTGGAGTCGATAATAGAACTGATCCACATCTGCATACACCATCGGGTTGTCATAAGGCTTCGGAGAATCAATCACCACGACTTTCGGCGTGGCTTTCCCGGCCACGGCGTCTTTGATTGAATTCCCGGGGGTTTGTGACCTCACCAGCTTGAACAGTTCGCCCGGGCTCTCGTCGAACGCGAGCGTTGCGAGGTAGACGTGATCAAAGATGTACCGTGAGACTAACTGATGCTGCGCATCGGGCTGATTAAGGAAGGTCTCCCAGCGAGCGATCACTTCCGGCTTGGCCAGTGCCGAAGCTTTCGACAGTTCCGCTTCGGTCGGTCCAGGTGAGCCGGCGGAAGTCCATTGCTTTATCTGACTTAACTGGACGTCATTCAAGGCTGGAAGGCCATAGGGCATACCCGCGGCGGGATTGGCCTTAAGATGGGATCCAAGAGCGTCGGATGTGCTAGAGCAGGCATGCTTGTAACGTTCGGTGTACGATGACATTAAGGCTTCTCGTGAAAAGCCGGGCTGATTGTTTTGGTGCCCTACTGTTACGAGCTGTGAGATCATAGATCCGGCTAGATTTTCGGTCGCGCTGTCTCCGCGTGACACTACAGGGTAAAAACCTTCCTTGCGCCACCCCTCAATTGTTGCGTGAGCGTCCATTCCTGTTCGCGGAACGGCCTCAAAATGCAACGAGTAGGGGTTTTTCCCAAAACCCCCGCGCTCGACGCCCCGAAAAGAAGAAAGCTTCACATTGCAGGGCGAACCGATGCAGCCGTGACATGCGATACAGCGATTGTCAAACAGCGGTTGAATTTCGTTGGTGTAAGTAGCCGATGTGCCGGGCGCTGGCCCCATATTGGCGACCTTTTCAGGAGTGTTCGCCGCAGCGACCGAAGGCTCATCGCTGCAGCCTAAAGCCAGCACCGAAAATGCCAGCGCGAAAAAAATAGCGCTGAATCGCTTGAGGTGCTGAGGCATGTTGATCATTCCCTTTGTTAATAGATCGGCCGTAAGGTACGGCGATCGCTTTGGTTTCAGCAATGGAAGGCGTCGAAGCAGCCTCGAAGCGCCCGCAGAAAATCTGGCATCACATCAAATACACGTCTGTCTCTCCCAGCTTAAGTCCGAAAATCAATCGGAAAAGACAATAAGACGAGTATAAAGAGAGTAAAGCGTTCGTGTCGAGCCTATTGTCTTGTCGGATTTAGTCGGCGAAGGTGCTCGAGCCTGTGGTTGCGAGCATCGAGTCGGCATTGTTCATTTGTAACAGCGGCGCATTTGCAGCCGTATTGCGCCATTGATGGTAACGGGGCACTGGTGTCTGCGACTGGTCTTATCCCCAAGACAATTTCTGACGCTTTAAAAGCTGATTTTGAGAAAAGGGATCTTAGCGCGAGGGTATGTCTGCTAGACTTGTGTTTCTCATTTATGGAGTCACGTTATGGTCGCGCGGTTGCAGGCTGTGCTAAATTGGGTAGGGTTTGTATGCTTGGTCTATATGGTTGCGTTCACCATAATATATGGTGTCGGAATGGAAATATTCGGCTTAGACATTGCGCATCCTAATAGTTTTTTTATAGACCTATTCTTTATCAAGCTCGCCCTCTATCCCCTGTGCCTGTCTGCCCAATACATCATCTGCGGCAAGTTCACGGTTCTCCCGTGGAGGCAACAGAGGCCATAGGGCACACGATACTGACGCCACGGCAGGCTTTCGGGTCGATTCTACCTCGCATTAGTCGTGATGGACGCTAACCGATTAAGTGACTCGCTAATAGGCTCTAGGGTGCTGTGACCTAAAATTCCCCATCGCTTACAAAATTAGTCTGTTTTTCGGTCTTCTCAAGGTTGACCGGGGTAGTGGGCCTACCTATAATGCATCTCCTCGAAATTGGAGCTCTAACAAGCAGAGTTTCTAGTGTCAGTGCCAAGGGGCCTGTCACAATCGAGAAAGTTTTGATGCGGGGTGGAGCAGCCTGGTAGCTCGTCGGGCTCATAACCCGAAGGTCGTCGGTTCAAATCCGGCCCCCGCTACCAATTAGCACTGTTAGATTCTAACTACAGTGTGAAATGAAAAGCCCCTCTTTAGGGGCTTTTTTGTACATGGAGAAAAGAACCGGCGGTGGCGAGCAAAGATCAGCAGATTGCGCAGATGTTGCAACCCAGTGTGGCTGCACTGGGTTACCAGTTATGGGGTGTGGAGTACACACCGCAGGGCAGGCACAGTATTGTGCGTGTTTTTATCGATAGCCCTGCAGGCATCTCAGTAGATGATTGCGCTGGTGTCAGTGCACAGGTGAGTAGCATTCTAGATGTTGAAGACCCGATCAGCGGGGAATATACGCTAGAAGTTTCCTCCCCCGGTATGGACCGCCTGTTGTTCAAACTGGAGCAGTATTTGGGCTACGTGGGTGAGACGGTGGAGTTGCGTTTACGCAGTGCCTTTGAAGGGCGGCGCAGGTTCAAGGGTGTTTTGAAAGGTATTGAGGGCGATGAAGTGGTGATTCAGATCGATGATCACGAGCTATTGTTGCCTTACGGCGCGATCGAAAAAGCGCGGGTACAACCCCGCATTTAAACGCGGCAACTGAATTGGCGAGGCTTGAGATGACGAAAGAAATTCTGTTGGTAGCTGAGGCTGTCTCTAACGAAAAGGGTGTGTCTGAGGACATAATCTTTGAAGCGATAGAGCTGGCTTTGGCAACAGCGACTCAAAAGCGTTACGACGAAGATGCGGACATTTTAGTCACGATTGATCGCACTACAGGCGATTATGTTTCCACGCGTCGCTGGCTAGTGGTGCCAGACGATGAAATGGCCTTGCTGGGTACTCAGTTCACGACCGAGGAGGCGATAGAGCAGGACCCAAATCTCAAGCCCGGTGATATTTATGAGGAAGAGGTTGAGAGCATCGCCTTTGGCCGCATTGCCGCACAGACCGCGAAGCAAGTTATTATTCAGCGAGTTCGCGACGCTGAGCGAGCACAGGTTGTTGACCAGTATTTGAGTCGCGTCGGCGAGCTTATTGCCGGCACTGTAAAAAAGGTGACGCGCGACAATGTGATTATTGATATGGGTAGCAACGCCGAAGGTCTGCTACCTCGTGATCAATTGGTGGGTCGCGAGACATTCCGGGTAAACGATCGGGTTCGCGCTATTCTCAAGGAAATCAGTACAGAACCTCGAGGGCCGCAGTTAATTGTGAGCCGTTCGTGTACAGAAATGCTAATAGAGTTGTTCAAAATCGAGGTGCCAGAGATTGCGGAGGAAGTCATTCAAATTCGTGCCGCAGCGCGTGATCCGGGTTCTCGTGCGAAAATCGCCGTAAAAACCAACGATCAGCGTATCGATCCAGTGGGTGCGTGTGTGGGCATGCGCGGATCGCGCGTACAAGCGGTCTCCAACGAGCTCGACAACGAGCGGGTCGATATCGTGCTGTGGGATGACAACCCCGCACAATTGGTGATTAATGCCATGGCGCCTGCGGAAGTTGAGTCCATTGTGGTGGACGAGGACAATCGGACCATGGACGTTGCTGTATCGAAAGACAATCTGGCTCAGGCGATCGGCCGCTCTGGCCAAAATGTGCGTCTGGCGGCTCAGCTAACCGAATGGACCATTAACGTCATGAGTCTTGAGGATGCGGCTGAGAAGCAGGAAGCAGAGTCGACTGAAGTGATTCAGGTATTCGTTGATGCACTTGATATTGATGAGGATGTGGCGGGAATTCTGGTCGAAGAAGGTTTTGCCACGCTGGAAGAGGTGGCCTATGTGCCGCTGGCAGAATTGACTGCCATTGAGGGATTCGATGAAGATATTGCAGAGGAATTACGTGCGCGAGCTAAGGGTGCATTGCTGACGCAGGCCATTGCGTCTGAGGAGGAGGTAGGCTCTCATGAGCCTGCCGATGATCTATTAACTATGGAAGGTATGGATCGCCATTTGGCCTATATTCTGGCCGGTCGTGCGGTTGTAACGATGGAAGATCTGGCAGAGCAGGCTGTGGATGATCTCATGGATATCCCGGAAATGACCGAACAGCGTGCCGGTGAATTGATTATGACGGCACGGGCACCCTGGTTTGCAGAGGCAGAAGAGTAACCTGAGATTGCACGATTAATTGCACTACGACAGGATACCAAGGAGAGTATTGAATGGGTCAGGTGACAGTAAAGCAGCTCGCTGAAGTGGTAGGCGCCTCCTCAGAACGCCTGTTGACACAGATGAGAGAAGCCGGATTGCCTCACACGGATGCAGAACAAGCTGTGTCCGATGAGGATAAGCAGACACTGCTGACTTACCTGAAGCAAAGTCATGGAGAGCCAGCGGACGCCCCCAGGCGCATTACATTAAAGCGAAAAACTATTAGTACGTTACGTACCTCCGCATCGCAGGGTCGAAAAACTGTCAATGTGGAAGTGCGAAAGAAACGTACGTATGTAAAACGCGATTCTGAAGAATTAGTCGATTTAGAGGTGCCCGTTGATGGTGATTTGGCTGAACTCGAGCAGGAGGCAATAGTAGAAGTAGAAGATGTCTCTGTGCAGGCTGCAGCGGAATTAGAGGCTAAGGAAGCCGCCGCAGCTGAGCGTGAGCAACTCGCAGCGGCGGTGACAGAGTTAGAGTCCAGCGCGGAAGATCCTGCTAATTTGGACCCAGAGGTGCTCCGGCAGCGAGCAGCGGCTCGCCGCAAGCTTCAGGAAGCCGATGAAGCCGCGTCCCGTCGAGATGCAGCTGATGCACGCAAGGCAGCTGAAGATCAAATAAAAGCTGAGACGCTGGTTGCCAGCGAGGAGAAAGCCAAAGAGGCTGGCAAGAGACCGAAGCGTCTTCATGAGGTGCCATCGGCCGCACCCGGCGGGGATAATGATAGCCGTAAGCCACGTAATAAATTGGCTCGTAACTCACCTTCTGGTCGGGGCAAGCAGCGTAATCACAATTTGTCGCTGGCAGATTTGGATTCTGAGCAGGGTGCAGGCCGCCGCCGCGGTGGTCGTAAGAAAATCAGAACCTCGCACGAAGAACATTCCAAACACGGGTTTGAAATGCCAACGGAAAGAAAAATGCAGCAAGTCGAAATTATGGATATGAATTCCGTTGCCGATCTTGCTCAGCAGATGTCAGTTAAGACCGGAGCCGTCATTAAGGAATTGATGAAACTGGGTGTGATGGCAAATATCAATCAGATGATTGATCAGGATACTGCAACATTATTGGTCGAAGAGTTTGGACACAGCTTCAAACTGGTCAGCGCCGATGCGTTGGAGGAAAAGCTGGAAGAAGCCTTGGCGCAGCGCGAGGGTACTGAAGAGTCTCGCGCGCCAGTGGTTACGGTAATGGGGCATGTGGATCACGGTAAAACATCATTGCTCGACTACATCCGTAAAAGCCAGGTGGCGTCGGGTGAGGCTGGGGGTATTACCCAGCATATCGGTGCCTATCACGTAGAAACCGATCGCGGGATGATATCGTTCCTCGATACGCCGGGGCACGCGGCGTTTACAGCGATGCGAGCACGTGGAGCTAAGAGTACCGATATTGTGATTTTGGTCGTCGCTGCAGATGATGGCGTTATGCCTCAGACTGAAGAGGCCGTTAAACACGCCAAGGCTGCCAATGTGCCCATTATTGTGGCGGTCAACAAAATCGATAAAGAGGGCGTAGATCCTGAGCGTATTAAGAGCGAATTGGCTGCTAAGGATGTTATTCCTGAAGAGTGGGGAGGAGATACACAGTTTATCCACGTCTCGGCTCAAACCGGTGAAGGCGTGGGCGGTCTGCTCGATGCGATATTGCTGCAGGCAGAACTGTTGGAACTGACCGCTGCTCGCGACATACCTGCACAAGGTATTGTGATTGAATCCCGCTTGGATAAAGGGCGCGGACCTGTCGCGTCTCTGCTGATTCAAAGTGGCACACTGCGCAAGGGCGATATCGTTCTTGCCGGTCTGCAGTTCGGGCGAGTGCGCGCCATGTTGGATGAAAACGGTCAGGTTATCGATGAGGCTGGCCCCAGCATACCAGTCGAAATTTTAGGTCTGGATGCTGTTCCTGCGGCGGGTGACTTGTTTGCTGTTGTCGAGAGTGAAAAGCACGCTCGTGAAGTCGCCGATTTCCGGCAGGAAAAGACGCGCAATATGAAAATACAGCGCCAGCAGGCCGCTAAACTGGATAACATGTTTGATAGCATGACCGCAGTGGGTAGAAAAACGCTCAACGTTGTGGTCAAAGCGGATGTTAGAGGCTCTCTGGAGGCAATTCAGTCGGCGCTCCTCGAGATCGGGAACGAAGAGGTTCAGGTGAATATTGTCACTGGCGGTGTCGGTGGCATCACTGAGACGGACATTAATTTGGCGGTCACTTCCAGTGCGGTTGTGTTTGGTTTCAATGTGCGAGCGGACAATGCCGCGCGACGGTTAGTGGAAGCTGAAGTCATTGATATGCGTTATTACAATGTCATTTATGATGTGATTGACGATGTTAAGGCAGCTCTGACAGGCATGTTGGCACCTGAATTAAGAGAAAATATTGTTGGTATTGCCGAGGTTCGAGATGTATTCAGTTCGCCTAAGTTTGGCCAGATTGCCGGTTGCATGGTGGTCGAGGGAACCGTCCATCGTTCCAAGCCGATCCGAGTACTGCGCGACAGTGTGGTGATTTATCAGGGTGAGCTGGAATCATTGCGCCGCTTCAAGGATGACGCCAATGAGGTGCGTAATGGCACAGAATGTGGAATCGGCGTGAAAAATTACACTGATGTCAAAGCCGGTGATCTGATCGAAGTGTATGAAGTCAAGGAGATAGCTCGCTCTTTGTAAGCGGTGCTGTAATGAGTGTAATTAATGGCTAAAGAATATGCCAGAACACAACGCGTTGCTGACTATCTGCAGCGAGAGTTGGCGTTACTGATTCAGCATGAAGTGCGAGATCCTCGCGTTGGTATGGTCAGCATTACTGGCGTCGACGTGAGTCGTGATCTTGGCCATGCCAAGGTCTACTACACGTCTCTGGACAGTGATTCTAGTGAGGATGCGAGCGAGTCTACCGAGGCGCTAAACAAGGCATCTGGATTTTTGCGCAGTCAGCTGTCTAAGGACAGCAATATGCGCACGGTGCCGAACCTGCGGTTTTATTTTGACGGCAGTGTGGGTCGCGGTCGTAGTCTGGAAGATTTGATCCAGCGCGCGACGGACGCAGACCGAGAGTTAGGCCTGCACAATGATGACGAGTCGAAGAGCTAGCGGGTGGCTAGGGTTCGCCGCGGGCGCCCTGTGGATGGCATTCTTCTGCTAGATAAACCTCTAGGGGTTAGCTCGAATCATGCATTGCAGAGCGTTAAGCGGCTTTATGAGGCTGCCAAGGCTGGCCACACTGGCAGCCTCGACCCGCTGGCTACTGGCGTGTTGCCTTTATGTTTCGGTGAGGCGACCAAGTTTTCTCAGTATCTGCTGGACGCAGATAAGGCCTACGAGAGTACATTTGTGTTGGGGACAGTCACCGATACGGGTGATGCAGAAGGGCGGGTGCTGGAAAACAACAATGCCAGCGACGTCACTCAAAGTGAGGTTGTTACAGCATTACAAGCTTTTGAGGGCGAGATAGAACAGATCCCTTCGATGTTTTCTGCCATTAAGCAGGGCGGACAGCCGCTTTATAAGTTAGCGCGAAAGGGCCTAGAAGTAGAGCGTAAAGCACGCTCTGTAGTGATTAAGACGTTGCAGCTGCGCGCTTTCCGCGGTGGTGAAAGGCCTGAGATGGATATTTATCTGGAGTGCAGCAAGGGTACCTATGTGAGGTCGCTAGCGGAAGATCTAGGCCGTTTAATCGGCTGCGGTGCCTTTGTTAGCGCGCTGCGGCGAACCAGGGCCGGGCCGTTTGGTATTGATCAGAGTATAACGCTGAGCGCCCTTGAGGGACTGAAGGGCACCGGTGAGCCCGGCGAGCTGGACAAATTATTATTACCCACGGATTCCGCCTTGGGCTTACTGCCGCTAGTTCTCCTTAGTGAATCCAGCGGTTTTTACATGCGCCAGGGTCAGCCGGTAATGGTGTCAAATGCGCCACGAGATGGTATTGTGCGCGTCGCGCTCGACTCTGGAGAGTTTTTGGGTGTTGGAGAAATGTTGGATGACGGACGCGTAGCGCCACGTCGCCTGATTGTCACTGAGAGGTGACGCGAACCTGTCTGTAAATCTGCACGGACAGGCTCTTCTATTAATGACGGGTGGTGCGCCACCTAAGGCAGATTAAGCAAAAGGAAAGAGCAATGGCATTACATGTAGAAAAGAAAGCAGAGATTGTAAAAGAGTATCAGGTGGCCGAAGGTGATACAGGCTCCCCAGAGGTACAGGTAGCACTGCTGACAGCGAACATTGAGCAGCTGCAGGGGCACTTCAAAGCGCATTCACACGACCACCACTCCCGCCGAGGTCTGATTCGGATGGTTAACCAGCGTCGTAAGTTGCTGGACTACCTAAAGCGCAAAAGTGTTCCGCGTTACAGTGATCTGATTAAGCGACTTGGCCTCCGTAGATAGGCCACACCCTTGCCGGGGCGCTCATGGGAACGCCTCGGTGTCATTCTGAGAATTGGAGAATTAAAGTGAATCCAGTAACTAAAACATTCCAGTACGGTGGCCAGACGGTCACTTTGGAGACCGGTCGTATTGCTCGTCAAGCGAGTGGGGCGGTCTTGGTGACGGTTGAGAACACTTCTGTGTTGTGCACCGTGGTTGCGGAAAAAACCGAGCGACCAGGTCGCGATTTCTTTCCGCTGGCAGTTCATTATCAAGAAAAAGCTTATGCAGTAGGCAGGATACCCGGTGGCTTCTTCAAGCGCGAAGCACGTCCTAGTGAAAAAGAAACACTGACGTCTCGTCTGATTGACCGTCCTATTCGCCCTTTGTTTCCAAAGGGCTTCATGAACGAAGTACAAGTTATCTGTACTGTTATGTCTGCGGATAAGCATATTGACCCCGATATCCCCGCGATGATTGGTACGTCTGCTGCGTTGGCAATTTCGGGTTGCCCATTCAATGGTCCCATCGGCGGAGCGCGGGTTGGCTTTAATGAGGCTCAAGGTTATTTCCTTAATCCTACTTATGCGCAGTTGGCAGACAGCAAGCTAGACATGATTGTTGCCGGCACGAAGGATGCGGTATTGATGGTTGAGTCTCAGGCACAGGAATTGAGCGAAGACCAAATGCTGGGTGCAGTTTTGTTTGCACATCAGGAAATGCAGGCAGTGATTCAGGCCATCAATGAATTGGTTGCCGAAGCGGGCAAACCTCGCTGGGGGTGGGAACTTGCAGGTGTCGATGAAGCATTAATGACGGCTGTTGAAGATCAGGTCAAAGTTGATCTGGGTGAAGCATACCGTATCACCGAGAAGGCAGATCGTTACGAGCGTGTCAGTGCAATCCGCGCCGCCGCAATCGCTGCTCTTGTTGTGGAAGGCGGACCTTCTGCAGACGAAGTGAAGAACATCTTCAAGAAGCTTGAAAAGAGTTTGGTTCGCAAGCGTATTTTGTCCGGTGAACCGCGTATTGATGGTCGTGATACTCGCACTGTGCGACCCATAGCGTGTGAGGTTGACGTGCTCTCCAAAGTTCACGGTAGTGCGCTGTTTACGCGCGGCGAGACACAGGCAATCGGTGCTGTAACACTCGGTTCTACGCGTGACTCGCAGATCATCGATGCGTTGGAAGGTGAGCGTCGAGATCCCTTTATGTTGCACTATAATTTCCCTCCATACTCTGTGGGTGAAGCAGGTCGCGTTGGTTTTACGAATCGTCGCGAAGTGGGTCATGGCCGTTTGGCGCGTCGCGGCCTAACCGCCGTTCTGCCTAGCAACGAGGATTTCCCCTACACGATTCGTGTTGTATCGGAGATCACGGAATCTAACGGTTCTAGCTCCATGGCCTCGGTTTGTGTAGGTTCCTTGGCATTGATGGCTGCAGGTGTGCCTTTGAAAGCGCCCGTTGCCGGCATCGCTATGGGCTTGGTAAAAGAAGGCAACCAGTTTGCGGTACTTACCGACATCTTGGGCGATGAAGATCACCTCGGTGACATGGACTTCAAAGTGGCAGGAACTGCAGAGGGTGTGACAGCTCTGCAGATGGATATCAAGATTGAAGGCATCAACGAGCAGATCATGGAAGTCGCATTGGAGCAGGCACAGGTTGCCCGCTTGCACATCCTGGGACAGATGAATGAAGTGCTGGCTACAGCGCGGACTGTAACATCTGAAAATGCACCGAGCATGACCACACTCAAAGTTGATTCCGATAAAATCCGGGATATCATCGGGAAAGGCGGTGCTATGATCCGTTCAATCACTGAACAGTCTGGTGCGACTGTCGATATTGATGACGATGGTACTGTGCGTATCTTTGGTCAGGACCAGGCTTCGAGAGATGCCGCAGTGGCTTTGGTGGAAGAGATTACAGCAGAAGCGGAAATTGGAGCCGTGTATGAAGGAACGGTTGCTCGTATCGTAGACTTCGGTGCCTTTATTAATATCCTGCCTGGTAAGGATGGGCTAGTACACATTTCGCAGATTGCGAATGAGCGTGTGGAGAATGTGTCTGATCATCTTAAGGAAGGTGAGGTGGTTCGTGTCAAAGTACTGGATGTAGATCAGCGTGGCCGGATCAAGCTTTCTATCAAGGAACTACTGGAAGACGAGGCTTCTGCTGTTGAGGCAGTGCCGGCTCAGGAAGCGCCTGAGTAAATCGTCATCTAAGCCTTTTTGGCCTGATAAAGGGGTGTGCTGTTAGGCACACCCCTTTTTTTATCAAAATTTCCCTTCATTCTCAGGCCCAATGAGGATGGCATAGCATGCAGTGGCGGCTCAGGACGGTCGATTTTTCACCAGATTTTCCACCACAGACGGATCGGCTAGGGTGCTGATATCGCCGAGGTTATCCAGCTCGTTTTCAGCAATTTTACGCAGGATTCTGCGCATAATTTTTCCTGAGCGGGTTTTGGGTAGCCCGGGTGCCCACTGAATGATGTCGGGTTTGGCGATGGATCCGATTTCTGCCGCGCATGAGGCCACCAACTCTGCCCGTAATTTTTCGGACGGCTCGATACCCTGCATGGGTGTGACGTAGGCGTATATGCCCTGGCCTTTGATGTCGTGAGGATAGCCCACCACGGCAGCTTCAGAAATTAATGCGTGCAGGACGAGGGCGCTTTCGATTTCGGCAGTACCCAAGCGGTGACCGGAGACATTGAGTACATCATCCACGCGGCCGGTGATTCTATAATAGCCATCCTCATCACGACTGGCACCGTCTCCGGTGAAGTAGTAGCCGGGGTAGGGCTTAAAATAAGTGTCAATCATGCGTTGGTGGTCGCCATATACACTGCGAATCTGGCTCGGCCAGGATGACTTGATCACAAGGTAGCCTGCGCCAGGACCCTCAATTTCGACGCCTTGTTCAGTTAACAATGCTAGGTCGACGCCGAAGAAGGGTAGGCTGGCGAAACCGGGCTTCAGGTCCATGGCTCCGGGTAATGGCGTAATCATATGTGCACCTGTTTCCGTCTGCCACCAAGTGTCCACGATGGGGCAGCGAGAGTCGCCAATCACTTTGTAATACCATTCCCATGCTTCCGGATTGATGGGTTCCCCCACGGTACCCAATAGCCTTAAGCTCTTGCGTGAGCTGCGAGTGACGGGCTCATCGCCCATTGCGTGAAGGGCGCGAATTGCCGTGGGTGCCGTGTAAAATATGCTTACCTGATGTTTATCGATCACTTCCCAGCAACGGCCTGCATCAGGATACGTAGGCACACCCTCAAACATGAGAGAAATTGCGCCGTTGGCAAGTGGGCCATAGATAATATAAGTGTGGCCCGTGATCCACCCAACATCAGCCGTACACCAAAAAACCTCACCGTCGCGATAGTCAAACACATACTTGAATGTCATGGCGGACTGCAGCAGGTATCCGCCAGTGGTATGCAGCACCCCCTTGGGCTTGCCCGTGGAGCCTGATGTGTAGAGTATGAAGAGAGGGTCCTCGGCATCCATGGATTCAGGTGCGCAATCGCTGTCTGCAACGTCAACTGTGTTGTGGTACCAAATGTCTCGGTCCTCTTGCCATGCAATATCCGCATCGGTGTGTTTTATAACCAGACAGGTATGAACATTGGGACAGTCCGCCAGTGCTTTGTCTGCATTGGCTTTGAGTGAGACCTTCTTACCTCCGCGGACGCCTTCGTCCGCGGTAATCAACGTTCGGCAGTCTGAGTCCAGTATTCGATCTTTGAGGGCTTCTGGAGAAAATCCACCAAATACCACTGAGTGCACAGCACCAATGCGGGTGCAGGCTAACATTGCAAAAGCGGCTTCAGGAATCATCGGCATGTAAATGCACACGCGGTCGCCCTTTCGCACACCGCGAGCTTTTAGGGTGTTGGCCAGTCTGCAGACGTGATCTTTCAATTGCGCATAGGTAATGTGTTTGCAGTCCGCCGGATCATCCCCTTCCCAGATCAGTGCCGTTTGGTCAGCGCGCTCAGGGAGGTGCCGGTCAATGCAATTGTAGGATACATTGAGCTTGCCTCCAGCGAACCATTGGGCATCACCCTTGGTGAAATCATAGCGGGCAACGGTGTCCCATGTTCGATCCCAGGACAAAAACGCATTAGCCATCTCTGCCCAGAAACTGTCAGGATTATCCAATGACTGTTGGTACATATCCCGATAGCGTTGAGCATCTATGTGGGCATCATTGAAATTCGCAGGCACTGGGCGGGTGAGAGAGACAGGCATATGATTTTTCCTATTACATTTGCGCAGTACAAAATAATACTAATCCGGCTGTGTTGTAAAAGCCGATCGATGACAATAGTATAAAAATGGTTTGGGTTTAGTGGCCGCTAGCCAGCATGCCCCAATCGGAGACGGGGTTGAGCGACAGCCTCACGTTGTCGATGAGACGTGTAGATCCCAGACATGCGGCTGCTAAGATAGCGATTTCCTCAGTGTCTTGTGTAACGGCAAGCAAAGTGCGGGCATCGCAAACTGCAAAGTAGTCTGGATCAAACCCCGCCTGCAGTAGCTTCATACGCGCATGTGATTCCAATTCAAAAAAATTGTCAAACCCGCACGCGATTGCTTCGCGGCAACTATTAAGCGTTTGATTTAATGTGGGCGCGATACGCCTCTGCTCAAAGGAGAGGTAGCCGTTACGAGAACTTTTGGCCAACCCATCTTCGTCACGGGTGGTAGCGACGCCGAAGATGCTGATCGGTACGCACAGATCTTTAACCATTTTTCGGACAATAGACAATTGCTGGAAGTCCTTTTCCCCGAAAACCGCTATGTCAGGCTGTACGATATTAAATAATTTGCTGACGACGGTGGTAACGCCGTCAAAATGTCCTGGTCTACTGCTACCACAGAGCATGTCACCCAACTCAGGAACATGCACGAGGGTCTGAGCCTGCATCCCTTTAGGATAAATATCTTCTACACCAGGCGTATACAGCACCTGAACGCCTTCGCTAAATAGTTTTTCTTTGTCCGTGGCTAGTGTGCGAGGGTAGGCATCAAGGTCGTCAGTAGGGCCAAACTGCAAGGGGTTAACGAAAATGCTCACAACAACGATGTCACACAACTGACGAGCTTTTCGAACGAGGTCTAAATGACCCTCATGTAAATTTCCCATGGTCGGCACAAAACCAATACTCTGACCACTGTGGCGAAAACCGCGAAGAGCGGATTGCAACTGAGCATTGCTGCTATAAGTTCGCATATCTACTTTATCCCTGAGGTCCGGAATGATAACGCTAAACCAGTAAACAACACTGGTTCTAACCCTTGCCCTGAATTGGAGTTTACTCTTCGATTATCAGAAAGTATGCCTCAACCTATCTCACCCGGCAATGTGTTTTTAGGGATAATTCACATTATTTGTTACGAAAAGAAGCACTAAAAGGCCTGTAACTGTGTTTTTATACCCCACTTGTAAGTGAGCGCCCACTACATGTCTAATAATGCAGCGACGTAAGCCGGTGATCAGCTGTAAGTGTGCTCTTCTCGCGGGTAGTGGCCCGACTTGACCGCGTCGACAAAGGCGCGAAGACCGCCCGCAATACTGGCTTGGTCTTCCATGAAGTTTTGTACGAATCGTGCCGTATGTTGTGAAAGTCCGAGCAAGTCATGCATAACGAGAACCTGCCCATCCGTATCGCGCCCGGCACCGATACCAATGACGGGAATGTCTAGTTTCCGACTGATATCAGCCGCCAGATGCGAGGGGATGCACTCCAGTACAACCAAACTCGCGCCGGCGTCCTGAATTTCCACGGCATCTGCCAAAATAGACTTAGCCTCTTTGGGCGTCCGCCCCTGAACTTTGAAGCCACCAAACGCATTGACAGATTGTGGAGTGAGGCCCAGGTGAGCACACACCGGAATTCCACGCTCTACCAATCTGCTGATGGTGTCGCTTAGCCAAGTGCCACCTTCCATTTTTACCATATGCGCACCCGCTTGCATGAGTTGAGTGGCGCTCTCCATAGCCTGCTGTGTAGTGGTATAACTCATGAAAGGGAGATCCGCGATAACCAATGATTTTGGTTCTGCTCTGCATACGCACTGCGTATGGTAAGCCATATCGGAGATGGTCACCGGTATGGTGCTGTCGTGCCCCTGCAATACCATGCCCAAAGAATCGCCTACCAGAATGGCTTCTGCCCCTACGTCACTGATAATGCGGGAGAAGGTGGCGTCATAGGCAGTGATGCAGACAAATTTTTCACCGCTGGCTTTCATTTTATCCAGGGTGCTAATCGTAATTTTACCCATGGCTAGCGTCCTGTCTGGTTCTTTGTCATTACTTCAGGTTCTGTAAGGTAGCAACACTATCTAAAAAAGGTGGGGTTGAAATAGTGGCGCCCACTGCGAATATCGAGCAAATAATTCACCAAGTCTTTGTAATCTGCCGCGCTGTTGGCCAGATCAATTTCGCTGGCGTTAACGATAAGTAGAGGGGCGTCATCGTAATATAGAAAGAACTCACTGTACACTTCGTTTAGCCGTTCCAGATAGCTCCTATCGATGTTCCTCTCCATGGCTAAACCGCGGTTTTCGATGCGTGATAGTAGTACGTCGGTGGATGCCTGCAGGTAAAGAACAAGATCAGGCTTAGGGGCATCTATGGTAAGTTGTTTATAGACTTTGTCGTAGAGCTTATATTCGTCTCTATCGAGGTTGATCTTCGCAAAGAGGGGGTCTTTCTCTATGAGAAAGTCGGTCACGCGCGCGGGCTCAAAAATGTCAGTCTGACGCATATCCTGAATCTTTTGTGCTCGTTGAAATAGGAAAAATAATTGGGTCGCTAAAGCCCCCTGCGTGCGACGCTGATAAAATTTCTCTAGGAATGGATTCTCTTCAGCTTCTTCAAGCAGCACAGTATAGTTGAAGCTGGCGGCCAGCTTCTTGGCGAGGGTTGTTTTGCCTACGCCTATGGAGCCTTCCACTGCGATGAAGGCAGGTGGCTTACGCCCTTTCAGATCTACATTAATAGCCTGTGTGTTCGGCATTAGGCATAGCCTCTTTTGTGCTACCCGCTTGGCGAGTATTCATTAATCAGTGGCGGGTGTTCAGTTCTGATCAGGTCGAGCTCTGAGCACTGCAGCAATAAGGTATCCAGATCACTTCCGTCCGGCAATACTAAATTAGTGTCGCTGATTTCGCGCAAAGGATACAGCACGAAATTGCGCTGTTTCATGCGCGGGTGCGGGACGGTTAATCGTAGTGAATCTATCAGCAGATCGCCGTATAACAGCAGGTCGATATCGAGGGTGCGAGCTCCCCACCGAATGTTTCGCACACGGCCTTGATCCAACTCTATCTGCTGAGTGGCATCCAGTAATGCTATCGGGGAGAGATTCGTCGCAAGCAGCAGTACAATATTTAGGTAATCTGGTTGCGCACCCGGTCCGACCGCTGCACTGCGATAAATGCTTGATATCCTCTCAATACGTGTTTGCTGCAGTTGTTCCAGTGCGGCTACTGCTTTACTTAATTGACTCTCAGGGCCGCATAAATTGCTACCCAGGCTAATGTAGACGGATGTCACGGTGCGGGGTTGGGGCGACGCTTCCGAATTCTTTTGGGTCGCTTGTGGTTGTCTTCCACTGATGCCGCTTTTTCAAAACGCTGCTCTTGCGACAACTCCTGAATCTCTGTCCACCAAATGCCGAGTCCGCCGGTATCTTCTCCGGCTTGCTCTCGCAGTAGTAGAAAGTCATAAGCAGCCCTGAAGCGACGGTGCTCGATCAGTTCTACAGCTTTCCGACCTGCCCGTCGTTGCAGGCGCAGTTGAAACTCCCAAATTTCTCGCATTGGCTGACTGAAGCGGCGAGGAATAGAGATGTGTTTAACGGCTTCGGCGATTGCGCTATGTGCGGCACTGTGCATTGCCACCATTGGTGCGTCACCGCCGTTCTCAAGGACTTCAAATTGCTCGCTGACAATTGGCCACAACAGCGCTGCTAAAATAAATGCTGGTGTCACATGCTTGCCCTCGGCGATACGTTCGTCCGTATTCCCCATGGCCGCCTGGACCAATGCCAACGCTTTGTCATCTTGCTGAATACGCTTGCTGGTGCTCGGAAATAGGTATCGCAGTAAGTTGTACTCCAGAAGCTTGTCTAGTGTTCTTGCGGCGCTTCCCGCGAGGAAAAGTTTCAGGAATTCATCAAACAATCGCGCAGCGGGGATTTCTGCGAGCAGGTGGGCGCAGTGAGGAATAGCTTCAGCCGTCTGCTGATCAATGCTGAAATCAAGCTTGGCTGCAAAACGAACAACACGCAACATACGCACAGGATCTTCGGTGTAGCGCTGCTCTGGAATTCCGATAATACAAATAGTACGTTGCTCAAGATCCTTGAGGCCGCGCAGGTGATCGAACACTTCGAATTTTCCGGAGTCGTAGTACAGAGCGTTCACGCTGAGGTCACGTCGCGCAGCATCTTCTTCCAGCGTGCCGTAAACGTTATCTCGAAGCAAAAGGCCACTGGCAGATTGCCGTGAGTGGTTGCCTCCCGCTTCGTTCTGTTCGCTGTCTTTTGGTCTATTGTCGTGATGGCCGCGGAAGGTGGTTACTTCGATGATCTCGCGACCAAAACGCACGTGCACAATGCGAAAGCGACGACCAATGATGCGGGAGTTGCGAAACAGCCCCGTGACAGCTTCCGGTGTTGCATCCGTTGCAATATCAAAGTCCTTGGGCCGCCCGCCGAGTAACAGGTCGCGAACTGCGCCCCCGACTAGATAGGCCTGAAATCCACCACTGCGTAATCGCGACATCACCTTGAGTGCGCCGTCGCTGATATTTTTGCGGGATATACAGTGTTGATCTCTAGGGATTATGTCCAAACGAATAAGAGCCTATTGAAGGTGTTTAACGACATTTTATATTACCACAGAAGTATTCACGGTGCCGCCAGCTGGGCGAGCAAAATGAGGTCAAAATAAAGGGGAAACAATGTTTCCCCATCCAGATCTCTCTTTAGAAATTATTCTTATTTGTATGTGTTGTTATTTTTATCTTGGTGGTCAAAGCATAGTCAGTTTTAACTGCTTTACGACGTCTGGGAGTTTGAATACCTATACCCCCCGTCAACCTTCAGGCAATTGCCTTGAGTCTTAGCGTAATAAGCAAAAAAAATGAAGGGAAGATATCTTCCCCCATCCAGATCCATATCAAGCTTTATTATTTTTATTGCTGCAGCTATTATTTTTATTCGTCTGCTGCACATGACACTGCATATTCCATGCCAACTAAATTTTATCTATATTAATCAGAGGATTGTGGTTTTTAGAGTTGTTCAAATACTGGTATGAAGGATCTTTTTGTTACCAAAATACTCCTAATTGAGGTGTGCGATCGGGCGCAGGTAACGGTTATTTTTCCTCGACAGCGGTGATTTTGGCTCGATTATTCACATTACCCTTATTTCTAGGCATACCAAATCGCTGGCGGCGCTCCCATAGGCATTTGCGGCTGACACCTAACTTTTGCGCTAGCTCGGTTTCGCTCATGGAGTCCTGATGCTCCAATACGAAGCGCTGAAAATAATCTTCCAACGACAGATCTTCTCCGGGATCGTGATTTGTCCTGACGGTACTGGGGTTATTCCCAGTATTGAGGCTCTGCTGGCCACGAATGCGGTTGATGTTGACCAGTTCGAGATCAATGCCGAGTCCTTCATTGTCGATTTCTTCACTGTTTGAGAGCACGACTGCACGTTCGATGGCGTGCTCCAGTTCTCTGACATTTCCCGGCCACTGGTAAGTTGTAATAGCTTGAATGGCCCGCGGAGACAACCGCATAATGCCTTTCCCAGCACGTCCTGTCTGAGTTTCCAGCATACGCTCCGCCAGATACAGGATATCTTTGCCCCGTTCTCTCAGGGGTGGGAGCGCCAAACAAAGGACATTTATCCGATAGAATAGATCTTTTCGGAACAGCCCCTCCGCCGCCAGAATTTGCAGGTTGCGATGGGTCGCGCAGATCAGGCGGACATTGACCTTACGTGAATGCACCGACCCTATTCGACGAATTTCTCCTTCTTGAATAAAGCGCAGTAGGCGCGCTTGCGCCTCCATAGGCAGCTCCCCAATCTCATCAAGAAATAACGTGCCCCCATCCGCGGCTTCAATCAGCCCCATGCGGCTTGCATTCGCACCGGTGAACGCGCCTTTTTCGTAGCCAAATAGCTCAGATTCGATAAGAGTATCTGGAATGGCAGCGCAGTTAACCGAAATCATGATCTTATCCGCGCGCAGGCTACTCTCGTGTACGCTGCGCGCCACCAACTCCTTACCCGTCCCGGTCTCACCTAGCACCAACACCGTAGAGTCAGTTGGCGCCATTTTTTTGATATGCTCAAAGAGCAATCGCATCGAAGGACAATTGCCGATGATGCCGTCCATCGCAGGGGAACTCCCGTCGATAGTCGCAGACTCTTCCGCAAAGCGACCGCTGGGGTGATCGGCAATAATGCGCTGAACAGCAATCACCATATCGCCGTGATCGAACGGCTTAGCGATATAGTCCACTGCGCCCATACGCATGGAGTCTACGGCTGATCGCAGGCTGGCATAGCTGGTCATAATTAATACCGGTACATCCCCCGCTTTTTTAATTAAGTCGGTACCGGGTGCGCCCGGGAGGCGCAAGTCACTGATGACGAGGTCAAAATCGTTAAAAGTGTGATCTTTTTCCGCTTCCTGCACTGAGCCGGCCTCGCTCACCTGAAAGTCGTGCCGCTCGAGCAGACGGCGCAAAGCAGTCCTGATAACGGGCTCATCTTCGACAATGAGGATCTTTTGCATGCGATGTTACCTGTGAGTCATTACTACCCAACATACTACTCTCCAGTGGAATATTCCAGCCTACGAGAGCAGATGCGTCTTACCTAAGGTTACATTGACAAGTCCGGCCCGTAACGGGCGGAGGATAAATGTAAGGTAACCCGGGTACCGCACTTAACGCCAAGGCTCACCGGGCTCGTGATATAAACCTTACCATTCATGTCATCCATGATACTAAATACCAGTGCTAGACCCAGTCCGGTGCCGACACCTGGGTCTTTGGTGGTAAAGAAAGGCTCGAATACCTGAGCTTGTAGCCCTGGTGGAATACCGCTGCCGTTGTCTTCCACATCAATTTGCACCTGTTCACCCGTTGTGCTGGCCCGTATATGGACCTCCCCGTCGCTGTCACAAGCGTCCCTGGCGTTTCCCAGCAGATTGATAAATACCTGCAACAGGCGCTGACTATCTGCCAGGACCAATAATTCCCGGTCGCACTGATTGTCAAACTGTACCGGTTTGGCTTCTCTGTCTAGCGCCAACAGATGAACGGCCTCGTCCACACAGTCTGCTAGGTTGGCTGGCGCCAATGTCGTCTTTTCCAAATATGAACCTGTGTGCGAAAAGTTCATCAGTGATTCTACTATCCGTGTGACGCGACTGGTTTGCTTGAGGATATCCTGCGCCATGTGACGGATTTCCTTTGGATCTGATTCGTACTCGAGATTTTGTGCCAGACATGCGATGCCGGTAACGGGGTTGCCGATTTCATGAGCAACACCGGCAGCGAGGCGACCAATGGATGCCAAGCGCTCATTCTGTAGTAACTCTTCTTCGAGTAATTCGAGGTCGGTAATGTCCTCCACCATGATGACTGTATTGCTATAGTGGTTGTCTTTAATCAGTGTTTTATGCAGATCAATCCAGCGTGACGGGTTATTGTCCATCACGACTTCTTTTTTGATCATTGTTTCAGTGTTTCCTCGCAGAAACCCCTCAAGAATGGAGCCCCATGGATGGGGTATCGCGCCTAATAAAGATCCCAGAATATCCGTTGGCGCGATCCCGGTGATTCGCTCCATACTTTGATTCCACATAAGTAGTTCGCCGTCTGGACTAATCGAGCAAGCGCCTATGGGCAGTTTGTCCAGCGTTTCTCTGTGGTGTCTGCGCAGATTATCTAGGTCCGCCGCAAAACCCGTAAAGTGAGGTTGCGACTGATCTAGGGTTTGCTCTATCAGATGGATATCTTCGGTGTCGGTATGCGCGCCGGGCAGGAAAGGAATGCGGCCTTCAATGATGCGGTGGGCGACGGATGGGCCCAGTAGCCCGGAAAGATTTGCTTCTAGTCGAGCGCGCAGGCCTCTCAGAGCATAGGGCCTGGTCTCAGAGGGTGAAAATTGCAGCTCCCTCAGCGCTCGCTCGACTTCAGATTTTGCAGTATTTTCGCCTAGAGACAATGCTAGGCGCTGGCTAAATTCTGCCGGGCTATAGACGGACAATATTCGGCGTGTGGGGCGCGCGAGGTCGTCCATAGAGTATATCTCCGCCGCAATTTTTTCCTCGTCTGAGCTTCTTTTCGTTATGAGCGAAACGGCAATGAACAAGGCCGTATTGATTCCCAGTGAAACCAGTGCAGTGGCGGTCGACACGTTATTACTGTGACCTAGCACCATGGTGTAGAACGAGGTCAGTAGTTCCGGGCTTTGTCCTCCGAACAGCGGTAACAGCATTGAGAAGAACCAAAAGCCTAGTCCGCCGGCGAGCCCAACGAGAAGGCCTGTGCGGTTCGCTCGGGGCCAATAGGGAGTAGCAATGATGCCTGGTAGAAACTGCAGTGTGCCTGTGAACGCCACCAACGCCAGTTGCGAGAGGCTCTGCCGGCCATTTAGCGTGGTAAAAAAGATATATCCGGCCAGAATCAAAATCGCAATCAGAGCCCTGCGAAGCCATTTGAGCTGAACATAGATATCCTGCCCTCGATTGATTTGCAGTGGACTAAAAGGTAATACCAAATGATTGAGGCACATATTGGCCAGTGCCAGTGTCGTGATGATAATAGTGGCACTCGAGGCGGATAGGCCTGCTACAAAAGCGGCGGTAGTGATTGCGCCGGACTGCAGGGCCATGCCAATAGCAAGTCCCGTGTAGTCCATAGGTAACTCGTGGCCCAGCTTGATGCCCGCCCAGGTCACCGGAAGAATCGGTAGACTCAGCAATAGCAAATAGAGCGGGAGCCCCCAAGTGGCACTGCGCAAATCTCGGCTGTCGTTGTTTTCGGCAAAAGCCATATGAAAGATGTGGGGCATACACACTGCACCAGCGAAAAAGATCAGCAACAAGGCGCGGGCATCGTCGCCCTGAATAGGCTGTGCCAGTTGATTGCTCGTCTGCGGATTTTCAAGCAACCACTGTTCTAGCCCCGTAATGCCTCCGAATACGGCATAAACCGCTGCGAAGAAGAGCATTAGCATAGCACTTAACTTAACCAACGATTCGAACGCAATGGCAGTCACTAAACCGGTGTTACGGTGCCGAGATGATACGTGGCGCGTACCGAATAGGATGGAAAACACAGTGATGATGACGCAAAAAAGAAATGCCAGCAGGTTATTTCGGTTCCCACCGAACGACTCGCTTGCACTGTCGCCAGCAAGAATATGGATACTCTCAGCGACCGCCTGAATTTGGAGCGCCAGCAGCGGAAGCAGCGTGATGCACATAGCAACGGTCACCGCAGACCCGACCCAAGGGCTGCGAAAACGGAAAGTCAGAACGTCTGCCAGAGAGGAGAGTTGATAAACTCTGCACAGTCGCAACAGAGGCATCAACAGGACAAGGGGTAATACAAACATTAAGACTACGCCAAGGTAGTACAGTAAAAAGTTGTAGCCGTACTGGTGGGCCATGGCAACCACGCCATTGCTAGCCATTGCTCCAGCGAATACCCCCAGAGAAAGGACATAGACGGCAGGGTGGTGAGTAATACGTTTCGGGATGATACCGCGGTCGGCCAAATGAGCCACTGCAAACAAGCCGGTAAGATAAGCAACAATAACCAGCAGTATTTGAGTCAGGCTAAAGGTCATCTGGATATCTCTTGCGCTGGTTCCAGTAGGCTGCAGCTACGATCAAAAGCCATAACTGGTATGGTCGGTACCAGGCAACTTCTGAGCTGACCACCCAGCTCTCTATCGCAGGGAAAAAAATCAACACAACGCCGACAATGAGCAAAAGGAATCGGTTGATGTACATGGTCCAAGTCCCCCCGTTAGCAATAGTTGTTGTATTGATGAAAATAGCTCTGGAACGCTCGCTGGCAATTGATATTACTGAAGCGACTGCTGTGCGTAAAGTTCATACACTCAGCCCGATATTGGCGGCAGGAATTGATGGCACGGCTGGCACTTGCTCGAGTGACCAGTGCTCGATCGCGTGCATAAGCAATTGCTCGACACTCTCCAGCGTGGCAGGAGGTTCGCACTGGCGCAGGAAGCGCAAGGCACGGAGCAGGTTACTGCGAGCCATGCTATTGTCCAGCGCCGGCGCGTGGTTCTGTTTGCTGAATTTTTGTCCCTGTCCAGTCGTTATGACTGGGAGGTGGCAATAGCGAGGGGTAGAGTAACCTAAACGTTGTTGGAGGAACACCTGACGTGGTGTTGAGTCAAGCAGGTCGGACCCGCGCACTATGTGGGTGATACCCTGTGCGGCATCGTCGACGGTCACTGCTAGCTGATAGGCATACAGTGTGTCCTTTCGTTTTATGACAAAATCCTGCAAAGATTGACCCAACAACGTATGTTCTGGGCCCTGCAGTCTATCCACGAACAGAATTTCCTGTGCATAAGGAATCCTTATTCTTATCGCGGCAGGGCCGGATAGGCTTGCCTGCGGTGTTCGACAACTGCCCTGACAAGCGCCGTTTGCGCCCAGTGTTGCGCGGGTGCAGTCACAGGGAAAAAGGTCGCCGCGATCAGACAAAGTCTCCAGTGCAGCGGCGTATGCTGAGGAGCGCGCGCTCTGGTACAGGATATTGTCGTCCCACCGCAGGCCGTGACATTGCAGGCTGTAGAGGATGCTGTCGGCAGCGCCCGTTTCCTCGCGGGGAGGGTCAAGGTCTTCCATGCGGACTAGCCACTTGCCGTTGCAGTGATGAGCGTCTAGGTAACTTGCCAAGGCAGCAATCAGAGACCCTAGATGGAGCGGGCCAGTGGGTGAGGGCGCAAAACGCCCCCGGTACTGTCCGTTGGAGTCGGGCATCGTTAGCGCCCGCGGGACTTAGCCCATTTCCTGCTTTTCTTTGATTTCGGCGAGCGTCTTGCAATCGATACATTGCGTCGCAGTCGGCCTAGCTTCAAGCCGCTTAATACCGATATCTACGCCGCAGGCCTCGCAGTATCCGTAATCGTCCATATCAATCAGCTCCATGGTGGAGTCGATCTTCTTGATTAGCTTGCGCTCTCTGTCTCGCGTGCGCAATTCTAGGCTGAATTCTTCTTCCTGAGTAGCTCGATCGGCTGGATCAGGGAAGTTGGCAGCTTCATCTTTCATGTGGTTAACAGTGCGATCCACTTCTTGCATTAAATCGCTCTTCCAATTCAGCAAGATCGTCTTAAAATGCGCGCGCTGTTGCTCATTCATATACTTTTCGCCCCGTTTCGGTTTGTAGGGCTCGAAGTTATTGAACTCAATACCGCCTGCATTTTTGGGCGCTTTGACTTTTTTGACGGCTTTAGTCGCAGTAGCGACCTTAGCCGTTTTGGTCGTTTTGGTCGTTTTGGTCGTTTTGGTTGTTTTGGCTGCTCTAGGCATGGCTATTTTTCCATGAGGCAAAGGTAACTCGACAATGTCCACAATTCTTCGGGAAGGGCTGCCAAGAGGGTCCCAAATCCGAGGGCGGAGAAGCTACCAGATAACCGCAGGTCCTGCCACTGTTTCCTTACGCTTTTTCGCGCTTGCTATCGCACCCAATCACCAGTTGCTAGTATAGTCCGCTTGCAACAGCAGGGGTTATCGATGTCGGATTCGACAAAATCCATTTATAGGCCAGGGGGATTTTCCCGACGCATGGCTGAAATTGAGCCATTTAGGGTGGTGGAAGTGCTGGCGCGAGCAACGGAGTTGGCAGCGGGCGGCGCCGACATTGTGCATATGGCGGCCGGTGAGCCCGATTTTGTTACCGCGTCGCCCATCGTAGCCGCGGGTCAGGCCGCTCTTGCGCGCGGTGCGACGCACTATTCTCAGGCTGCCGGCATTCCACAACTGCGTGAGGCGGTATCGCGACATTATGCTGACGTTTATGGCGTGGACGTTGCACCTTCACGCATCCTCATTACGCCAGGTGCTTCCGGTGCACTGTTATTGATTGCGGCACTGTTGGTGAATCCTGGTGACGGCATGCTGATGACCGATCCCGGTTATCCCTGCAATCGACACTTCATGCGCCTGGTGGAAGGAAGTGGCCAGCTGGTGCCGGTGGGCGCTGAGAGCAACTACCAACTCAATGCCGAATTGGTTCAAGCCCACTGGCAGGACAATACTATCGGTGCCATGGTGGCTTCACCGGCAAACCCCACCGGCACTGCCTTGTCTCGGGAGGAACTGACAGCCCTGTCGGGTGCCGTGCGAGCGCGTAATGGCTATTTGCTGGTAGATGAGATTTATCATGGGCTGGTTTATGACGGATCAGCGCCATCGGTGTTAGAGGTCGATCCCGATGCCTTCGTCATTAATAGCTTCTCAAAGTATTTTGGTATGACGGGTTGGCGTCTAGGTTGGCTGGTGGCACCAGAGGCGGCCACGGCTGAGATGGAAAAGCTGTCTCAGAATCTCTTTATCTCGATGTCTACCATGGCCCAGCATGCAGCGCTTGCAGGCTTTGAGCCCGGGACGCGGGAGATACTGGAGCAGCGTCGGGAAATATTTGGTCAGCGCAAGGACTACCTATTGTCAGCGGTGCAGGAACTGGGCTTTTTGGTGCCCTGTAATCCACAGGGGGCTTTTTATATTTATGCTGATGCCAGCCGCTTTACCGACGATAGCCAGCAATTTTGCCTGAATTTACTGGAGGAGCACGGCGTGGCTCTGACGCCCGGTGTGGATTTTGGTCATAACTTGGCCCGTCAGCATGTGCGGTTCTCCTATACCACCAGCATGGATCGCCTGGAGCTTGCTGTTGAGCGTCTGGCTAAGGTGTTGGGCTGACTGTGGCATGCATATTGCTTTTATCACGTTCGCGCTAGGATACTCAATATAAGGCGGTATTGTGCCAAGATCGATACCGAAATTAAGCGGCTCCAGCGGAGATGCCATCTATGGCCAAGGCCCTAAATCGGAGGCAGTTGACAGGACGAGATGAAACGCACCTTGTCACGCTCGCCAACGGCCATCGTTTACAAAGCGAGGTAGCTCGTGCGTTTACGGCGCTGCAGTTAGATGCTCGTAACGCTGGCTTTGAACTGTCGATCGCCAGTAGCTTTCGATCTTTCTGCCGGCAACTCACCATCTGGAATGGCAAGGCCGCTGGCACCCGGCCGATACATGATGATCTGGGTCGCCCTATGCCGATCGAACGACTGTCCCGCGCGGAACAGCTGCATGCGATCCTGCGTTTTTCGGCCATCCCTGGCGCGTCCCGACATCACTGGGGTACGGATCTGGATGTGTACGACTCTGCGGCCGTGCCGCCAGATTATCCGTTGCAGTTATCCCCGTCAGAAGTCGCTGCGGGCGGTGTGTTCGATCCGCTGCACTGTTGGCTGGATGCGCGATTAGCCGCAGGCGAGTCACACGGATTTTTTCGACCTTACGGGATAGATCGCGGTGGTGTCGCCCCGGAGCGCTGGCATTTGAGTTATGCGCCGCTGTCGGTCGCGTGTGCTGCGCAGTTTAGCGGCGCAATGCTGGCTTTTTGTTTGGATGCTGAGGAGGTTGAAGGGGAGATGCTGTTAAAAGCGGAGATTGATGCAGATTTGTCGCAAATCATGACGCGGTATGTCGCTGTACCCGAAGATTGGTGTCCCAGTGTCTCGTTGTAAGATCCCCCCCTCTTTATGTTGTGATATCGAGAGGGGAATTGTGTCCTGAGAGTTACTCGCCCGCCTTGGCTTGCGTGTGTAGATGTCCGAAGTGATTCTTGTAATCTAATTCGGCAGCGGCAATGACCCGGAGCGCTTCCTCACGACCATAAACAAGATCCACCTTAACGTTATTCTCTTTGCCTGGGATCATTTTGTAGGTGGAAAAGTAATGCTGCAGGCGCTCGGTTTTAATCGCGGGCAGGTCAGCAATGTCGTGCACATCCCCCCAGATATTGTCTCCTTCCAGCACTGCCACGATCTTATCGTCGGCTTCACCGCCATCAATCATCTGGATGCCGCCCACGACTCGGGCTTTTAACAAAATATCTGCGCGGGTGATGTGACGCTCGGAAAATACACAGATATCCAGTGGGTCACCGTCGGCGACCTCCACTCCGGGGCAGCGCTTGGCCACTTCTTCTGCGCAGTAGGTTCGCGGAACAAAACCATAGAGAGCTGGTGGGCTTGATGTTGTGCGCTGAGGTCGGTCTACCATCAGAAAGCCTGATGCTTTGTCCAGCTCATACTTGACCACGTCAGAAGGTGTCATTTCGATGTAAACCTGCACAATATCTTCGGGCGCGTCATCCGCGCGCACGTGCAGCCCATGCCAAGGGTGGCGGCGCCATCGATTAAACTCACTGTTGCTGTACATGGTTCTACCTCAAATTCATTGGGTGGGTTACAAAATTCAGAAGGCGCGAAGTGTACAGATAACAGCGGGCAAAATCTTGTTCGCGTTGGAAGAATTAACCGTTACCCAGAGTTTTTCACAACAATTTGAAGCGGATTTTTAGTTTTCGAGGTACAGATATGTTTTTCAACCGGACATAGTTTGGCAAACCGTTGCGATATTCCGGGTAGGCCTCTCCCGCAATAAGAGGTGTCAGATAGTCTTTTGCTGCATCGGTAATACCAAAACCGTCACGACTGATGTAGTTGCGCGGCATTTTTTTCTCACGATTGGCCACAGCCTCAAGAGGGGCCTCCCCGATGGACCAGCTATAGCGCCTCCCCTTGCCTCGAACGATGCAGGGCATGATGGCATTGTCGCCACGCAGGGCAAACTTAACAGCAGCCTCACCCAGCGCATAAGCTTGGTCGACATCCGTCTGTGAGGCGATATGGCGCGCCGAGCGTTGTAGGTAATCAGCCACCGCCCAGTGATATTTATAACCGAATTCTGATTTGATCATCTGCGCCAACTGCGGGGCTAGCCCGCCCAACTGGCTGTGGCCAAAAGCATCCTTGAGTCCAGACTCTGCTAAAAAGGTGCCGTCCTGATATTGGGCTCCCTCTGACGCGACGATGACACAGTAGCCATGGCGCTTGACAGTGCGCTTTACCTTCGCCATGAATTTGTCTCGGTCAAAGGCGATTTCTGGAAATAAAATAATGTGCGGGGCATCGCCTTTCTGTGTCGCGGCTAAACCGCCGGCTGCAGCAATCCAGCCAGCATGGCGCCCCATAACCTCTAGGATGAAGACCTTGGTGGAGGTTTCACACATCGAGGCTACATCCATCGCCGCTTCACGCGTGGAGATGGCGATATACTTGGCCACAGAGCCAAAGCCTGGGCAGTTATCCGTCAGGGGCAGGTCATTATCGATTGTTTTGGGTATGTGTATGGCTTGCAAGGGATAACCCGTGGCTTGGCCCAGCTGAGAGACCTTCAGACAGGTATCGGCGGAGTCTCCGCCGCCATTATAAAAGAAGTAGCCGATGTTGTGCGCCTTAAATACGTCAAGAAGCCGTTCATATTCGGCCGGGTCTTCCTGCAGGCTCTTCAGTTTGTGGCGGCAGGAGCCGAACGCACCAGCGGGGGTGGTCAGCAGCCCGTGAATCGCGGCGGCGCTCTCCTTACTGGTATCGATCAGATCCTCTTGCAGCGCGCCAATGATGCCGTTGCGGCCAGCATAGACCTTGCCGATCTGCGACCGGTGCTGTCTGGCCGTTTCAATGACGCCGCAAGCGGAAGCGTTAATCACCGCCGTGACGCCACCAGACTGGGCATAGAAGGCATTTCTTTTTGGCATGTCGTGTCGATTCCTGATAGGAGGGAGCGGCAAATGCTCCCGCTACGCTAATAACTTGGCTTAGTTTGAGGTGAGATCATACGTCAATCGGCACAACTTGTGGACTGCCGCCGTGGTTTTGCTTCGCCGACTGTAGCCGTCGACGAGCGCATGCTATTATGCCCGCTGCATAGAGGGAGCAGTTGTTGAAAGGACACATTCATATTCTCGGCATTTGTGGCACGTTCATGGGCGGCATCGCATTGCTGGCCAGGGAGTTGGGTTATCGGGTGACAGGTTCTGATGCCAGTGTCTATCCTCCCATGAGTACTCAGCTACGCGCCGCCGGTATCGAGCTAATGGAAGGTTACTTCCCAGAGCATCTGCAGCCACGTCCGGATTGCGTAGTGGTCGGCAACGCGATGACACGCGGCAACCCGTTGGTTGAGTATTTGCTGAATACGGGGCTGCCCTACACATCAGGGCCTCAGTGGCTGGCAGAGCAAGTGCTGCAAGGCAAATGGGTATTGGCAGTGTCTGGCACGCATGGCAAAACCACCACCAGTAGTATGTTGGCCTGGATACTCGAATATGCAGGGTTGGCGCCGGGCTTCTTAATTGGCGGAGTGCCTGCGAACTTTGGCGTCTCGGCGCGCGGTGGTGATTCAGATTTTTTTGTGGTTGAGGCCGATGAGTACGACACCGCATTTTTCGACAAGCGGTCTAAATTTGTTCATTACCGTCCGCGTACCCTGACGATCAATAATCTAGAGTTCGATCACGCTGACATCTTTGATAACTTGGCGGCAATTCAGCGTCAGTTTCACCATGTCGTGCGCTGCGTGCCGGGTGATGGGCTCATTGTGTGTCACCATGCTGTTGAGGCTATTGAGGAGACACTGGCCATGGGTTGTTGGACGCCCACAACGTCTTTTGGTATCGGCGAGAACGACACTGCTGACTGGAGTGCGCAGCTCTTGGCAAAAGACGGCTCGGCATTTCGCGTGGCATCTGGTGGCGGCAAGACTAGCGATGTCCGTTGGTCACACTGTGGCCTCCACAATATTGAAAACGCGCTTGCGGCTCTAGTGGCAGCCCGACATGCCGGCGTTGCACCTGATGTGGCGGTTGCGGCGCTTGAAAAATTCCAAGGTGTCAAGCGTCGACTTGAATTGTTGGGTAGGCCTGGCGGTGTCGCGATATATGACGATTTTGCGCATCACCCGACGGCTATTGCAACGACATTGCAGGGTCTGCGTGCGCGCGCTGGGAGTGGTCGCGTTATTGCACTGGTAGAGCCCCGCTCCAATACCATGCGCATGGGTGAGCATCGACAACATCTGGCTGGCGCCACCGCGGAGGCGGATTCGGTCTACTGGTTCCAGCCTGCGGGCATGGACTGGTCGCTGGAGTCGTTGGTTGCGGACAGTCCGGTGCCTGCGACGTTGGTGGACGATATAGACGCGCTGGTGACGTTGGTTGCGGGTGAGGTCGTTGCCGGTGATCAGGTTGTCATCATGAGCAATGGTGGCTTTGGTGGTGTTCACCAGAAACTTCTGAATCATTTGCAGGATATAGCATCGCTATGAATTCATCATTGTCGTCTTTTTACGATGCGTTGGTGCTGCGTCGTCCGTGGCTATCCCTGCTTCTAGTGGCGCTGTTGCTGGCAGCAATGTCGACGCAACTCGATAAAATCAAAATCGATGCTTCTGCCGACTCCTTAATGTTGCAGGGTGACCCTTCTCTGGAGTTCTACCGGCAGGTCTCCAAAGAGTATAGCGCTGAAGACTTCGTGCTCATCACTTGGCAGCCCAATGCACCGTTGCTATCGCCGCAGTCGCTGGAGCCACTGGGCGATATGGCTGAGGCATTGAGGATGCTGGACGGTGTATCTTCTGTTGTCACTATTTTGGATGTGCCTCTGTTGGAGAGTCCGCCCGTCACGCTGTCAGATATGATATCCGTTGACCCCCTGCCTACGCTGGCTCAGCCCGACCTAGACTTGGACACGGTCCTGCGAGAATTTACCACCAGTCCGATTTATGCCGATCTGCTGGTGAGTCGCGACGGGCTCATTAGTGCGGTGCAGATCAACCTTCACCGTGACGAGCTCTACTTCGAATTACTGGATGCGCGTGAAGCGCTTCGGTCCGAGCGCAATCGTGAAAATCTTTCGGCATCGCAGCGCAGGGATCTGGAGGCTGTTGAGACAGCGTTCAAGATTCGCTCGGCGATCGTGCTGGAACGTGACCAGCTGCTTGTGCAAAACGTGCGGGCAATAGCTGCCCAGTATACGGGTGACGCTCGATTGTTTGTCGGCGGGGTGCCTATGATTGCTGCAGACATGGTGAGCTTCGTCAGTAACGATCTTGTGATTTTCGGTAGCGCGATTTTGGGCATTATGATGGTGGCTCTGGCGATTATTTTCCGTCGCGTGCGTTGGGTTGTGATTCCTTTGGTTACCTGTGCTGGGACGGTCTTGATCATGCTTGGCCTGCTGGGTGCGCTGGACTGGCGCATGACGGTTATATCGTCTAATTTTGTTGCGGTGTTACTTATCATCGCCCTGGCGATGGCAATACACCTGATAGTGCGCTACCGAGAGTTACATGCGGAGGATCCAGACGGAGATTTTCACGAGCGCGTGCTGCAGAGCATGAAGCTGATGGCAGTACCGTGTTTTTACACCGGTCTTACGACGATAGTCGCGTTCATGTCTCTGGTGGTGTCGGGCATCCAACCGGTCATCGATTTTGGCTGGATGATGACGGTGGGTGTGTGTGTGGCTTTGCTGATGTCTTTTATTGTAGTGCCCTGCCTGATGCTAGTGTGGCCAGAGGGTAAACCGCATCATCACTCGGGAAGTGATCCTGCACTCACTGCGTTTTTTGCTCGGCTGACCGACCGGCACGGAAACAGTGTATTGTTGGTCAGTGGCCTGTTGGTTGTTCTTGTCGTGGTTGGCATTAGTCGTCTTCAGGTAGAAAATCGTTTCATTGATTACTTTAAAAAAACCACGGAAATCTATCAGGGTATGGAATTGTTGGACACCATGCTAGGTGGCACCATCCCTCTGGATATTATAATTTCGCCCCCCGACAGAGATGCGCCATTACCGGGGTTAGAGATGGTGGCGTCCAACTCGGAAGCATTGCCAATGTCCGCCGATGATCCCTTCGCCCTAGACGATGATTTTGGTGATGATGACTGGGACGATGAGTTCGCAAGTGACACGGATGCGTTCGCCAGTTCAACAGACAATTTTCAACCCAGCTACTGGTTTAGTCTGGCGGGTATGCGCGAGCTTGATCGCGTGCACAACTACATCGACTCCTTGCCTGAGGCGGGTAAGGTGCTATCGCTGTCAACCGTATTCGCGGTGGTGAAAGATTTGATGGGGCAAGATATCGGTGGCGTCGAACTGGCGATTGTACAAAAGAGCTTTCCCGATGACTTGAAAGAACTGATGGTCTCGCCGTATTTTTCTGAACAGAATGAACAGGTAAGATTGACGGTGCGTGTAAGAGAAACCAGTAAAGACCTGCGCCGCGATGAGTTTCTGCGTAGCGTGCGTGAGCACCTTGAAGGGCCTCTTGGTTTGGCACCGGAGCGGATACAGTTCACTGGTATGCTGGTGCTTTATAATAATGTGTTACAAAGTCTGTTCCAGTCACAGATACTTACGCTTGGTGCTGTCTTTGGCGCCATTCTTATTATGTTCCTGCTGTTGTTTCGTTCACTGTCACTGGCGTTAATCACGTTGGCGCCCAATATGCTAGCCGCGGGCCTGGTATTGGGCGCTATGGGAATTTTGGGCATTCCGTTGGATATCATGACGATTACTATTGCCGCTATCGTAGTGGGCATCGGTGTCGATGATTGCATTCATTACGTTCACCGATTTATCAAGGAGTTTGCGGTAGATCGGGATTATTGTGCCGCCATGTATCGCTGTCACAATAGCATCGGTCGTGCGATGTACTACACGACACTGACGGTCGTGGTTGGATTTTCCACTCTCACGCTGTCCAATTTTAATCCCAGTATTTATTTCGGACTGCTCACGGTGCTGGCCATGGCAGCTGCGGTATTGGGTGCGTTGTTACTCCTGCCACGTTTAATTCTCGTGTTCAAACCCTTGGGTCCTGAGAGCATCGCGTGAACTGGCTTGGCGTTAAATTCGGACGAGCGCAGCGGCCTCGCGTCTGATGGAGTGCCGAGTAGACTGTGGCGCCTGTTGTATTGCCATCTCAATTCATCAGCCTTTTTACGCTATGCCAAACGGCAAACCGGCTGGCGTGCCCTGTGTTCATCTGAGCCCAAACATGCGCTGTATCTTGTTTGGCGATGCGCGACGTCCGGATCTGTGTGATGCTTTTAAAGCGGAACGCGAATTCTGCGGTGATAATCGTGAGCAGGCGCTGCTTCGGCTGGCCCAACTTGAGGTGCAAAGTTTGCCAGACGTGGTGGTTCTCGAAGGTGATGCATGACTGAGCTATCGTTGTTTCCGCTGTCGGGGGTGCTACTACCTTTTGGCCGCGTGTCGCTAAAGATTTTTGAACAGCGTTATCTGGATTTGGTGCGCCAAAGCATGAAGGCTGATAGTCACTTCGGGGTGGTGTGGATACGCCATGGTGGGGAGGTCGGGCAGCGTGGTCGTGCGGCACCGGAGTTGGGCGACTACGGCACTTGTGCTCGTATCGTGGACTGGGATCAATTGTCGAACGGTTTACTGGGCATTACCATCGAAGGAGCCCAGCGCTTTGAGTTGCGCAAGACTCACACGCGCTCTAATGGCTTAGTCGTGGGGCAAGTTGACCTGCTGCAGCCTACCGTTGCGACACCTCTGTCTGAAGACTGGTTGTCATTGCTGGACGTACTGCGCAGCCTCGAGACACATCCGCATGTTCAACGCATGAAGCTTCACGTGGATTACAATGATGCCTGGCAGGTCGGCTATACGCTGTTGCAGCTGTTGCCGCTGGAGGAGTCTGTGAAGTACGAGTTGCTGGGTATCGATAACATTGAGGGAGTAATGTCGGAGTTGCATCTTCTGCTAAACGAGATTAGTGGAGAAGACTAGTCGGGGCTTATGCCCCGCGCGTCAGCTAAACTCGGGTAACCACCCGCCCGATTCTTTCCAGCGGTTGACGATGTCACAAAACAATTCTGCTGTGCGTTCCGCATCATAGGCAGCGGAGTGTGCTTCGTTGTTGTCAAAAGCAATGCCGGCTTCCGCGCAGGCTTTGGCTAATACGGTTTGCCCGAACGCCAGACCGGCCATAGTAGCCGTGTCGAAAAATGAAAAGGGGTGGAACGGATTGCGCTTGATGCCGCAGCGCTCCGCTGCCGCAGTGATAAAGCCCGCGTCGAAGTGCGCATTGTGTCCAACGAGGATGGCGCGGGTACATTGTCGGTCGCGGATCTCCTTACGCACGACGTTGAATAATTCTCCCAAGGCCTCTTCTTCCGTGACAGCCTCCCTAAAGGGGTGATAGGGGTCTATGCCAGTGAAATCTAGCGCCGCTTGCTCGATATTTGCCCCTTCAAAGGGTTGGACATGGTAATTGTAGGTGCGGTGTACCGCCAGTTGCCCGTCGTCATCCATGCGCACGGTGGTTGCGCCCACTTCCAATAAGGCATCGGTGCCTGCAATGAAGCCACCGGTCTCCACATCAATTATTACGGGTAGAAATCCGCGGAAGCGATCGTTGATTTCGTGTTTCGTAATGATTTTCACGCGCTGGCTCCGGCATTAACGACCTGCCAGGCGACTGATTCTGAGGCGCGCAGCGGCGTTAGCGTAGTTGTTCCCAGAGGAATTTTTGCCGGAATTTCCCAACTTTTTTTACGCAAAGTAATTGTATCCTCGTTGCGGGGTAAGCGGTAGAAATCCGCTCCAAAGTGGGATGCGAAGGGCTCCAGCTTCTCTAGAGAGTCGAGTTTTTCAAACACTTCGACGTAAAATTCGAGTGCCGCATGGGCGGAGTATATGCCGGCGCAGCCACAGCTGTTCTCTTTGCTGGCGGTGCTATGGGGCGCGGAATCTGATCCCAAAAAGAATTTGGGGTTACCTGAAATTGCAGCTGCCTGCAGCGCTTCCTGATGAGTATTGCGTTTGAGTATAGGCAGACAATAATAGTGGGGTCGGATGCTACCCACCAGCATATCGTTGCGGTTGAACATTAAATGGTGTGGCGTAATAGTCGCGGCGATATTCGTGCCTGCGGCGCTGACGAACTGCACGGCATCGGCGGTGGTGATATGTTCCAGCACAATACGCAGCGACGGGAAACGTGCTGCGATTCGGGTCAGATGTCGATCAATGAAGACCTTTTCCCGATCGAAAATGTCGATATCACGATCAGTGACCTCGCCGTGAATCAATAAGGGTAGGTCAGCCTCTTCCATAGCGGCCAGAGTCGGAAAGAGTTTTTCCAATTCAGTCACGCCTGCCGCAGAGTTGGTAGTTGCGCCCGCCGGATACAGTTTGACGGCATGCACACTTGCGGTGGCGGCGGCCAAGCGGACCTCGGCTGTAGTGGTCTGATCAGTCAGATAAAGCACCATCAGCGGTTCAAACTGGCGTGGCAGCGTGCTCATGGCGTCCGTGATTCGATCACGATATTCGAGCGCCTGTGCAACCGTTTCTGCCGGGGGCGCGATGTTGGGCATAACGACCGCTCGACCGAAGTAACGCGCGAGGTCTGCACAGGTGTTTTGCAAAGCAGCCCCATCCCTTAGGTGCACGTGCCAGTCATCGGGACGAGTAATGGTCAGTTCGATCACGGGGAACCTTGTGAAATAAAAGACAGATCAAGATTCTACCACAAAAGAGGGTAGACTCTTCATTGTGCGGTCTCCTTTAAGAGATTGGGGGCTGGGAATTAAACCTCTCCAGCGTTAGACTGTGCGGCCGCTTTGACCCTAGCTCTGAGGAGCACCCAATGTCAGATGTAAACAAGGTTGTGTTGGCGTATTCCGGTGGTCTGGACACGTCAGTCATTGTTCGCTGGTTGCAGGATAACTACGACTGTGAAGTGGTGACGTTCACGGCCGATATTGGCCAGGGCGAGGAAGTCGAACCCGCACGTGCCAAGGCACAGGCGATGGGCGTCAAAGAAATCTATATCGACGACCTGCGTGAGGAGTTCGTGCGCGACTTTGTTTTTCCAATGTTTCGTGCCAATACTATTTATGAAGGGGAGTATCTCCTCGGTACCTCTATTGCTCGCCCGCTGATAGCTAAACGACTGATTGAGATTGCCAATGAGACCGGTGCTTCTGCGATTTCTCACGGTGCGACAGGTAAAGGCAATGATCAGGTGCGTTTCGAACTCGGTGCATATGCTTTAAAACCGGGTATAAAAGTTATCGCACCCTGGCGTGAATGGGACCTGACTTCACGAGAATCCTTAATGGCTTACTGTAAGAGCCGCGATATTCCTGTGGATTTTTCCACTGCGAAGAAAAAATCTCCCTACTCTATGGATGCCAACCTCCTACACATCTCGTATGAGGGTGATCTGTTGGAAGACCCCTGGACGGCGCCTGAGGAGGATATGTGGCGCTGGAGTGTCAGTCCGGAAGCAGCGCCAGAGACGGCGACTTATATTGAGCTTGATTTTGAGCGCGGTGACCCCGTGGCAGTCAATGGCGAGACGATGAGTCCGGCTATTTTGCTCGAGCACCTAAACAAGGTCGGCGGGGCCAATGGCATTGGCCGTGCCGATATTGTAGAAAACCGTTACGTTGGGATGAAAGCGCGCGGGTGTTATGAAACACCCGGCGGCACCATCCTGCTAAAGGCGCACAGGGCTATTGAGTCTTTGACGCTGGACCGGGAGGCGACCCATCTAAAGGACGAGTTGATGCCGCGCTACGCTAAGCTTATCTACAATGGCTACTGGTGGTCGCCCGAGCGCAGGATGCTGCAGGTTGCCATTGACGATTCCCAGACAATGGTGAACGGTAAGGTGCGACTCAAACTCTATAAGGGCAATGTAATTGTCGCCGGCCGTCAATCCAATGACAGTCTATTCGATGAGCACATTGCTACCTTTGACGAGGACGCCGGCGCTTACAATCAGGCCGACGCAGAGGGTTTCATTAAACTCAATGCACTGCGGATGCGCATTGCTGCGAACAAAGGGCGATCGCCTCTGTAGTTGTTTTACAGGGGCGGCCTCGGTTATGGCTGTTCCTGATGTTTGTGCCAGACAGGCAAAGCACAGGTGCTATTGTGAGTTCTAATTCGGATACCTCAACACGCCTGATGTGCCTGACTTAGCCATTTTGCTTGCGGTTAGTGCAATAGACGGCGCTGCTAGAGTGATTTAAACCTGAAGTAAAAATAGAGCCAGCATTGCTGATTATGTCCGGCGGGCATTTTGTGAACTTCGCAAATCTATCTAATAGAATCAGTCAGAAAGCAGGCTCACTTCGGCCTATTTTATATTCTATACGTATTGTAAGATGCGTTGAAAACCATCCCAAGGGGAATGTTGATGCGTCATAAAGTCATAACGGCATGCATGGCAACAATTTTTACGATAGTCGGTTGCTCGGGCGACTCCGAGACGACTTTCAGTGGAGCCGATTCAAGTGTCTTCCTTATAGTAGAGACGCTTGCCGCGGATGAGATGGGTGGGCGTGACAACCTGTCACCCGGCTCCTTGCTGGCACAGTCTTTTCTTTATGAGGAGCTGGCGAAGATTGCTCAGCCAATATTTCCTGCAGCGCAGGGCATAGAAGGCTATCTTCAGCACTATGATGTGGGTACCAACTTTCTTGCCGTTGTCCCTGGCGGGGAACTGGCAGATGAATATGTCATGATCGGGGCGCACTACGATGGTCATGGCTCTGACGATGTCTGTGAGGGAAAAACAGCTGAGGATGATATTTGTAACGGAGCCAGCGATAACGCAGCAGGTGTTGCGGCTGTCATCGACATTGTGCGATCCATTGTTGCCGACGGTGTTCCGCGCCGTTCCATTATCGTGACGCTGTGGGATGGAGAGGAAGACGGCCTTGTCGGCTCGCAATACTATGTCGAGAATCCTGTCATTCCATTGGGAAAAATGATTGCCTACGTGAACTTTGATATTCAGGGCGCTAATTTACTTCCGTCGCTGAGGAATTACACAGTACTGGTGGGTGCTGAAACGGGCGGTGCGAATCTTATCGAAGCCTCAGATCAGGCAAGAGAATCATCCAGCCTAGATACAGTAATGTTAAGTTTGATCTTCGGACAAGGGCGCAGCGATCATGCTGTGCTGGCGCGCTCTGGTGTTCCCGCGGTGTTCTTTACTGACGCTAACAATGGTTGCTATCACACGGTGAAAGATGATATCGACGCGGTTGATTTCCCTAAGCTTGAGCAGCAGATTCGTACTGCAAACGCGTTGATTCGAAGGCTTGTGGTGACCGATGACGTGCCAGTGTTCGATGATGAGGCTCCGCTTAGTGTTTATGAAGATGCTGAAGAATTATTGCCTATTGTCGAAGCCGCACAATCTGACATTGGGCGGTTTCCGCCGGAGGCGCAGGTAACGGCTGAGCAGTTTTTGGTTGATCTTCAGGCTATTGTTGACGCGGGTCCGGAAGCCTTCGATACGGCGGCAGTTGGGACAGTGCTGGTAGGCGCCAGCTTTTTGGTCGCGACACTTCGCACGCTGGAGTGCGATCCCTTTTTGGCGGATGGTTGAGTTTTTCTTCTATTATGGAGAGCGTACGTTGAGGGCGGTGAGCCCTTTGTCAGCGTTGCAGTGCATAATACGTTAGTGAAAGTCATGTGACTGTACAGACAAATTGCCCAGCTCATGAGAATAATCGTACAGAGCGCCGGCGATCACATGGGTGACGTTATCTTTAGTTTCCACAATGCCGTTTATCAGTAACAGCTTTCCGTTCATCAACGCTTGGCGAAAGTGTTGCTGTGTTCGCTCCCACACTACGATATTGCTGTTGCCAGTTTCATCTTCTAGAGTAAGAAATAAAACGCCCGAGGCAGTTCCCGGACGCTGGCGACAGGTGACTAGTCCTGCAATGCGCACGAAACGTTTATGTCCAATGGATGCTAGATCGGTGTGGCGCTTGCAGCGGTTGAAAGGGGCGCGGTCGCGTAACAAACTCAATGGATGGGCACGCAAAGTGAGACCGGTGGCTCGGTAGTCTGAGAGGACTTCCTCCGCTATCTGTGGTGCGGGCAATTGCACGCCATCGTCGAAGTAACTAGCGTTCTGGTACTGTTCATCGCGTAACAAGGGTTTGGGTTGTTCCAGTGCCATGATTTGCCACTGAGACTGATGCCGATGTCCGCTCAGCGATTGTAGAGCATCTGCATCTGCTAGTGCTTCCATGTCACGTTTGTTCAGGGCAGCCCACTGACGCAAATGGCTGATTTGACGAAAAGGGTTGCGTTGTCGCGCTTCTATTACTCTCTGCGCGCCTTGCCGGCTTAGGCCCCTGACCAAGCGCAGGCCCAGTCGTAGCGCTGGTTGGTTCTGTTGTGCAAAGCGGCTGTCTAGCAACTGATGATCCCAGTCGCTATGGTTGACATCGATAGACAATACGGTGACGCCGTGGCGGCGAGCGTCCTGAATTAACTGCGAGGGGCTGTAAAACCCCATAGGCTGACTGTTGAGCAGCCCCGCAACAAACGCGGCCGGGTGATGGCACTTGAGCCATGCGGAAATATACGCCAGAAGTGCAAAGCTGGCGGAGTGCGATTCTGGAAAACCGTAGCCCCCGAAGCCCTTGATCTGCTCGAACAGGCGTCGGGAAAAATCTTCGCTGTAGCCGCGTTCGATCATGCCTTGTGTGAGCTTTTCTTCAAAAGTTAGCAGCTTGCTGTTTCTGCCCCAGCTGGTAATGGCGCGGCGTAACTGGTCTGCTTCGCCGCCGGAGAAGCCTGCCGCTACCATTGCGAGTTTGATCACCTGCTCCTGAAAAATAGGTACGCCGAGTGTCCGCTCTAGCACTTCTTTGATGGCGTCGTCGGGGTAGGTAGCAGCCTCCAGCCCCTGTTTGCGTCGTAGATACGGGTGCACCATATCGCCCTGAATAGGGCCAGGGCGCACAATGGCGACTTGAATGACCAGATCGTAGAAACACTCAGGTTTGAGTCGGGGTAGCATGGACATCTGCGCCCGTGACTCGATCTGAAATACGCCAATGGTATCGGCAATTTGCAGCATGCGGTAAGTGGACTGGTCGTCTTTGGGGATATCGCTGACCGTTCTGATGGTGGGACAGTAGCGCTGCACCATCTGTAGGCTTTTGCGAATGGCAGACAACATGCCTAAGGCTAGAATGTCCACCTTGAGCAGTCCCATAGACTCGATGTCCTCCTTGTCCCACTGGATAATAGTGCGTTCTGCCATGCTGGCATTCTCCACGGGTACCAGCGTCGAGATAGGGCTACGGGTGATAACAAAGCCGCCCACATGCTGTGATAGGTGCCTAGGAAAGCCCAAGATTTGTTGCACTAGTGAATAAAACAGCTCTGCCTGCCGGCTGTGGCTGGCGACACCTTGCTCTTCAAATCGTTTGTTGAGATCTGCCGAGCGATCCCACCACGCCATAGACTTTGCTAGGTCGTCGACGAATACCGGGTCCAGCCCCAGTGCCTTGCCTACATCGCGTACCGCGCTGCGTGAGCGGTAGGTGATGACTGTGGCGGCGAGGGCGGCACGCTTGCGGGAGTACTTGTCATAAATATACTGAATCACTTCCTCCCGCCGCTCGTGCTCAAAGTCCACGTCGATATCTGGTGGCTCGTCCCGCTCTTTGGAGATAAAACGCTCGAACAGTAAAGATATCTGCTCGGGCGATACCTCCGTAATAAATAGGCAGTAGCACACCACCGAGTTGGCCGCTGAGCCGCGGCCTTGGCACAGAATGTCGCGTGAGCGGGCAAAGCGTACGATGTCGTATACCGTGAGGAAATAGTATTCGTAGTGCAGTTCCTCTATCAGCGCCAGCTCCTTATCGATGCTCTGCTGTATCTTTATAGGGATACCTCGGGGCCAGCGGGCATCTGAGCCTGTCGTCACCAGCTCACGCAGATACTGGTTAGCGTGGTAACCCGATGGCACCACCTCTTCGGGATATTCATAACGCAGCTCATCCAGGCTGAAATTGCAGAGGCTGGCGATGTGTAGAGTTTGTTCCAGTAATTCAGGGGGATAGAGCCATTGCAATTTGTCGATAGTGCGAAGGTGTTGCTGGCTATTACCAAGGCGTCGTCGGCCCAACTGAGCGATGCTGGTGCCGTGATATAGGGCGGTAAACACATCATGCAGAGGTTTACGCTTGGCGGTATGCATGCGCACATCGCCGCAGGCTAGCATCGGGATATCCAATGCTTGGGCCAGCTGCTGTAGTGTGAGGTAGCGCTGTACTTCATTGTTACCCAGTAGATGATTGACGCCAAGCCACAGACGACCTTTGCACAGTCGCTTCAGTTGCAGGCCATAGGCGCGACTGTTTTCGTCATTCACTTGAGGCAGCCAGATCAGAAGGCAGCGTTTGAGGTGGAATATTACGTCGCGCAGGGTAACGCGGTATTCTCCCTTGGGGCTGCGCCGGCGAGCCATGCTGATCAGACCGGACAATTCGCTGTAGGCATCCCGAGTAGGCACGAGTACTACCAGCCGAATGCCTTCCTCCAATATCAGCTCGCTGCCAATGATGAGCTGGATACCGGCTTCTTTCGCGGCCACATGGGCTTTGACTATCCCTGCAAAGGAACACTCGTCCGTGATTGCTAGTGCGCGATAGCCGAGTACGGCGGCGCGCTCCACCAATTCGTGGGGATGAGAGGCACTGCGAAGGAAGCTGTAACAGCTAAGGCAGTGAAGTTCGGCGTAGCTTGACATAGTACTGTATAAATATACAGTATTATTGGTTCTGTCAAATAGATTGAATTAATTTTGATCTGATGGTGAATTGTGCGCCACACGTAAATCTCCCATTATGCGAGATAGACACGCATTGCCGGGCACTAAAAAAACAATCCGGTGGCCGTTTTGCATGAGAAAAGGGGCTCACCTATACTCAAACACTTCGGGACCTCGTGGGACGCCCAGACCGTTGGCAGAGTAGGCGTTATGCGTTTTAGCTGTGGAGGCTATGAATTGATTTATTACGTCATAAAAATTGCGATTACCACCATTCTTATCGTGGCGATTTCAGAGATTTCCAAGAGAAACTCTCTTATCGGTGCCGTCTTGGCCTCTATTCCGCTTGTTTCGGTGTTGGCGATGTTCTGGCTATACATCGATACGGGTGACTCAACAAAAGTGAGCAACCTGTCATCTAGCATTTTTTGGTTAGTTTTACCCTCGTTAATACTGTTCTTGGCATTGCCGGTTTTACTGAAACTTGAGTTCCATTTTTACTGGGCCATAGCAATATCAATCGGTCTCACCTCTTTGTGTTACTTATTAATGCTGGCGGTATTAAATTATTTTGGGGTAAAGTTATAAGCGATGTATAGAAATGCCCGCCAATATTGCCAGGCTGATAGGGCCACTTAGGCATTACACACTGTTGACAATATCCGGCAACAGCGCAGGTACCCTCTAGTGACACCTCTGGTGGTGTCCTAGTAGAGCAAATAAGGAGTCACTTAATGTCTATCGATTGCCGCACCCGTCGCCACCGTGATCGAGAACCACGTGATCGAGACGCAATCTTCGACTTGCTGATTCCAGAAGCGTTGTCTCGTAATGCCGAGCTCGCCGCTCGAGGCTTGCGCTACAAAAATCTGCCAGCCCTCACGCTTAGCGTCGGTGATCGCACCGTCACTTTATGTGAACGGCGCGGCGCGCTGCGCATCGAAGCGGGCCATGCATCCGACAGCGCGACTGCAAAACTTGACTGCGATGGTCTTTCGGATCTTGTTCAGGACTGGACGACAACAATGGGACTGGCGATGAAATCGCGCGTTAAAATGACTCAGGGCAGTTTTGAGCATTGGATTGGCTGGGAGCCGGTGCTCCGTGCACTATTTGACGGCCGCGCTGTTCATGAAGCTGGCGCCATCACGCTGAGCGATAGAGACGGACGTGACCTAGATCTCAGTCGATCGTTTGGACGTGACGATGACCGGGATGAGATCTCCCATTTTCTCCACCAAGCTGGTTTTTTACATCTGCGTGGTGTCTTCACAGAAGCTGAGATGGCCGCCGTATCGGCCGACCTCGACGTTGCCCTTGAGCGCGCGCGTCCCGACGACGGAGCATCATGGTGGGCGGGAGATTCGAAAGGTCTGCAGCAGGCGGTGCGTGTACTATTTTTTCAAGAACAATCCGCCGCGTTGCGCGGCCTACTTCAGGACGATCGGCTATCGTGGCTCTCTAATATCACAGGAGACGATCTCTGTGGTAATACTAAGGGCGCTGGCTGGCTGGGCGCCGAGGGACTGATCAAGCCACTCGACATTAAAAGCGGTCTTTCGGATCTCCCCTGGCATAAGGACTGTGGGCAAGGACAACACTCCTACTACTGTAACGGCCTCTCGATCGGCATCTCCGTTACCGGCGCGGACGAAAGCAGCGGTGCGCTCGGCGTTGTCCCGGGCTCCCATCGCGCCAATGTTCAGACCGCGGGTAAAGACGACAGTCTCGATTTACCGGTGATAAAGTTGGCCACGCAAACGGGCGACTTAACGGTGCATTGCAGTGATACGCTTCATCGCGCCTATCCGCCCACCGCGCGCCCGCGGAAGGTTGTTTACACGGGCTTTCGGCAGGCGCCTATGGAGGGTGACGTGCTCAAAGAGGTCTCGGTCGAGAAACAACGTGCGGATCGAGCGCAGCTGACGAGTGTGCAAGACCGCATTGCAGAGGCAGGATCTTAAGGGAATACGCACTTTAGAAAGCGCATAGAATTTTTAACGTTTTCATAAACTAGGACGAGAGAAAATGCCAAAGGCAAGTGAAATCAAGAAAGGTGCCGCCGTCGACTATAACGGTAAAACCTATATGGTCAGCGATATTGAGCGTTCGGTTCCGCAAGGTCGTGCAGGGGGCAGCATCTACCGTATGCGTATGTATGATGTGGTTACTGAAAACAAAATTGATGAGACGTTTAAAGATTCAGATATTTTGAACTTTGCAGACCTTATACGAAAACCCGTCATGTTGTCCTACATTGACGGCAATGAATATATCTTTATGGATACTGGAGACTATACGCCATACAGTCTGAATAAAGAGTCGATTGCCGATCAAGCTCTCTTTATTAACGAGTCAACAAATGGCGTCCATGTCATTATGGTTAACGATGTCCCAGTGGCGCTTGATTTGCCCTCTAACGTTGAGCTTGAAGTGGTTGAGACTGACCCATCAATCAAGGGTGGCTCTGCAACGTCAAGAACGAAGCCAGCACTACTATCGACAGGGTTAACGGTGCAGGTGCCTGAACACATTTCTGTCGGCGATAGCATAAAGGTGAGTGTAGAAGAGCGTAAGTTTTTGAGTCGAGCAGACGCAAAATAATGGCTCCCCCAGAGCCTATCGCTTCTATTTAAAGAGCAGGCGAAGGCAACTTTTGAAAAGAACATGAATGATTTAGAAATCTCGGGGGCTGTTGAGAGTGTTCTATATCGCTCCAGGGAGCAGGCTAGAGTAGAGAAGTGACTGGCAGAAAAGTGTCTTTGAGAAGAAGTGCCAACTGGCTCCATAAGGTCTGACGACTTACAGTGAGCGGCTAATTCAGCAGGATTTGTTTAGCAGGGCCGGTATATGGCGTGGCATATCACACCTGGCTATTTTTTTCTCAACACCAGAAACTGGCTATTGCCCACGTTCGCAATTTCCTCCGGTTCAACCTGATGCACATTGGCAAATCGCTGGAGGAATTCTGGGCGAAAGTACGAATATTGTGTCCACTGTGCGATTTCGAAACTGTCGGGAACCAGTGCCTCCAACTCGGTGCGTGAAAAGCGGTGCACAGGAAGGCCCTTGTCTTGTGCATCGGTCTTTGAGGCGTAGGCGTTAAACTCTTCCTCACTTACGCGCGCGTCAGACACATCCTGGTAGGTAAAGCATTTTGCCTTCTCCAGCGCGTGAGTTGTCGAAATGATAGCGAGACCACCAGGCCGAGTAAGCGTTGCAACATCTTCCATTAAACCTGGGCAATAGTTTGTAGGCATATGCTGTAGCACCATGCCCAACACCGACAGATCAAACGTCTTGTCCGGGTTCTGCGCAATAAAGTCACTAGTGGCTAATTCAAGGACAGACACTCCTGGAATGTCGAGTACTAGTTCTCGCGTCCAATTGCATCTCGCCGCGTCAGGCTCAAGGGCTACCAGCTCGACAATTTTGCCTGCGCCAAGCTGGGTGATTCGACCCATGCCACAGCCAATGTCGATCATTGATCCAGCACGAAAGGCATTTATTAACAGCTCAATGGTATTCAGATAGGCTGCTTCGTGTTTGCCGGTGCCATCGCCCATGCGGCTAGTCAGCATGGCTGACAGCGTGGGCATCATCGATTCATCGTCGTTATATACATATTTAGTCAAGAGTTCTTTACCGGTGATTGAAATTACAATTCTGAAAGAAGTATAGGACAAATAAAAGGGCTATCGTGAGTAGGTCTTCTTATGGATACGAGCCACAAGGTCTGAACAGATCGCGGGCAGCCGGTTGATCACTATGAAGTCCTATCGGCCTCAGTCATCGAAAATTTACATCCGTCCATTGCTGAACTGTCGAACGCACAGAGACGAGCTAGGCTTTTCCTAGAGCCGTTTTGCTTGCTGGTTTGCTGAAATTTACCATCTAGTAAACCTTGGGGCTACCCTAAACATTGCGCGTCCGCCGCCCCGCCCCCGGCGCCCTTAATCCCTTGGGATACTAAGGCACCTCAAACGGGCCGAGATAAACAGGCCTTTGACCTAGGGCGCGGAGTAACACGGGCACTCGGCAGCAGCCCTAGACCTTGGGAATCAGAGGCAACTAAGGGAGCCAGATAATCTAGGGAACCTGACACTATTCTCTCCGTAGTATTTCTAGCCCACCCTGTCCACTGTCTTATGGTTGCCCTAAGGTTACATTTGGCTACTTCAGGGTACATTGTAGGGTACAGAGCCGCTGAAAGCCTTTGGTACCAGTGGTTTCAAAGGGGGTGACTGGCCCACGCGGGGCAATGATGCGCAGTCTATAATTCAAGGTAGCGTCAGGAGCATTCTTTCTTGGTATTCTTTATGTCTCCTTGGAGAATTTTTCTACTGTTAGCCTTTGTCGGTATTTTTTGAATATTGTATTCCCTTTATTATTGAACCGTGGGCACGCAGATTGCTAGTGCCTGCTCAGGTTAAGGGTCTCCGCGCTATCGGCGCGCAGGCGCGCAGATAGCGCGGCATCTGTCTTTAGGTCGTGACCATAGGAAGGGATCATTTCTTTTAGTTTGGGCGCCCAGTGGCCGACGAGTTGCTCATGAAAGCAGTTCTCGAGCATGTGGACCATAATCGAGACCGCAGTCGAAGCTCCCGGTGATGCGCCTAATACCGCGACTATCGAAGAGTCAGCGGAATGCACGATTTCGGTGCCGAACTCGAGTTTCCCGGTATGCGCCTTATCTTTTCGAATGATTTGCACGCGTTGGCCAGCGACCACAACTTCCCAGTCTGCAACATTTGTTTCAGGGTAGAATTCACGTAGTGAGTCGTAGCGGTGCGAGGCGCTTTGCAGAACCTGTCCGATTAAGTACTCCTCTAGCGGGAAATTGTCGCGCGCTACCGCCAGGAGCGGCAGAATATTATCCAACCTCACTGACTTTGGCAGATCGAAGAGAGAGCCATTTTTGAGGAATCGGGTCGAAAAACCTGCGTAGGGTCCGAACAGCAACCAGCGCTTGTTGTCTATGATGCGGGTATCGAGATGGGGTACCGACATCGGAGGAGAGCCCTTGGCCGCCATGCCGTAGACCTTGGCGCTGTGGCGCTCGGCCACTTCCGGTTTGCCGCAGCGCAGCCAAAGTCCGCTCACTGGGAAGCCAGCATAACCTTTAGATTCCGGGATGCCAGATTTCTGCAACAGCGGGAGTGCGCCTCCCCCCGCTCCGAGGAATACGTATTTCGCGTTCACGATACGTCGCGCGCCGGTTATCTCATCCTTTACAAAGAGTCTCCACCCTCCACCTGCTCGACGTTCTAGGTCGACCACTGACTGAGAGAAGCGGACACTAAAATCATCCTGCTTCCGGAGATAGGTCAACAGGCTGGACGTGAGCGCGCCATAGTTGACGTCGGTACCGGTTATGGTGCGAGTTGCCGCCACCTGCTGGCGCGGGTCGCGTCCTTCCATAATCAGGGGTGTCCATTCCGCGATCTTTGCGTGATCTTCGGAATACTCCTGACCGTGGTAACAATGATGGCTACTCATCGCGGCATGACGTTTCTTGAGAAAGGCTTGGTTGTCTTCACCGATAACGAAGCTCATATGTGGCACCGGCTGGATGAATTCGTCGGGGCAGGGTATTGCACCCTTCTTGACCAGATAGGACCAGAACTGCAGCGACATATCGAATTCGACGTTAACGTCAAGCGCCCTCGCAATGTCGATGCTGCCATCTGCGCTCATTGGTGTGTAATTCAGTTCGCAGTTCGCCGCATGTCCTGTACCGGCATTGTTCCAGGCTCCCGAACTTTCTTGAGCCTCTCCGGGCAGTTGTTCTAGAATCTCAAGCTTCAAATGAGGCTGCAATTCTTTTAAAAAGGCCGCGAGCGTGGTGCTCATGATGCCTGCGCCGACTAATGCCACATCGATCTCTTCTTCAGTCGCGGCTTCGCTCATTACTTTCTCCTTCCTATGTCGTACTGCGCAGATTGTAAAAAATTTAAATATTTATTTCAAAGACTTGAAAGGGACATAAGCATCTGGTGCCAACACAATATAGACGCGGCGCCAGGGTTGGTCATCGATGATCCTCCAGGAATGTCCGCTACCGACGGTGTCCTCCGCCAGGAGCACATCGCCGGTCGCGAGTTGAAAGTGCTGTCCTTCTCTCGTCTCGAACTCTAAGGTCCCGCTCAGCGTCACGACTAGCTGCCGCACCGGCGCTGTGTGCCATGCCAGCTTGCCGCCGGGCCTCGTCTCACGAAAAGACGTGGTCGTCACCGACAACTCGTCGCTGAAAAAATCGCCGCCAGGCACGGGACTGAGCGCTATCAGCCCCTCCTCGAAAAAGGAGCTGTCATCATCGCCAGTCCATATTCTCACGCATCGGAACATCAGGCTTCCCTCTTGTTTGTACGGTGGTCTTTCTACCCTCTCTGTGGGTAGGCCTCATCGTGCCTGCCGCGCATCGCTCTATGATGTGCTGTCGTGTTAATTGTAAGAGCTAGTCTATCGCTTTGCCATGTTATTCGATATTCGGCAATGGCGTTCTGCTGATGTCATGTCTAGACCAGCGACTATTGTACAGTGCGCTTGTCTGCTTAGCTCCATGCCGACCCTTTGGCGACACATTCTTGCCACTGAGAGGTTGAATCGATGGTAACCGTAGCTCATGGACAATGCCGACAAAAAAGTATCATTCATGGTGGTTTTCGAGCCTCAAATATGAAACCTTGTGTGCTCAATGGTATATTTAGCAAGTCGCATGCTAGGTGTGGCAGGGTTGAATGTTAGATGCATGGTTGGCAAGAGGCACTCTTAATGAAGAAATTATATGTACTGTACATTGTTTTAGTGGCTTTTCTCACCGGTTGTTCCTTAAATAGCACTGGCAACTCTGACAACGGCAATTTGCCCGGTTCAGATAGAGATATACACGGCTGTATCGGTTCGGCGGGTTACTCATGGTGCGAGCGATCTAATCAATGTGAACGACCTTGGGAGCTAGCCAAGAAAGAGGGTTTTGACAATACGCTTGAACAGTTCGAAGCGCATTGTCAGAGTTGAGGGATGACCGTTTCATTGACGCATATTGCGTTGCATGTAAGGGATCTGGATGCCTGCATAGCTTTTTATGAATCGTATGCTGATATGCATTTGGTTCATGATCGAGTTTCGGATGGCAAGCGCGTGGTCTGGCTTGCCGAGAAGGGAAAAGAGAAAAATTTTATACTAGTACTCATACCCGGTGGTTCAGGGAGAGCACAATCGGCTGAAGATTTTTCTCATCTCGGCTTTGCTATGGCGACTCGCGATACGGTAGATGCTGTTGTTGAACGCGCAAGAGCAGCAGGAATTTTACAGTGGACGCCCAGAGACGAGCCATATCCGGCCGGCTACTATTGTGGCATCAAAGATCCCGACGGTAATGTTATAGAATTCAGCTATGGACAACCTTTAGGACCGGGTGCGGGTTCTCCGCTATAGCCACCTAAAATTATTCTCCGCTCATTGCACGCAAAAGACTAAGTGTCGGAGGCTACTTCTTATACTCATTTATAGAAATTGTGTGTGAGACAAGTCGGTTTTCACCGCTTGCACGTATTGGTTCTTAACCTAAGATGAATAGTGGGCGGGGTAAGGCATTCAGGTGAAGACAATTAATCCTAGGAAATTACTCCATAGCAAATGGACTGCTGCGAACCCTACGAAAAAAGAAAAACACTTCATTATAACCGAAGTCGAGTTTAACGAAGAAGGAGTGCTTATTCGTTGCCTCATAGAGGCCGTTATATCGAATCGTGCGACTCTAATACAGTGGCATGAGTTAGAAGACACGAATAAGTGGCTTCAGGGTTGGAAATAATGAGTACTGTTCGCTGACCGGCCTAAGCCCGTAAATTGGCTTTGCGTATTTCGGTACTGAAGTGGTGAGAAGCTAGTCAACTATGAATGTTTTATAAAATACAATTTCACTACTCTTTTTCGAGAAGAGAAATATTCTAAATGAAGACTGTTACGAGCTAATAGGCGAGCTTACCGACGAAACTAGAGATACGCACACAATGATTATATCGCTAATGGAAGAACTCGAAGCGGTGGAATGGTACAATCGAAGTGTTAATGAGTGTAAAAATGCAGAGCTAAAGTCAATACTAGCGCATAACAGGGATGAAGAAAAACAGCACGCGGCGATGGTCCTCGAATGGATTAGGCGGCAAGATCCAAGATTTGATAAAGAGTTAAAAGATTACCTTTTTACCGATAAGTCGATTACACACGAGGAATAAGCATAAATATCTCTAAGCCAGGCTGGTTAACCACACGTAGTACGCCGGCGCGTCGTTCTGAGCGTCCGCTACTAGCGTTGCGCTGGGGGCCGCTGTCGGTCTGTAGGTTTTTACGCACTACACATTGGATGAGTCTCATGCAGGTCATAGCGCCCGAGAATTGGGTGCCGCGTGGTAGCAGCGTGGAGGTCGCTGAGTGACGGATTCTTTGTTGGAAGAAGTCGTGAGCTGTCCCTACTGCGGAGAATCGATCAGAGTCCTCATAGACCATGAGGAAGCGGGTCAGCAGTATATTGAGGATTGTCAGGTATGCTGTAGGCCTATCACGTTTAGTGTGTTGGTTGACGCGATGGGCTATATGTCTGTTGCCGTATACGATGAAAATGAAACAGTCTAACCGTGTGTATAGCCGACGGCCAACAGGCTTTCGGTGGTATAATTGTTAAGATATTCGGCTGTGCGTGTTTGACGGTGAAGGGCTTTGTGCTCCGTATGCAGGGTCCACGTTTTTCACATTGACAGGATCTTTGAGGGTACGTTGACCTATGAAGCTGATAATTCGGAATTTAGACCGCAGTACTACCGAAGGTGAAATAAAAATTCTCTTTGAAGAGTATGGCACGGTGCAGTCCTGCGATGTTGTGATGGATAAAGCCCTGGGTATATCCAAGGGATTTGGTTTTGTGCAGATGCCGAAAGCAGCAGAAGCTAAAGTTGCTATGAAAGCTCTGAATGATAAAAATATTGGCAATAGCAAGGTCCGCGTGAAGAAGGCCGAAGAACGCGAGCAGTGAGTAGGTGATCTGATGGCAGGGCATTGAAGCATGAATAAGGCGCAGCCTGATAACCCGCTGCACGGCATTACGCTGGAAAGGATCGTAACAAAGTTAGTCGAGCACTACAGTTGGAGTGGCTTGGCTCAAAAAATCGATATCAATTGTTTTAGTAAAGACCCCTCCATCAAGTCATCGCTCACGTTCCTGCGCAGAACTCAATGGGCTAGAGAGAAGGTCGAGGCCTTGTATCTCTCAACGTTTGAAAAAAAATCTCCTTGGGCCAATTCAAAGTACGCAAAAAAACACAGTTTTGGTGAGGCTCCTCAAAAAAAATAGAGGTCGGAAATGCTGAATTTTACTGGGAGACATTGATGGCTTTTCGCGAGATTTTTGTTGTATTTTTTCTGAACACTTTTATGACGTCGGTCTATGCGGATATTCTTCTGGAGACTTCGTCTACGTGGGAGGGGGGTGAAATTGTGTACCCCAAGGGAGAGCCGAAGATAACGTCGGTAGTACTGCGCATTGGTGAAGGCGAGGTGACGCAGTTTCACTGCCATCCGGTCCCGACGCTAGGCTATATCCTGCAAGGGAGTCTGGAGGTTGAACAAAAATCTGGGAAGACGGCGAGGTTTAACCAAGGGGATTCAGTGGTTGAAGTGATGAGGACTGTTCATCGTGGCCGAGCAATCGCGGGGCCGGTGGAAATTGTTGTTTTCTATGTAGGAGAACAGTCGACCCCCAATACTGTCTTACCTGAGAATGACCCAGAATTCATCTATTGCGATCGATAATACGGCTTCAAGGTGCTGTAAGCTTTATTGAAGGGAGAGCCTGATGTCAAAAATCATCTTTTATTTGCACGCTACTGTAGGGCAGTCCTCAGCGTTGGCTGATGCAGCTGTCGCGTTGGCGTCACATTCTATGTTTGGGAAGTATGCACTCCATCTGGCTGTTATGACGCCATGCACTTCTGATCTTTTAGCGATACCGGCGGGCAGTCATTTTTTGGCTAAGCTTGATCTTATCGTCGAGGTCACCTTTCCTGCTGGACAACCCATTAAGCGCCTGCAAACGGAATTGCGTGCGGCTATGTCTTTGATGCTCGATGCGGTCGATCGAAGCGAGTCGTGTCTATTGCTTGGCTACCAGAGGACGTTCCAAGAATCAGGCAAAAAACCGCTGAGGTATCATTACTTAATGTTTCGGGGCGAGGATTATAGCCGAGCCGACTATCTGGATTATTACATCCACAGTCACTATCGATTTGGTGTTGCCACACCGCTGGCAGACTATTATCAAAATTATCTGGATCAAGAGGGTGGGCGAGAGCTAGCGGCTCTTTTCGGTGTGAACGCTCACGACGCAGACAATATATCTGAGTTGCGTTTTGAGCGTCTTGAAGATTATGTGTTTAGCGACGTCATACGCGAAATAGCGCCTGAGGCTGCGACAGATGAGGAGCTATTTGTCAATCGAGACCGCTGCCAGAGCTTTTCCATGGATGTAATTTTAGATTCCAGACCCTACTGTTAAGGCGTCACTATATTGAATGAGCCCTCTGGCATGTCCAGTAGAGCAAAAAACTGTACCAGACCTAGCTTACTGCCCTCAATAGAGATGTCGTCCGAGAATAGTATTTCGCTAGCACCTGCGCCTCCCGTCAGCATTTTCACAAAAAGAGCATGTGTGATATGGATAGTTGCATCGGCTTCTTCTGAAAGCCTTCCTTTACGCTGGTGGAGGACGGCATTTTCTAATTCCAGGACGTAGTTCTCGTTCAGGTCGGTAAAGTTAATATTTAAGACGAAGGTCTTGCCGTCTGCCTTAGGCCCGTTAAGCATGACTGCCATAAGCTCAAAGAATTGATTAACGGGCGTCTCTTCGATCAGGTCTATAGCGTTGGCTAGGTCGATGCCTTTAGTGGGAGCGCCCTGTCGCAGCTCTAGTGCGCCTGTAAGGTAAACGTCGCGCCAAGGTCCTGACTCCGCCACATAGGCCATTTGGTCGTAAGTTTGCGCTAACAAATTTTTGGCTGCCTTATTGCTCGGTTCTGCAAACACTAGATGATTGAGCAACTCTGCAACCCAGCGATACTCGCCTTTAGTGAAGTCTGTTCTCGCCTGTTCTATGATGGCCTCGCTCCCGCCCATCATCTCAACATAGCGTTCGGCAGACCTTTGCGGTGGCAAAGGGTCGAGATTGGCGGGATTGCCGTCATACCAGCCAAAGTACATCTGATACACGGCTTTAGCGTTGTGCTTTACCGTGCCGTAGTAGCCACGGTTGGAAAAGTTGGTGCGCAGCGTCTCGGGCATTTCCAGTAAATCAGCGATTTCCCTCGGCGTGCGACCACTCGCAGCCAGACGTAGGGTTTGATCATGAATGTACCGGTACATATCACGCTGCTTTTTTAAGAAATCGATGATCGCCTCATTGCCCCACAAGGGCCAGTGATGACTCCCAAAATACACTTCAGTATCGGGAAACAATTCGATCGCCTCGTTAATGTAGTGACTCCACTTACGGGCATCACGTACTTTGGCGCCACGCAGGGTGTAGAGATTATGCATATTGCGAGATACCACTTCGGCGCCGCAGAAGGCTTTTAGTTCTGGCAGATAAAAAGTCAGCTCGGCCGGTGCTTCGGAGCCCGCCGCATTTTGAAAAATAAATTCAACCCCATCGATGGTAGTCGACTCACCAGTCGCAGCGATAATATGGGTAGGTGATGCTATGCCTGCACTGCCGAAGGCAGGGCTTTTTCCGAGCCCGGAGCCGACGTGGCCTCTTGCAGAATGTTCCAGCTGACTGCCATACATATACATAGAGCGTCGGCTCATAGTACTACCCACGATCACGTTTTCGCTGGTAGCTTCCTCCATGAATCCAACCGGCGCAAAAATCTCTGTATCGCCTTCAACACTGAGAACAGATAGCACTCCGCCAAAGTGGTCTATGTGGGAGTGGGTAAAAATGATGGCTGAAACCGGCTCGTTTCCGAGGTGCTCTCTAGCAAATGCAATTGCGGCAGCAGCGGTTTCCTTGGAGGTCAGTGGATCTACAATGATCCATCCGGTTTGCCCTTCGATAATGGTCATGTTGGAAAGATCAAAGCCACGAAGTTGGTATATGCCCTCAGTGACTTCAAAAAGCCCATGATTATTATTCAGTGTGGCCTGACGCCACAGGCTAGGATTAACGGTATCCGGAGCTTCGCCTTGTATAAAATCATAGGAAGGCATATCCCAAACAACAGAATCGCCGGGACCCGCTACCTCAAGCACTGTTGGCACAGCGATGAGACCTCGGCGTGCATCCTCGAAGTCCCTCTGGTCGCCGAGATTCAATTCCTCTCGGACTTTAGCGTTAGCGAGCATGGTTGCATTGGTCGCTGGCGTATTGCCCTGAGAACCTGTTGTAGTGTCTGTGGGCTGCTCTCTCTCACACGCTAACAGTAGTGCAAGGAGAGGAAAAATCAGAAGCCCTTTTCGGAACCTTAGGACGTTGCACATGGAGTTTCTCCTGATTTAAGATTCAGTGTCGAATCGGCATGATAGGATAAGATTTTAAGCCAATTGCTGGCCACTAATTGCCTTGCTCTTAAGCAGGAAAAGCACTGGGCTAAACATTAACTGTGCAACACGATAGTATAGAGCAGCAGTATACTGTCAAGTTGTATGGCGAGGATATGAGTCGCGCCATAATGCGGTGACACCGTTGAAATGTTATTCAGGATTTGTATTGATATGAAAGTGTCTCTTTTCGGTGCCACTGGTAATTTGGGTAGGGAATGTCTCGACCAATGTTTGCAGGCCGGTCATGACATGACCGTACTAGTGCGCAGCCCAGAAAAACTGCCGGATGGATTGCGAGACGCCATTACCGTTATCAAGGGTGACGGCTTGATCGCTGCGGATGTTGCCCGTTCTATTCCATCCGGGACAGATGCAATTCTGTTTGCGGTAGGGGTTGATGAAAGAACCTCGCCACCTGATCTGTGTACAGATGTTACGCGTCATATTCTAGCTGTTATGCGCAAGCAGCAGAGGCTGAAGCTGGTCTGGTGTGGCGGTGGCAGTAATATTCGTGTAGACGATGTAATGACGTTTGGGGCACGATTTGTGCGCTGGTTCTCGGAAACCTTTCTCAGGCATCGACATGCAGACAAAGAACATCAGTTGAATCTTTTAGATGAGAATGCGGATCTTTGCTGGATGGGAGTACGTCCATTGCAGATGAAATCCGGCATAAAGAGGGGTGAATATCGACTGGGCTACAACGCTTTCAGTGGCTTATCCAGCATTTCCTTTGCTGACTGCGCGCACGCCATGGTGGAGATGCTCAATGATGACACATGGCTGGGTCGGGTGCCGATTGTGCAGTACTAGTCGCCAGTTGCTTGGCGGTGTTACCGTTAGCATGCGTTAAAAAAATAAGTCCTCAGTAAACCCAAAAATAGGAAACAGTGAAATGACACAGCTGCCGAGTGCGATGAAGGCCTGTACGAAATCTAACAGTGCGACCCCTGAGGACCTCATTGCCGAGGGTTGTTTTATTAGCGAGTTATCGAACTCCGCAGATGATCCAGATATTTCAATCGCACGAGCACGCCTAGAGCCAGGCAAGACAACTCGGCGGCATTATCTACGTGGGACAGGTGAGCGTTATGTAATCCTTGAGGGTGCGGGTTTGGTAGAGATTGATCACCTGGAGCCAGATCATGTTAGCGCTGGAGATGTCGTGTTGATTCCGCCTGAGGCGCACCAGCGTATCACTAACACGGGCTTAACGGATCTGGTATTTCTGGCGATCTGTTCGCCCCGCTTTACTGAGGCGGTATACGCGGATAGTGAGGATTGAATAGCACATCGCCTGTCAGGCAATGTCGCCTTAGGTTTGTGTGCGATCACTGGTAAAGAAGGTGCTGATTTTTCGGTAGGCGGTATGTTTTTACCCTTTAAGGACGCGTCATGGATGCGATCATCACAGTTTATTGAGCCAGCATCATATAAGTGTGATGCGACAGAGCCTAAATGTGGAACATTACTGCAAGATCGAGTTAACTTTGATGTAAGTATGAAATTATCACGGCAATGGTTGCAGAATAATTGTAATAACCTAAAACAAAGAGAGGTGTAAAAGGTGCCTGTAATGGCAGGTAAGATCCTCCGTTCCGGCAACGTAGTTTTCTCTCCCGTGAAGGTGAGACGCACGTCCTAATCTTGATCTACTCAAAAGCGACCGGGCATCACATTTATTAACTAGTTAGGGGAACCACTAACATGATAAAAAATTTAATTGCACTCGTTCTAGTGCTGGCAGTGGGTGTTTATATCGGATTTCAGTTACCCCGCGGTGCCGGGCTTGTCGCCACAGTAACAAGTATTGGAAATAGTCATAAGTCCGACTATACCGGGTTAAAATCGAATCAGGCGATGATCGACTTTAAGGCTCTGTTCGACCGTACGCATCAAATGGTGTTGGATGAAGCTCAAACACAGCAAGAAGCGATAGAAGGCATGCGCTGGTTACTGCGGGTAATGGCGATGAGTGCTGAAGTTGCAGCCGATGGGAATCCTCGCTACCCGCATTTTCAGCAAATGGATACGCTAGTTCGTAAGGTCGGTGGTGATAATCCGGACGCTGAGTATCACAATGTTCAGATTGATGGACAATATGATTATATTATCACGGGGACTCGAGGGACTGTTCCCTACATTGGATTTACGATTACCGGGGGTAAGGGTATGACCCCGCGTCGCCAGGTCGGATATATCAATGACCTCGAACTGAACGTTGATGACCAGGGTAACTTCACGCTATTGCTGACAAAAGAGCAGCCAGACCTTGATGCTTATGGTAACTCGGGAGGACCCGCTAACTGGATACAAATACCCGAAGATGCCTCGGGCATTTTGGTGAGAGAATATATTGCCAACCGCGGTGTTGAAGTGCTGCCGACACTTTCAATTGAAGTACTTGGCGAGCAACCACCGTTTGTGCCGCCCACTGATGATGAGATTGCCAACGCCTTGATCGGTACTAGCTATGCGTTTTTAAAGCTGTCGACGCTTCACAAATACGTGCTTCCTGAATTGCTGGAGGAAAAAAATAGGTTTATCCAAACGACTTCCGAGTCACTGGGTGGCGCAATCAGTAGTGCAGATAATTTATATATGGTGGGGAGTTATCAGCTGGCTCAAGATGAAGCGCTGGTCGTTCGGGTCGAGCCTCCTCAATCGCGTTATTGGAACTTCACTTTGGAATCTCGTTGGCACGAAACAACCGACTATTTGCATCGTCCCGTATCGCTAACGCTAGAAGAAGTGACTTATGAGGAGGATGGCAAGGTGGAATTTGTGGTTGCTCACAAAAATCCTGGGCATCCCAATTGGCTGGATACCAGTGGTCAAGAGTTTGGGTTTATGACCTTCCGATGGCTGGGAAGCAAAGGCGACAATATCCCTATGCCGGAGGTCAACGTAGTTAAGCTTAGTGATTTGTAGAACGTATTGCTGCGGGTTCTAGCGTCGGTAGTACAAATCTCAGCACCGGCATAGGTTGGTGGTTTCCGCTTTAAGACTTAGTAAGATTTACCGCTTTGGCGAGTCCTGCAAACGGAAAAAGCGAGTGTCAGTCCAGAGCTGACCACTGACGATTCGGATACAGCTCCACAGCGGGCGCATACAGCCATTCATCTCGATAGGCTTTGCGTGCGAGATATTGCAGAAGCGGTTCATCATCCAGCGTCCGCGCGTCAATGGCGGTGACAAGCGCTTGGCGTGCCTGTGACACATCAGTGAAACGGTGTCTAAGCAATACGCCTATTTCTTCGCGCTCGGTGTTATCCAAAGTCGCACTAAACCGCAAGCGACGGTCTAGGCATTCAATAAGTCTTGCTGCGTCTTGAGTTCGTGAACGGGCAAAAGCATTGTCAAGCCGTGGCAAAACGTCTCGGCGCAGGCTATCGGCGGCTGAGCTCACGAGCAGGTCGGCGGGTACCGTCGTGGTGGGCATTTCGGGACACTCAATGCGTATGCCCATCGCGTCTGCTATGCCTTCGCAGGTGGCCCGATCAGTGACATAGCGATAACACAGATACCACGCCAGAGGCTCCTGCTCTGGAGGTCTGGCACAAACTGCGTGAATCGGCACCATTCCACGCACGTTTTGTTGAATGCGGTAATACTGCGCAGAAAAGCGCTGATAGGGCAGCCCCGACTCCTGCTCATACAGTTTGAACAGCCCATCAAGGCCGCCTGAGGGGTTCCAGAATTCACGTACACAAATATTCCCGAGGTCCTCCATTGGGTCGCCCCAGTGGCCCCACTCCCAGTCGACCACTACGCTGACTTTGTTTTTCTGGAACATGAAGTTAACCGGGCCGGTGTCGCCCTGAACCAAAGCCATTTGCGGCACCTCCTGTGGCACGTGCCGCCGCAGCCACTGGATCGCATAGGTCATCAGCGGATCAGTGTAGTTCGCCAGAAAGCCCTTGAAATTACGCAGTTGCAGATCCAGATCGCCCAGCGCCAGCTCTGCCGCCGTCTGCGGTCTTGCGCCCAACACCTCATCAAGGCCAAGCGTATCGGTATTTAAACGGTGCAAACGCGCTATGATTTTGATGAAGTCCTGCATGATCGCCCGCTGACGTGCGGTGTCTTCCAACTTATCGATATCAGCGCGGCCTCCGTCTCGTGCAAGCAACGCAGCGCAATGGTCATCACTCCAGGCATACAGTTTTGGCGCCGGGATATCAGTGCCCTCCAGCGCTTGACAGATCATGGCCTCTTTGTAGAGCGAGGTTGCACTACCCTTCACCGGATGTCTGTCCAAGCGGAGAAAGCCTTCCATCACGTTCCCGTTGGGTGCGGTAATGTCGACCACCCAAGCCTCCCTCCGCGCAAGGTGCCGTTCTAGGCGGGTAATAGTGCCACCGCCACTTTGTTCCACCCATTCATAGAGACCGTGGGGTAAGTTATGAAAAATCTCGCTCATGCTTTAGCATCGCTGTGCATCACAAATTACATTGCTTATAGCCCGGCGAGGGTAACAAGAACAAGTGCTGGGCAACGAATATCCGAGAGCGACCAGATTATTAGTCTAATGTCCCGGCTAAACATGGCCGACGCGTCTATTTAAGCAAATCGATGGTTCATGTTGCGCTGGGTGTCGGTGTACAGCGATTACCAGAGGATTCCCACAGGCGTTATTGTTAACAATCGTCAACTTAGACAGACTGCTCTGGTAACGACGGGCCGTAATCCGTATATTTTGAATATCATTTGGCAACGCGGTCACAGCGTTGTCTTCTTTTTACCCAATGTGTGCCTACTATGAAAACACTTGCTGAAAGATTCCCGCGTCCAGATTTAGTCAAACGGATTAATCTAATGGCTAATACCGTTGGCGGTGCGGCCGAGTTGATCAGCCTCGAGCCCAATGCAATGATTGAAGCGAGTCGTCGCGTCACCGGATTAAGTGATTTCGGGGAGCGAATTGACGGTGATTGGCGGGGCCGATTAGAAGGCTTGGTCGCAAGCCTAGACGCCGAAGCCGATTTAAATGTGATGGGTCGCCTTCAAGTACGGCAAGAGATTTTACGGTGCTTGCAAAGCCGATTATATCTGACTAAAAAAATTACCGATCAGCCCGAAATCGTGAATGAAGAAATTATCGAGCCATTGATTATTACGGGAACAGGACGCTCGGGCACCTCCATTACCCTTGAGTTGCTGAGCCAGGATGCAGACTCACTAGCACCAATCGCATGGAAGGCATTTCACCCCACCGATGACTTGGGTGACGAAGAAACGTTGCTACGCCTCACGGAGTGTGAACAGGATTTATGGCTGGATGTCTGTCCACAAATGGCCGCCATTCACGAGTTGCGTTCGGACATTCCTGACGAGTGTATCGGTGTTCAAAAACCCTCCTTTGGCGGGATGCTTTGGTGGGTGCTTCATGATGTACAGACATTCCCAATGGATCCCGAAGCTGCGATGAAATACCAAAAAGTCGTTATGCAGTTAATGCAGTATGAGCATAGAAAAAAACATGCCAGTAAAAATGTGCCGCACTGGGTACTAAAAACGCCAACGTATTTGCCAATGCTCGATTTGGTATTTTCAATGTACCCTGACGCTTGGATTATCCTGAATCACAGAGACCCTCTAAAAACGGTACCGTCTGGCGTGTCTACTTTTGCTGCTACACGTTATATGCGCAGTGACAGAGAGGGTTCAGAGCAGTTGCTGGAGCTTGCGGGTAACGCTAGGAATGACATGATGATGGATGTGTATCGCAGAAGACAGGCTGGCGAACTGCCAGAACGTTTTATCGACTTACATTTTAGTGATTTAATGAGCGACCCGGTGAAAGCATTAGAAGGGGTTTATCGCCAATCAGGAAAGCCCTTTAGTCAAGATTACCGGCATGCCATCACAGAATATTTAGCTCAGAAGCCGAAAGGGAAGCATGGGAAACACCGGTACTTGCCAGAGGACTGGGGCATGAATACTGAAACGCTAGAGAAGCAAGCTGAAGCTTATATGCAAAGCTATCAGGTTGAAAAAGAGTCATGAGTAGACGCTGGCTGTGAAGCTTGATGCTACAATATGGCAAAAACGTGGCAGACTATCTAGAGAAAAAATGATCAGCAGCCTACATCAGTACACGTTTTAAGGTCTCTGATGAAATATGTCGGGCCCTGAGAGTGAGAAGTTCACCTCGAAGTTCTAGACGATTTTGTGAGGCCTTGCAGTAGTCGGCAATGAGCTCGTTGTATCCCACCAACACAGTAGGTGCTGCCTGTAAAATTATAGATGTGAACGCTGCTGCGGTCGACTATACAAGCCTTGAGGTCCTTCTAGTCTGCAAGGACTGCGGGCTAGCCACTATCTCCGTCTATTAGGACCTTATCAGAGGCTCCAAAGCAAAGAAGTGTATGATCGCCAATCTGTCGTTCGTATCGTATGCGAGTTAATCTTGAGATCGCGAGAAGACAACGGGCTAGCAATCAGGGCGCTGCGAGCTTTTTGGCTGCAACATGGCAGAGAAAAAGATGAGAAAAAGTGAAAAAAATAATGCGATAACACGGGTATAAAAATTTATACAGGACAGCATAGAACGAATTTTTAGTACTTATCTATTACAAGGATGCCCATGTCAGAAATTACATTTAAAAGTGAAGAACGCGATATTATTTGTCGCAAGATACAGCTTTATTTGCACGAGGAGCTCGACCAGGAAGTGGGCCAGTTCGAGGCTGGTTTCCTGTTAGATTTTTTTGCCGAGGAAATTGGAGCCTATTTTTACAATCGGGGTCTGTATGACGCCCAAGGAATCTTGGCAAGCCGCATGGAAAACATCGCTGAGGCAATTTATGAAATTGAAAAGCCGACACAGTTTCTCAAGTAGTACTGAGCCCGTTGATTAAACGAAGGGTTAATAGATGTCCCCGATCTGATTGGCATGCTGTCTGCGCTGCGGCAACTTGCCCCCCAATGCATTAATTAGAGTATTTTTTATGAGCTTGCGGCGTGGCGTTCTTGCACTGTTATTGTTGGTTTTTCTGTTCTCGGCACTGTTTCTGGTCTATGCCCTGAATATTTACACGCCGGTACCGGTGGAGCCTGAGTGGGCAGTGTTAGGTGCCGACTCTATACCGGAGGATGCAGTGACGGTGCGCTTTAGCGGCACAGCGACCTTGCTGTTTAGTGATGGCGAGACACAGTGGATGACTGATGGGTGGTTTAGTCGTCCCGGTCCCCTGCGTTTGTTATTGGGAAAAATTGCGCCAGATCTGTCGAACATAGAGCGGGGTCTAACGGAGAATCATGTTGTTGAATTGGCGGCGGTGTTGCCGGTGCACTCTCATTATGACCACGCTATGGATGCGCCAGAGGTTGCCAGGCGCACTGGCGCGTTACTACTAGGGTCGGAGTCCACGGCCAATATTGGACGTGGATGGGGGTTGCCCGAGTCGCAGATACAGGTCTTGGTAGACCGCGAGCCTGTGCAGTTGGGGAAGTTTTTGATTACGCCGATTGAATCTCGACATTTTGAGTTTCCCGACCCGGCGATTCGTGAGCGTGCGCTAGGAAATCCAGAGCTTACCGTGCCTTTGGTGCCGCCGGTACGTGTGTTTGATTACCGCGTGGGTACCGCGTGGGTGCTGCATGTCAGTCACCCCAAGGGAAGTTGGTTGATAGTCGGTAGTGCGGGTTATGTGGAGGGCGCATTGCAGGGTCTAGACGCGGATATTGTCTTCCTTGGCGTCGGTGGTTTGGGGTCGCAAACAGCGGATTACCGCGAGACGTTCTGGCGCGAGACAGTGGACGCCACTGCACCCACGCATATTATCCCCATTCATTTCGATAGTCTCACAGGGTCGGCGGAAGGACCGTTTAGGGGGCCAGTCCAGGCAGTGGCTCTCATTTCTGGGGGGCAGGAAGAGACCCTGTTATTTCTGCATGACAAGGCAGCCGACAATCCTGAATTACACTTTAGTGTGCTGCCTCGGTTTGAGGAGGTTGTGTTGTTTGACTGATCGCATGATACAGCGCGCTCGCTTTCAGGCAAAAACTCCGTGGACATACCATTGCTGTGTCAGGCGGTCACGAAACACCCAGTAGCGTTGGTTGCTTTTATCTGTCGCGATGTAGTAATCCCTGCTTACCGGTTCTTGCCACCAGTTGTCCTCAATTCGTTCCGGTCCGCACACCATGCTCAGGGCATCGTTCCAGTATAAATTTTTGCCGTGGTGGCGTAATTTTTTGGGTTGCGGCATTAGCCAGAAGGGGCGCTGGGCGCAGTGTTGGCTGGCGCGGTGTTCATTCCCGGGGTGGTCGTTGCTGACCAACATGGCAAGCTCCGGTAGGTGCTCGTCTCGACAGCCGAGTTTTTTAACGGCTTGTAATCCCAGCCGGTTGCGCAGCCTGTCCAGCAGAGCCGCCAGAGGTTCACGCTGGTTGTGTGGGCTGAACAGATCGATACTTTCCTGCTGCCCAGGTTGCAGTTGCGGGCAGGCCAGTGCCAGGCCTTCTACGCCGCTGGTCAAATGCAGTTGTTCAAAGCGGAGGCAGGTGAGTTGGTACCAGTTTTTCCAGTCACTGTGGCTGTTGGCACTGCGCACATAGATATTCTGCAGTTTTTTATCACTGCCGATTAGCTGCCAGTTAATTTCGCTGGTCTGCAGTTGGGTGTTGCGCAGAAAATAACACAATGACTGCAGCAGTTGTTGCACAGCGGGGATTAACTCATCATTAGTTTTTACTTCATAGCCAAACCAGTATTCGTCGTTGAAGTTTGAGGGGGGTTTATAGTCTGTCTGTAAGTCTTCTCGCTGCCCCAGAAGCTGTTGTAGAAAATGGGTAAACGCTTTGCCGCAGCGCCGACCCAGTGCCGCAGGTGGTAGTGCGAGCACGTCACCCACTGTGTGCAGGCCTGCCCGACGTAAAGAGTCTACGGTGGCAGCGAATTCTTTTAGGAGATTGAGGGGTAGGGGGCTCAGCCGTTGCTCCAGTGGTTGCTGTATTGCCATGGCCGTGACGCTGGGAGCAAAAGACAGTAGCCAGGCAGCTTTGGGCGTCGGCGCCAGTCCGTGATGTGCGCAATAGCCACGGCTGCTGATGCCGTCGGCTACTTCTGCTAGCAGAGTATCCAGTCCTTGAAACAAACTGAGGCAGCCTCCGATTTCCAGCTGCAGACAATCGAATTGCCAGGAATAGAGAGTAGGAGTGATGCTATAAGCCCAGCAGCATAGTTGTTGCAGGCAGCGTTGTTCCGCCTGTTTGTCGCGCTCCAGCAAGCGGATCGGTTCTTCACCGGCGAGTGCCCGTACCGTTGCAGCACCCATGCCTTGGCATATTCCCAGGGCGGCGGCACAGTCATTGATACGAATAACGCGCTGTGCGGCCATGACAGCCACTGGCTGTTGTTCACAGTGGCTCAGACATTGCAGAGGGAGCTGGTCAAAGCGCAGGCACAGCCAAAGGCTCACAATTTTGTTCTCGAGTAGTGGCCTGTAACCGGCGAAGATAAGGCCGCTATAATATCAATAATACTGTATAAATATACAGTATTATTAGCATCTATTTCTCTGTCCAGCGTCAGCGAAGGGGTCCTTTTGTGGTGTCCGATACGCCTCTTTTTTCTTATTTTGTTACCTTATGACACAAATTATTGCGCGGAGTAAGACTTCGGATCACTTTTTAGGCCAGTATTTGTGAGACATATTCAATGAATAATGTGTAGGTTAGGGTTGCAGAAGCCATGAGATGGGTAGATAGTGGTAACATATTTTTTGAATAATGTTACTTAAAGTTACAAGCGGGAGATCTGCTGATGAAAATGTTATTAATGACTGTCCTGATCTGTCTGGCATTCAATGCCTCTGCTGGCTGTCCTGTTAACAGGCCGGGAGAATTGCCAGTGTTGCCTGATGGCGCAGTCGCGAGCGATGAAGCAATGTACAGGGGCCAGCTGGCGGCGGAAAAATACCTACTGCGTGCGGAGGCCTATATAGGATGCAGCGTGATGAGTCCTGAGCAGCACCTGATTTTGATCGCGACACTGGAAGATTTTTCTCAAGTTTATAATGACGAAGTCATTGAATTTCAGATTCGCTCCAATCTCATTGCGGGACAATAGTACGCGCGTTCTCTGACAGGTCAGTGGGGATGACTGTGATGAGGAAACCTGCAGCTTCTATAGCGGGCCGATAAAAATGCGTGCGTGAGCAACAAAGTCGCCACAGGCTATAGGCTCATTGCAGAGCTGTGTTGGCTACTCGCTGTCCAGACCGGTAATTCCCACAGTTGTGGTTGTAGTGGCTCATCTGCTGCGGGGGATAAATCCACATCAATGGATTGGTTGCCGCCACGTTGCTTGAGGATATGTACTTTGCGGTATTCACGCATCTGCATGCGCAGGCTGGAGGGAGCACTGTTGTGGTGTGCCTGGTTGGGGCGAAACAGTACGGCTAGGCTGTCTCCGCTGGCGGCCGCTAGTTGTAGTTTGCGCAGTTCGCTGTAACTATAGTCCTGCGCGCCTAGCCAGCTGAATACGGCGCTGCAGGTAGTGCTGCGCAGAGCTTGTTCGGTCGCCCATAGCCGCTCCTTACGATTCTTGGGATGGACCATCAAAATCTGTTGTGTATCGATACCTCGGGCGGCCAAAAGTGGCGCGTAGGGTATGTAGGGTGGAGCGATAAATACTTGCCAGCGGCCTTGATCGCTAAGGCGCTCCATGGCGGGCAGGAATAAACCCATAGCACCGAGTCCGCAGCCGTCGCTTAACAGTTCAATGGTGCTGTCCAGAGGCCAGCCCCCCTGCTGCAATTGTGCATCCAGTGCTGTATGGCCAGAAGCAAGACCCGAAGAATCGTTGCAATCGCTATTCGCTGAAATATTTTGATCCTGAAAGTGGCGGTGGCGCCCACGCCAGGTGTCGTTGCGATTAATAATCTGTTCTAGCATTGCATTCATAGTTCTGTACCTCGGAGTTATCTTTCCCATAAAAACTGTATATACGTACAGTAGTATTGAAAAAGACAGAATGCAAGCTATGAATGACGGTGTCGAGAACTGTCGGACTCTACAACATGCCAGAAAACAAGCGAATACTTAATAAGCTCGGCATAGCGTCAGGACGAGACGTGAGAGGTTATCCCAGGGTTTGCCCTCAGCAAAACCCTTGATACTGCCGTCAACCTGGGCCGCCTGCTCCAGCAGCAAGGATAAGGAGGACGTGTTGTGGCGCTTTAGCGCGGCCTGCATGAATGGCATGCGATTTTGCCATACGCGCCGAGAACTGAGCGCCTGCTGTGCGCTTTGACCCCTATCGCAATCCAGTTGTGCTTCGTAAAGAGTCCGAATTTCCCGAGCTAAGGCCCATAATACTACTGGAGGCTCCGCGCCCTCTGCGCGAAGGCCATGTAGCATTCGCAGGCTGCCGCTGGCGTTGCCTTTTAGAGCGTTATCGGCCATGTCGAACAGGTTGTAGCGAGCATTGTCAGACACCGCTTCAGTGACCGTTTGCATCGTGATTTTAGAATCTGCTGCCAACAGTTTCAGTTTTTCAACTTCCTGTACTGCGGCTAACAGGTTGCCCTCCATCCGCTCACACAGCAATCGCAGGGCATCGTCATCGATACTCATGCCAGCGTTGCGGACTCTTTGCTGCAGCCACCGAGGCAGATTTTTGGCATCTACCGGCCATACTTGGACAGTGACACCTGCTTTGTCGAGAGCCTTGTACCACTTGCTATTGGTGGATTGTTTGTCAATTTTCCCTGACACAATCAGCAGTACATCGTCGGCACTGGCCCTTTCTAGATATTCGCAGAGGGCTTTGCTGCCTTCGGCTCCTGGCTTGCCACTGGGCAGACGCAGCTCAATCAGCTTCCGATCGGCAAACAGTGACATGTTGGAAGCGCTATGCAGGATATCCTGCCAGTTGAAACTGGAGATACCCCCTTCGATAATCTCACGTTCGTTACAATTTTCTATCCGTGCTTTCTGGCGAATCTGGTCACAACACTCCTGCAATAGCAGGGGCTCATCGCCACTGACCAGATAAACAGGGAGAAGTTTTTGCTGAAGATGGTCGGCCAGTTTATCGGGGTACAGGCGCATTGCTGACTATTGCGCCGGGGAATCGGCTGGTGTTGTTGTTGGAAGTGAGGCTGCTGCAGAGTACTGGAAACTGGCAGCATAAAAACTAATTCGTCGCATGATCGTTGCGGCTAGTTCGCTGCGCATTTCGCCCTGAATCAGTCGAATCTCAGAGGCATTGCCGACCTCATTACGCGGGTTATTCTCCATCTGCTTGACGACCAACACCGTGGTTAGAGGCATAATCACTTCGCTGCGAGCATCGATTATCGTAAATTGCGAGCTCATGGTAAGTTCGAGTTCAGCGACCCGAGCCTGCGAGTTGAGAGAGAGGTTGCGCTGTTTAAAGAGCTCTGGACTCAGCACGAGGATAAAAGTCGCGTTCTCACGATCGGTCCACTGCACATCATTGGCGTCAAGCTGTGACACCACGTCCCGGCTGAAGTCACTGTTTGGACTGTCAGTGGCCAGATACATATTTTTCCATACTTCAGGTACCGCCGAGCTGCCAACGCCACGCAGCTGGAATCCGCAGGCAGCAAGCAGACAAGTCATGACTAAGGTTACGCTGTATTGGCTAAGCCGACTGTACATGATGAGTCTCATTGTTAAGGGTTAGTTGGCCACGATATTAATGAGTTTTCCCGGCACTACAATCACTTTACGCACAGTGAGCCCCTCCAAAAAACGGCCCACGTTTTGCTGTGAAAGTGCCAGCGATTCCACTGCGTCCTTGTCGGCATCGGCAGGGACCTCTACTCGCGCCCGTACTTTGCCATTTACCTGAACCACTATTTCGATACTGTCTCGGGGGAGGGCGTCTTCGTCAACATCGGGCCAGGGGGCGTTAAGAATATCACCCTTGCCGCCTAGGATCGGCCACAGTGCGTGACACACATGGGGCACAATAGGGTTAAGCATCAACACGATAGCATGCAGTGCCTCATCCGTAACGGCACGACTGGATTCACTGTTGTCTAATTTTCCCAGTTCGTTGCCCAACTCCATAATCGCCGCGATGGCAGTGTTAAACGTCTGACGGCGGCCATAATCATCACTTACCTTGGCAATAGTTGCATGAGTCTTGCGGCGGATATCTTTTTGTTGATCGCTTAGGGCGGCTACGTCTAATGCAGAGACAGGACCCGATGCGGCGTGTATAGCCGCCATTTTCCACAGGCGCTTGAGAAATCGGTTGGCTCCCTCTACGCCTGAGTCAGACCACTCTAACGATTGCTCTGGAGGCGCCGCGAACATGCTGAACAGGCGCACAGTATCGGCCCCATAGCGATCAATCAACGACTGTGGGTCGACGGTGTTGCCCTTGGATTTGGACATTTTGACGCCGTCTTTTAATACCATTCCTTGAGTCAGCAAACGGATGAATGGCTCATCGGAGTTCACCAGCCCTTCGTCTCTCATCAGCTTGTGGAAGAATCGCGAGTACAGCAGGTGCAGGATGGCGTGTTCGATGCCTCCCACATATTGATCTACTGGGGCCCAGTAATTCGCCTCGGCATCCAGCATCGCCTGGTCATTGTTGGCGCAAGCGTAACGCGCGTAATACCAAGAAGATTCCATGAACGTATCGAAGGTGTCAGTCTCTCGGACAGCATCTTTGCCACAGCGGGGGCAATGGGTTTGGTAAAACTCAGGCATCTGTTTAAGGGGAGAGCCCTCTCCTACAAATTTGATGTCGGTGGGCAGGACGACCGGTAAGTCTTCGGCTGGGACAGCTACCGCACCGCAGCTGTCGCAGTTAATAATGGGAATGGGCGCACCCCAATAGCGCTGGCGCGAGACACCCCAGTCGCGCAGGCGAAAGTTTACAGTGCGCTTTCCCCTGCCCTCACTCTCAAGGCGATCGGCGATGGTAGAAAAGGCCTGCTGAAAATCCAGACCATTGAATTCGCCTGAATTGATCAGTACTCCCTTTTCAGTAAACGCTGCAAGACTGAGATCACACGCTTGACTATCAGTGGGAGAGATGACCTGCGTGATGGGTAATCCGTAGCGTGTCGCAAACTCCCAATCGCGTTGGTCGTGACCGGGCACTGACATGACGGCACCCGAGCCATAACTCATGAGTACGAAATTGGCGGCCCAAACAGGCAGTTCTTTGCCGGTCAGAGGATGGGTGGCCATTAGACCGGTCGCCATGCCCACTTTTTCCATAGTTGCCATGTCGGCTTCGGCGACCTTGATATTGCCTTGCGATTCAATAAATGCAGCCAGTTCCGGCTTGTCTTTAGCGGCTTCTCTGGCCAGAGGATGCTGGAGTGCGACAGCCAGGTAGGTCACGCCTATCAGCGTGTCTGGACGCGTGGTGTAAACGCTCAGCGCCGTGCCATCAGCAAGGGCGAAATCCAGATCTACTCCCTCGGAGCGGCCGATCCAGTTGCGCTGCATGGTACGCACCTGCTCCGGCCATTGGTCCAGTTTGTCTAGGTCAACTAACAGCTGTTCGGCGTAGTCGGTTATTTTGATAAACCACTGGTCTATCTCGCGTCGCACCACCGGAGTATCACAGCGCCAGCAACAGCCGTCGACGACTTGCTCGTTAGCCAATACGGTCTGGTCAGTCTCGCACCAGTTGACCTCGGCCTTTTTTTTGTATGCCAGCCCTTTTTCAAACAGGCGAGTAAAGAACCACTGTTCCCAGCGGTAGTATGTTGGATCGCACGTTGCCAGCTCCCTGTCCCAGTCGTAGGCGAACCCCAGGCGCTGCAGTTGTGCACGCATATAATCGATATTCTGGGCCGTCCACTGCGCCGGTGCGACGTTATTTTTGATGGCCGCGTTTTCTGCAGGCAGGCCGAAGGCGTCCCAGCCCATGGGCTGCAGTACATTTTTGCCCTGCATGCGCTGATAGCGGGCGATCACGTCGGCGATGGTGTAATTGCGCACGTGGCCCATATGCAGCTGGCCGCTCGGATAGGGGAACATGGCGAGGCAATAAAATTTTTCTCGCGTATCGTCCTGTTTTACGGCGAAGCTTTTGCTAGCCAGCCATTGTTCTTGTGCGACCTTTTCCAGAGTCTGTGGGTTGTAATGCTGATCCATGACGGGTTACGCGGAGCGTCCTTGGTATTAGGTGAGAAAACGAGCGAATTACAGTCTCTTATGGGGCCACTGCGAGCGAAAATTAAGCGTAGATTCTAGCAGTTATTGCGGTTGTCTGCGAAGGGTCTGGCGATAAGCTTCTTATTCGTGGCGACATCGGCGGCCGCGGCGAAGCTGGCCAATAAAGACACGCCCTCAAGAAGATTAAATTGCGCGTGGAGCGCAGTGCACTAGTCGTTATCGCGCCAGAACCCAAGGTACATAAGCACCATGAGTAGCAGGCTGATGAAGCAGCCCGCGATTATGGGAGTGTTGCCAAAACTGCTAAAAGGCGTGTTGCCCAGCATCACTTCCGCCTCTCCCGTAAGCGTGGTGGCTACGAATTGCTCAGTACGTTTTACGATGTGTCCTTGGTGATCAATAATAGCGGAGATGCCATTATTCGTCGCTCGGAGTACAAATCGTCCATTCTCACGCCCCCGCATCTGGGCAATCTGTAGATGTTGCCAGGGGCCGATGGAGTCACCAAACCAGCTGTCGTTGCTTATCGTCACTAACAGGTCTGCATCACGAGCGCTCTTGGCGACAAGGCCTCCGTAGACTATTTCATAGCAAATAAAAGGCGCAATACGATAGCCTGCTGCTCGCAGGGGCTGTTGCTCTTGCGGTCCCGAGCTGAAGGCAGACATGGGTAAATCAAAAAAGTCGATCAGACCGCGTAACTGGTCTTCCAGTGGGACATATTCTCCGAAGGGCACCAATCGCTGCTTGTGATAGATGCCTTCGCCATAGCCCAGTGCAGCGATGCTGTTGTAGTAGGTGTTACTGCCTGCCGCACGAAACGGAATGCCAGTGATCAGAGTAGTGTTGGCATCCGCTGCACGGCGTGCAAGAGGACCGAGGAAGTCCTGCGCTCGCTGATAGTAGTTGGGGACTGCCGACTCAGGCCAGATAACAATGTCGTGTCCCAATACTGGGTCGGTGGCTTCACTTAACTGGTTCAGGATGGGTTGGTACCACTGCGGGTCCCATTTGTTCTCCTGCAAAACATTGGGCTGGACGATAGCCACTGAAAGCGCGTTTTCACTGGCTTTAGCGACCCACTGCGTCGGTTTGAGAATGGCTCCGCCGCCCCAGACAGTGACCATTATGACGGCATAGGTGGTACACGTGATTAATTTTCGGCTGCGCCATGCAAGAAAAAGGCAGGTACCTGAGAGGGCGCAAATGAACGATAGTCCGAACACGCCAGTTATAGGTGCCCACCCGGATAACCAGGTTTCAGCATGAGCGTAGCCGAGATAGAGCCAAGGGAAGCCCGTGAGCAGCCAATCGCGAAGCCATTCAAAGAGTACCCACAGTGCCGGAAACCCCACCAGCATGCCGCCTGGCAGGGGCCGGATAAACTGCACATAGCACCACGCGAACAGTGCATGTAGGAGTGCCAGTGCGGCACAAAACAAAGCGGTTAATCCCGCCGCTAAAACAATGCTGGCGTGGCCGTGGACGTGGATGCTGACGTAGATCCAAGAAATGCCGGTACCGAACATGCCTAGGCCGAAGAGCCAGCCGCGCCAAAGTCCCTGCCGGGCGCTGCAGGCGCACAGTAGGTAGGCATAAATGGCACAACTTACAATGCCCGCCGGCCAGATATCGAAGGGTGACAGTGATAGGGTGACCAGAGCTCCGGCTGATAGAGCAGACACCAGGACGAATAGAGGGTTTAGGCTGGTGCCGGGTTCTGAGCGCATGAATTAATATCGCTGTTTGTTTTCTGGCTAGTCTTGAGACGGGCTAACGTGGAGGCTGTAAATTTTTCGCTGGTCGGCTTTGACCACCTCAAATTTGAAACCATCAATAACGGTAACTTCATTACGCGCAGGCATATGTCCGAACGCCTGTATGACCAAGCCTCCGATAGTATCGAATTCTTCATCGCTGCACTGGGATTCAAAAAAAGTATTGAACGCTTCAATGGGTGTGAGCGCATTCACCATAAATAATTGGTCAGCTATCACGTGAATAAATCGATCGGCTTCAGTGTCGGTTTCATCCTCGATCTCGCCGACGATTTCCTCCAGCACATCTTCGATGGTCACAAGTCCGGCTACGCCGCCGTATTCATCGATAACGATAGCCATATGATTGCGCTTTTCACGAAATTCGCGCAGCAATATATTAAGGCGCTTACTCTCCGGGACCACCATCGTGGTGCGCAGCATATCGGTCACTTTGAAAGTGTCATTATCCGGCTCGAGAATTTGTGGTAGAAGATCTTTGGCCAGCAGAATACCCCGTATATCGTCGGGACTGTCGCCAATCACCGGATAGCGGGAGTGGGCCGACGCAATGATCTGAGGCAAAATGTCCTCCAGAGTCGCTTCCGCCTTAATAGACACCATTTGCGAGCGAGGAATCATGATGTCCCTGGTTTGCATATCACTGACCTGCATCGCCCCTTCCATGATGCTGCGAGCGTCTTGGTCTATGACCTCGTTATCAGCGGCGACAGTTAACACATCTTCGAGGTCCCGACGGGTGCGTGGTTCAGAGTTGAACAGTAAAGCTATTTTGTCCATCCAGGATTTATCGCTGGCCAAACTCCCAGAGCGATCGTCGTTCGTCACGGTAAATGCTCGCAGGGCTGAGTTAGGTTGTACGGACACGCGTAATTTAGGTCCATAAGAATGGTGCTTTCCAGCGCTTCCATTATTTTAGCGTCTTCCTCTTGAATATGATCATAGCCCAACAGATGGAGGGCGCCATGAACGGTCAGATGGGCCCAATGTGCTTTCTCGGTCTTGCCTTGCTGTACCGCCTCAGCCCCGACTACTGGCGCACAGATGACGATATCACCCAGCAGAGGTATGTCCAGTTCCACAGGTAAGTTTGCTGGAAAGGACAGCACGTTGGTCGTCCCTTTTATACCTCGGTAGGTTTCGTTCAGCTGTGCCATTTCAGTCTGGTCGACAAGGCGCACACTGATTTCGACCTGCTTCTGTGTTGCTCGGCCGGTTAATGCTGCTCCTATCCATTTGCGTATGTCTTCCTCCTTTGGCAGAGGCTCGCTGCTTGCGCTTTGAATATCCACGAGCAGCTTCATGGCTGACGCTTGTCCAGAGGTGTGGCGTTATTCTCAGCAATATCATAGGCCTCGACAATGCGTTGCACCAGTGGATGGCGAACCACATCTTTATTGCCAAAATAGGTAAACCCTAAGCCTGGAACGCCGTCCAGTATATTGCTTGCATGTGTCAGCCCCGATGGAGAACCTCGGGGTAAGTCGATTTGTGTGGCGTCGCCGGTGATTACCGCGGTGGAGCCAAAGCCGATGCGAGTGAGGAACATTTTCATTTGTTCCCGGGTGGTGTTTTGTGCCTCATCGAGGATGATGAAAGCATTATTCAGCGTTCGCCCACGCATGAAGGCCAGGGGCGCGACTTCGATAATATTGCGCTCGATATATTTACTGACCGTTTCGAAGCCCAGCATTTCATAGAGGGCATCGTAGAGTGGGCGCAAATAGGGATCAATTTTTTGGCTCAGATCGCCTGGCAGGAAACCTAACTTCTCGCCCGCCTCTACGGCTGGCCGCACGAGCATGATACGGCGCACCCTTTCTTCAAGTAAGGCCTCGACGCCACATGCGACCGCAAGGTAGGTCTTGCCAGTGCCGGCCGGACCTATACCAAAGGTGATGTCGAAATCCTTGATAGTTTTTACATAGCCTTGCTGGTTTTCGCCGCGCGGTTTGACGGAGATCCGTTTGGTGCGAATGATCTGCGTAGGCGCAATGGATGGGCCGGAACTTGATGATTCGATCAGACTTCCCAATTCGGCCTCATGCAGGTGCAGGTGCAGTGATTCTGGACTCAGTGCCACGCCCTGGCAGACCTCAGTATAGACACGAATCAGCAGCTGCTCAGCTGTTGCCACATTCACAGCGGGACCACTAAGTTGCAGCTGGTTGCCCCGGGCGTTGATACTGACCCCAAGGCGCTGCTCTATTTGACGTAAATGACCATCCAGATGGCCACACAACGTCGCCAGCTGACGTGCATCATCGGGTTCCAGAGTCAGGCTTTGTTGAGTCAACTGTCGAGGAGACGGTTGTGGGGGAGGTTTGCTGTTCAAAGTATCCTGTCGCCACCAATGGCCATCCAATGAATCGTAAGGATATACCGGAATTCGCGGGCGTCAACCATCGAATATCACTCCGCGCAAAGAATTAGGCAGGGCATCCACGATTTCAACATCCACAAAACGTCCGATCAGTGACACGTCAGTCGTTGAAAAATTCACCGCCCGATTGTTTTCAGTGCGGCCCTGCAGCTGGCCAGGGTCTTTTTTGGACAGGCCGGTCACCAGAATACGCTGCGTTGTGCCGACCATGCGGCGACTGATCTCCGCAGCCTGCTGGAGAATTCGCGCCTGCAATATTTGCAGCCGCTGCTTCTTGATGTCCTCGCTGATGTTATCCGGGAGTTCCGCTGCGGGCGTTCCCGGGCGAGCGCTGTAAATAAAGCTGAACGAGCTGTCAAACCCTATCGTCTCAATCAGCTTCATGGTGGCAGCAAAGTCATCCTCGGTCTCACCGGGAAAACCAATAATAAAGTCCGAAGAGATGCTGATGTTGGGACGGATAGCGCGCAGGCGGCGTATTTTCGATTTGTATTCCAGCGCAGTATGACCACGTTTCATGGCGGCAAGGATGCGGTCAGAGCCGCTTTGTACCGGCAGATGCAGATGGTCCACCAGCTGTGGTATTTGAGCGTAGGCGTCGATCAGTGCGTCGGAAAACTCCACGGGGTGAGAAGTTGTGTAGCGGATGCGCTCTATACCGGGGATGCGGGAAACAAAATGCAGGAGTTCGGCAAAGTCGACGATCTCGCCCTCGTGGTTGGGTCCGCGATAGGCGTTGACATTTTGTCCCAACAGGTTGACTTCATGGACCCCGCCAGCGGCCAAGTGAGCGATTTCGGCGATCACATCATCTAGGGGTCTGGAGACCTCCTCTCCACGGGTATAAGGCACGACGCAAAAGGTGCAGTATTTGCTGCAACCTTCCATCACGGACACGAAAGCGCTGGGACCCTCCACCTTGGGCTGAGGAAGATTGTCGAATTTCTCGATTTCTGGAAAACTGATATCCACAACCAGTGTGTCGCCGGCGCCGCGTTGTTCCAACATTTCGGGCAGTCGATGGAGAGTCTGTGGGCCGAAAACGAGGTCGACATAGGGAGCACGACGACCGATTTCTGCGCCTTCTTGGCTGGCGACGCAGCCGCCTACGCCGATGATTAGCCCGGGATTTTTTTGTTTCAGCTTCTTCCAGCGCCCCAGCTGATGAAACACCTTTTCTTGAGCTTTTTCCCTTATAGAACAAGTATTTAAAAGCAATACATCGGCGTCCTCAGGATTATCTGTGGACACTAGGTTATGGCTTTCCTGCAATAAATCTCGCATACGAGCTGAGTCGTATTCGTTCATCTGACAGCCATGGGTTTTGATGTAGAGTTTCTTGCTCACGGTAATATTGCAACGGGCTGACCGCTGATATCGCTCCAAGTGAAAAAATGAGGATTTGAGTGTACAGAGTTGCCGGCGTCAAACCTAGTGCGACCCGCTTGGACCGTTATGATATTCAGCGGTGTCTAAACACGAAACCACGCTATATCCGTTATAATGCGAGGGTTATATCGCTACAGAGTGTGGGTATACTCGAGCCGAAAGTGGTATTCTGCGGACGCGGTGGTAATATTACTGCTCATCAAAGTCACGCATCCTGCCGCTGTTTTTCTGTAGGGTAGTGACTTCGCTCCAGCTGTTACACGAGAATACAATGGCCAACCAACCCGTATATAAAGTAATTTTTCAGAACGGCAGTCAGGTGTTCGAGGTTTTTGCCCGTCAAATTTACCAGAGCGATATGTGGGGTTTCATCGAGGTAGAAGAGTTCGTTTTTGGCGAGCGCTCTCAAATTCTTGTGGATCCGGGTGAGGAAAAGCTCAAAAATGAATTTAATGGTGTGAAGCGCAGTTATATCCCGATGCAGGCTATTATTCGAATTGATGAGGTGGACAAAGAAGGCTGCAGTAAGGTTTCCAGCGTGACCCCCGCCGATAGCAATGTAACCAGTTTACCCTTCGCGGGCCTGACCCCCGGTAAAAAAGGCGGCGAAGAGTAAGGTTATTCTGCCGCACGTCATGGCATAAATACGCTGCCCTCTCTAGCGCTTCAGCCGCAGACAGTGCTCGATTGAGGCGAGTTTCACGCAGATCACAAAAGCATTGATAGCAGCCTTGACGTCTTCAAGGTGCGGGAAAGTCGGAGAAAGGCGGATATTGGTGTCCTGTGGGTCGTCGTTATAGGGGAACGTAGAGCCTGCCGGTGTGAGCTTGACGCCAATAGATTCGGCCAGCTTCACCACTTTTTTAGCCAGTCCGGGCAATGCGTTGAACGAGACGAAATACCCGCCACGAGGTGAAGACCAATCCCCCATCCCGCTGTTCGATAGTTCGTGTTCTAGCGTATTCAACACACACTCAAAGCGCGGCCTAATAATGGCGGCATGGGCTGACATATGTTTTGCAAGTGTTTCTGGGTTTGCCAGGAAGCGCACGTGACGCAGCTGATTCACCTTGTCCGGCCCAATCGTCTGGAAGGCTAGGTGCTGCTTAAGGCCCGCTAGATTCTTTTCGCTGCTGGCCATAAACGCAACACCGGCTCCTGCAAAAGTGATTTTAGAGGTGGAGCCGAATTGAAAGAGGTTGTCCAGCGTGCCGTGTTTGTGGCACACGTCTCGCACGGGCATCACAGATGAAGCATCATCATACAATGTGTGAACTGCATAAGCGTTGTCCCACATTACGACAAAATGATCCCCTGCAATAAGGCCCAGGCGGGCTATTCGCTCCACGGTGTCGTCGCTGTAGACGCCGCCGGTGGGATTGGAAAAGCGCGGCACGCACCATAGCCCTTTAATGAGAGGGTCCTCTTTGACCAAGCTTTCAACCCGGTCCATATCGGGTCCGGTGTCGAGCATGGGTACGGTGATCATCTCAATGTCGAGGTGCTCGCAAATGGCGAAGTGACGATCATAACCGGGAGTGGGGCATAGAAATTTTACCCTATCATTATTTCCCCAGGCTGAAGGAGAGCCAGAAAGTCCTTCGGTGAGCGCGAACTCAATAGTGTTGTACATCAGTGCCAGGCTAGAATTTCCTCCGACTAAAGTTTCTTCGGCTGGCGTGTCTAGTACCTTAGCAAACAGCGCCCTCGCTTCAGCGAGTCCCTCTAGGCCACCATAATTACGCACGTCAGTGCCGCTGTCGGTGAAATAGTTACCTTGAAGAACTCCGTCCAGAGCGTCCGATAAAGCCACCTGCTCGCTGCAGGGCTTGCCTCGGGTGAGATCGAGTGCCAGATTTAATTCTTTCAATGCATTGTATTGTTTAAGCACAATGTCTCGTTGTGTCGAAAGTTCAGCGACTGACAGCTGATCGATATGCACGGCTTTCTCCTCGTGTAACAGTGTCGATAGGTGGCAGCTATTGCCAAACGTAATTATAACGGTAACTGCAGCGCAGCAAAATGCCTCGATGATACCCAGGCGAAAAACTTCTGGTCTAATCAGGGCAGTGGCGGCCACGCGCATGGGTCAGGATGGCACAAGCCTAGGTGCTCGCAACAGATTTGTCGCAATACGGCCCCAAGTGCAACGACCTCGATCGGACCGCTAGGGCCTCGTAAAGACGCCGCCTAACAATAATGGGAATCTCAAGCCTGCGTGGAGTGTCCAGTGTTGGATTTAATCGGGTGCGTGAGCTGTGACAATAGCGCGGCGTGGCGCCGGATGCCCCTCAACTGATTTTTTTGCGTCCTCGGGGTCAAGAAAATTCGCCAGTGAATGAAACGTCATCCACTGGGTAGAACGCTGCTCCTGCGTCGTGGTATCGCAAACATCCACCAGTTGCGGGTCGACGAAACCGAGCTTAGAGAGCCAGCTTAGTAATGTGTCGCAGCTAGGCAGAAACCAGACATTGCCCATGCGAGCGTAGCGACCTTCTGGTAACAGGGTATCTCCCAGTTCACCCTCGATTACCAGGGTTTCCAGCACTAGTTGTCCACCTGGTCGCAGACAGCCTTTAAGCTCTTGCAAGTGATCCAGTGGCGAGCGTCGGTGATAGAGGACGCCCATGGAAAAGACGGTATCGAAGGCGTGAAGTTTGGTTGGCACTTGCTCGATGCCCATGGGCAGTAACCAGATATTGTCCTGCTGTAGATATTTTTGTAGGGCCCAGAACTGCACGATAAACAGCGGAGTAGGGTCGATGCCAATGACTTCCTTTGCACCATCGCCCAGCATGCGCCAGCAGTGATAGCCGCTGCCGCAGCCGACGTCAAGTACACGCCGCCCTTCTAGGGAGTCAATGTTCTCGCGCAGCCGATCCCATTTCCAGTCAGAGCGCCATTCTGTGTCGATGTGTATGCCGAAAAGTTCGAACGGACCCTTGCGCCAGGGATGCAGTCTTTGCAGCGCGTCACGCAGCTGTGCCGTCATCGGTTCCGCAAGAGGCAGGGCAGAGTTTGCACCCACTCGGGATGTATCTAGGTGAACACTCTCCACCGGCAAGGATGGCAAGTCCTGCAACGCCTGCAACCATCGCGGCAGATCGCCGTGGCGTTCCTGACTTAGACCCGTGTCAATTTGCTGTTCCAGCAGCTGTGCCCAGCGATCCAGTTCGCTATCGCGCCAGCGATCTATCAGAGGCTGATAATTGATCATTTAAGTGCGACGAGAGACGCAAAATTGAAGCACTGAAACCAAACGTCGCAGCTGCTGAAGCCGGCAGCCTTAATACGCTGTTTGTGCTGCTTAAGCGTCTCCGGCAGAAGCACAGTCTCCAGCGCATTGCGCTTGCCTGCGACTTCTAGGTCACTGTAGCCGTTGGCGCGCTTAAACTGATGATGTAGTTCGATATTGAGCTCATCAAGGTGCGGGTCTTCGAAGGTGACTTTCTCTGATAGCACCATGATCCCACCGGGCTGCAACCCTCGGTATATGCCTTTGATCACCTCGTTACGCAACGCTGTGGGAATAAATTGTAGGGTGAAGTTGAGTACTACCACCGAGGCATTCTGGATGACAACATCCTGTAAATTGGCACAGGTCAGCTCAACGGGGGTGTCATGTGTGTCGGTATCGATGATGCTTTTACAGCGCTCTAGCATGGCGCTGGAGTTATCCAAGCTAATGATCTTACAGTTCGGCTGCAGGATATTTTGACGCATCGCCAAGGTCGAGGCACCTAAAGAACAGCCTAGATCATAAACTGAGCTGCCGGGGGTGGCGTACTTTCCTGCGAGCAGACCGGTCATGGCCACTATAGTGGGGTAGCCGGGTACAGAGCGTTTGATCATGTCCGGGAATACGCGGGCTACGCTCTCATCGAACGTAAATAGGCCGTATTCTGACAACGGGTCGGCATAAAGTGAATCATGGTCTTCAGTCACAAATAGTTTTTAGCGCCGAAAATAGTTAAATTTATACACGATAAGGCTGTTACCGAATTCTAGCATGAATTAAAAGTAGGGGTGAATTCTCTGAGTAATATCGGCGTCGCAAGTGTTGGGCTATAATCTTGTTCCTGTTTCTGCCATTACTGGGACAGCGGTTACAACAGATGTAAATGATTAAGGAATTTTTATGCTGCAAGATCTTCAACAACTGCCTGCCGATCCGATTCTGGGTCTGGCCGCCGCCTGCCGAGCAGATCCTAATCCTAATAAGGTTGACCTGACCGTTGGGATTTATATGGATGATCAGGGTATGTGTCCGGTGTTCGAAGCCGTGAAGCAGGCGCAGCGTGCCCTCGAGGCAGAGGAGGTCACTAAAGCCTACCTGCCTCCTGCTGGTGATGAAAATTTCAATCTTGGTATACAGCGCCTGACGTTGGGGCTGGCTAGTGCGGCGCTTGCGGACGATCGCGTCACTAGCATACAGACTCCCGGTGGATGTGGCGCTTTACGCATAGGTGCTGAGATTGTCCATGCGGCGGCACCCGGTGCACGGGTATGGCTTTCTGATCCGACCTGGCCCGTGCATATACCGCTGCTGGGAAGTGTCGGCCTCGAGTTCCAAACCTATCGGTACTATGATCCTGCAACGCACGGCGTCAACTTTGATGGCATGGTTCAAGACCTAAAAAACGCGGTGGTAGGAGACGCAGTGCTACTGCAAGCGTGTTGTCACAATCCTTGTGGCGCTGATCTGTCTTTGGCTCAGTGGGCCGTCATTGCTGATATGGCCGAGCAGCAAGGTTTTACTCCGTTTGTCGATTTCGCTTATCAGGGATTCGGTGATGGGCTGGAACAGGACGCTGCGGGTTTACGCTTGCTGGTAGAACGCCTGCCAGAGGTGATTATTGCTACGTCTTGCTCCAAGAATCTTGGGCTTTATCGTGAGCGCACTGGCGCGACTATTTTTGTCTGTCGCGACCCCGCTAACGCCCGCGCAATCATGAGCCAGGCTCAGGTGGCGGCGCGGCGGATCTATTCCATGCCGCCGGCACACGGCGCACTATTGGCAGGCCGCATTTTGACGAATGATCATCTGGGTGACATTTGGCGCACGGAATTGGACGTTATGTGCCGGCGTATTAATAGTCTGCGCAGTATATTGCGGGAAGCGTTGGAACTACGCTGTGGGAGAGACTACGGTTTTATTGAGAGAGAAAAAGGTATGTTTTCTTTTCTCGGTCTCAGTGCCGAGCAAGCCCAGCGCCTGCGGCAGGATTACGGAGTGTATATGCTCGATTCCTCACGTATCAATGTAGCCGGCGTGAACACCCAGAATATAGATTACCTGGCTGAGTCGGTGTCGAAGGTCCTCTAGCCGCCGGTAAACGCTTTTTCGAGATAATAATCGGTCAGCGCCTGCGGGTAGCCAATAATATCGACCAGCCGTCGACGACATTCCCCAAGGCTTGCGCCCCGACTTTTCCAGACGGGTACACGCTTGACGATAGTCTCAACGTATTCCCGTGGGGTGATGACCCAAATATCCTGCTGTAGTTCGCCGAAAAAAAAGTCTACCGGACAGATACTCATTGCCATTGGCTTCATATAGAGGGCTAGAGTTAATATTTTTTTTGCCCCCTTCTCTGCAACATATTGAATAAGAAAGTCCATTGTGCCACCACGATCACCTAAATCATCGATGATGAGCACGGTGTCATTGAGAACGGGTATTGAAACATCTTGCTGTACCTGCGGATTTTCGTAGCGCTCATTAGGGCCTTTGTAAAGCGATATGCCAATGGTGCCAAACTCTATCGGTGGTGTTCCCTGAGATCGACCCTTTTCCAAGTGGTCGTGGAGGAGTATGCCCGGCAGCATGCCGCCCATCGTGGCCATCAATGCCCGTGTTATAGGGGCTCCATCCGGCGACTGTTCCTGTTGGTAGCGATGCACTTGTTGTGACAACGTGAACACTGCCATGGCCTCAACGGCATCCGGAATAAGCAAAAAAGTGAGTTCATCATCGGGTATAGCGACACCCTCCGGTGCTCTCCAGAAATCGATATCGATTTCACTGGCGGAGCAGTGGACTTGTTGTTGGTAAGTGCTCATTACTTCTCCGCTTACGGTGCCCACAGGATTGTGACGACAATATGCGACCACCGCATGGCCTTTAAGCCGATCAATCTTCCAGCTCTTCCCAGCGCGCAAACGTCGTTTCCAGTTCGAACTCTACGCGCGCCAATTCGCTTAGTACCTTCTGAACCTGATCGTGATCGCCTTGGTAAAAATCAGACTGCGAAATAGTGTCCTCAAGGACCTGTTGACGCTGCTCTAGGGTTTCGATGACCCCGGGTAGGCTGTCCCGCTCGCGTTGATCCTTGTAGGAAAGTTTGGACTTTTTTACGGTACTCGTTGCTAAATCTTTACTCGCTCTCGTCGGAGCTAATTCGGGTGTCGACTTCTGCGTAGGATCCTGAAGTCTTCCTCCCCGTGCGTCCCAATCGCTGTAGCCACCGGCGTGTTCACTCACTACGCCGTCCCCTTCGAGTACGAGTAGACTGGTAACCACGTTGTCCATAAAGTCCCGGTCATGGCTGACCAGCAGTACGGTCCCATCGAAGGTCAGTAGTATCTCCTCCAAAAGTTCCAGTGTTTCGATGTCGAGGTCGTTAGTGGGTTCATCAAGCACCAGTAAATTGGCGGGTTTGCTGAAAAGTTTGGCCAGAATGGCTCGATTTTGCTCGCCTCCAGAAAGTGCTTTCACTGGCGTACGCACGCGCTCGGGGCTAAATAGAAAATCGCCCAGGTAGGAGATCGCATGGCGCCGCTTACCATTGATTTCGATAAAATCTTGGCCACCGCAGACGTTATCGATCAGGTTTTTCTGCGGATCCAGTTGGCCTCTGAGTTGATCGGAGTACGCGACTTCCAGCTTGCTGCCGAAATTAATTTTTCCAGCGTCTGGTTGCAGTTGTCCTAGCAGGATCTTCACCAGAGTGGATTTACCGGCACCGTTGGGTCCGACGATCCCCACACGGTCTCCCCTCTGGATAATGGTGGAGACATCCTTCAACACGCACAGGTCGCCGAAGCATTTGTCCACGTGCTTTAGTTCCGCCACAATCTTTCCGGATTTCCCTGATCCTTCTACGGCAAAGCTAGCGCTGCCTGTGCGCTCGCGCCGACTCTGACGCTCATTACGCATGTCTTTGAGGGCGCGTACACGACCTTCGTTGCGGGTGCGCCGTGCTTTGATGCCCTGGCGAATCCACACCTCTTCCTGTGCCAGCTTCTTATCAAATAAGTCGTTGGCTCGCTCCTCCGCCTGCAGTTGCTGTTCCCTATGGCGTAGGAAGCCCTGATAGTCTCCGCGCCACTGAGTGAGATGTCCTCGGTCGAGTTCAGCGATACTGTTGGCTACGTTTTGCAGGAATCGCCGATCGTGGGTAATGAGGATGATGGCACCCTGGAAATTCGCCAGTTGTTCCTCTAACCAGCGTATAGCAGGAATGTCCAAATGATTCGTCGGTTCATCCAACAGCAATATGTCGGGTTGGCTTACCAGTGCCTGCGCTAGGGCGACCCGCCGGCGCCAACCGCCAGAGAGTTCGCTCATGGTTGCCTCTGCAGGGAGTTGTAACTGACTAATGGTGGTCTCAACACGTTGTTGCAATGTCCAGCCATCGGCCGCTTCCAGCTGCTGCTGAACGCGTGCGAGGACATCCATGTCTGCTGGAGGGTCAGCTAGTATTAGATGGTGGTATTCGCTTAAGAGGCGGCCGGCGTCGGCAATTCCGGAGGCAACAGCATCATAAACCGAGAGCTGGTCTGCTTCGGGCAGGGTTTGCTGCAGGCGAGCAATACGTACTCCAGGTCGCACCCAGCACTCGCCGGAGTCTGACGTCAACTCGCCTGACAATACTTTGAGCAAAGTGGTCTTGCCAGCGCCATTACGGCCTAGCAAACCCAGCTTTTCTCCCCGATCGATTGTCAGGTTTATGTCATCCAATAGCACCTGCGTGCCGTATTGAAGGTGAGTTGAATCCAAGCTTAGAAGTGACATGGGTAACCGTAGTGAGTGTATGGATGCGCATTCTACGACAGCAATGCACACGCTGGCCACATTCAGATAACGGGTATAAAATGTCTCGGCGGCTTGCAGCACAGAAAAACGGCCTCTTGTGGCACAAATTCTTTGCTCAGACACTAGAGTTGAGAGTGTTCACACTGGCACAGAGTCTCATTTTCACTCGCACAAACCCGTTGGTCCCTAAAAGGAGATTGATGGCCCCGTGAAGGATGACCGAAGGAGCTTCGAGTAAAAGCCATGAGTAACATTGACCAAATACGTTATGACCGACAGGTAGCGCAGTGGCTGGCTCTGTGTGCTGTCGTTATATTCGGCATGATTATGCTCGGTGGAGTTACCCGACTCACTCATTCAGGGCTGTCGATGGTTGAGTGGAAGCCGCTGGTCGGCGCTATTCCTCCGTTAACGGAGCAGGACTGGGTGCAGGAATTTGATAAGTACAAGCAGTTTCCCGAATATCAAAAAACAAATACTGGCATGAGTCTTGACGGCTTCAAATCTATTTTTATGTACGAGTATCTGCATCGCATGCTGGGGCGTGTAATTGGGATCTTATTTGCGCTACCGATGCTCTACTTTTTTTTGCGCCGACGCGTGAGGCCGGGACTTGCGCCAAGTCTGTTGATCTTGCTTTTTATGGGCGGATTACAGGGATTTTTAGGTTGGTATATGGTGAAAAGCGGCCTGGTAGATAATCCACGCGTCAGCCAGTACCGTCTCACTGCGCATCTGGGCGTTGCCGTGGCTATTTACGCATATATGCTGTGGCTCGTGTTTGGCTTGCTGTTTGCGAAGGGACCGACGCAAGAGAAAAAACACAACAATAACGCTCGCTGGACTTTGGCGCTGGTGGGGCTAGTGTATCTGATGATTCTATCAGGCGGCCTGGTGGCCGGCACTCGAGCCGGCCTGGCTTACTCGACTTGGCCACTAATGGGCACCTCTTTTATCCCACCTGGACTGTATGCATCTGCACCACCGTGGCTTGCGATGTTTGAGGACATTACTACGATACAGTTTAATCACCGCATGCTGGCGTATGTACTATTCGTGTTGCTGAATGTGTTTGCCGTCATGGTTTACCGCAGCGCGCCAAAGGGGCATGGAAGACTGGGGGCAGTCTTGTTGATGGTGGCGCTGTGGATGCAGATGAGTCTGGGTATCAGTACGCTGCTATTGCATGTACCGGTTTCTCTCGCGACTGCGCATCAAAGTGGTGCGGTATTACTATTGACGGCTACGCTGTTCCTCAGTCACGTGCAGCTGCGGCAATAACCGTCTTTAGAGTATGGCTATCGGTGGCTTTTTGGACCTGCTACAAAGAAAGAGCGCAGATTCGGCTGATGTGACTGTAAGGAAGCTCTGTCTCTTCATGCCAATCGTTGAATGTATTCTGTATCAGCCCCAGCTCGCGCTTACTGCTGGGGTTATTGCCAATATCAAGACCACTGTGTTGCAGGCAGCGAACGACATCACCGGTGATGATAAAGGTGTCTTTTCCCATATTGCGCAAGACGCGTTGTCCGGTCATACCGCCTAGTCGACTGCCACGCTTTTTCATCAGGGCGAACAGTCCAATTAAATCGTGTGCGGGCCACCTGCTGATAAATTTCCCAAAGCTACCGTGCTCTTGAGTGATATCCAGTATGAATTGAGCGTTGGCCTGAACGCCAATTACTTTCTGGCGGTTGCGAATGATGCGCGGGTTCTGCGCGAAACGGTCGATCTGATCCGGACTGAGCATGACAATTTTTTCTGGTGGGAAACCAAAGAATACCTCCTCGAAGCCATCCCATTTGTGATTAACGACGCGCCAGACAAAACCGGCCTGAAAGACGCAGCGGGTCATCTGGGCCAGCCAGCGGTTATCTTTCGTTTGAACCAATGCCCGATTGCTGCGCACCGTGGGCATCATCTCTTCCAGGTAGGAATGTCCCCCTTGATGATCGCAAGCGCGCTCAATAATGTGTTCGAAGCGTTTCAACTACGTATTGTCATGGCTGGTGTTACAAAACAGCGGGTTGGCGCTTAATCCGCAGGCGCGCCAAGGATAGGCAGTGTCAGTCTTTCTATTGAAGTCATCTTGCATGCCTGTAGCGTGCTGTGTGGTGCCCATAGCGTCCATTGTTGACATGTCCGTTGAAATTTCTTCCAGTGTAACTGAAAAATAACGAGGCAATCGAAGCTGAGCATCTCATTTCGACGCTATTGATACGGGGATGGTTGCCTTGTTATTGAGAGCTTCCACGCGAAACGACTGAGTCGAAACGGTGGATCGCAACAGTATTACTTCCGGCGACGCTACCGTGTCACCCGCAGTTGGTTTTTAACAGCAGTTGCTTAAATACGACCGCATTGTGGTCACTGGCATCACGCTCGGGTTCTTCCATTAGTTCCACATTAGGAAACCGTTTGAACAGCTCTGAAATGGTTAGGTAGAGCTGACGCTTGGCCAGGGCCGCACCGATGCAGAAGCGGGGGCCGTAGCCAAATAACACGTCCGGATCGAACACCCGCTCCACATCAAATTTTTCAGGATTTTCATAGTAATCTGGATTGTAATCTTTCAGGTGGGGCATCATCAATACCATCACTCCTTTGCGCAGCTGCTGCCCCATAAACTCCATGTCTTGCGGCGCATAACGCGCGAAACCCATTTTGGAGGAGAGACCCCAGCGGTTGACCTCGCAGAACGCGTTAGCAAAACTTTCCGGCGTTGCAAGCGCCTTTGCGATCTGGTCTCGGTCGTTTTTAAGTAGCGCATACACTGTCCACTGTTGAGCTACCAGAGTTGTATCTGCGCCAGCGCCGATTAATGCGAGCACAAGTGTGATGATGTCACCTTCCTCAAAACCTTCGTTCTCCGCTTCTATGCGCAGCAGTGTACTGAGAAAATCATCCTGTACCGGTGCAGTTCGCCGCTCGTCGATAATTTTTTTAATGATATCGATCGCTCGATTGCTGTCCTGACGTGCACTCTCGCGTTGCTCATCGGAGATAGTGGGATTCCACGTCTCGGTGAACGTTACGATAACCTGTTTGATTTCTGGCCAATATTTTTCAGGTATACCGACCATACGTGTGATGGAGATAAAAGGTATGTGGAAGGCGATTGTTTCGTTGTAGTCGAAGCTATCGGGCTCACCCAGTTGGTCAAAGAGTTTTTTTATTTCGGGTTCAATTTTGGCTTGGATTTTGTCCACGACATTGCGAGAGAAAGCCGGAGCGGTGACACGCCGCACGAGGCGGTGATGGTCGTGATCCGCCAGCAGGCTGTGACCGATCAGGGCGCGCTCAAAATTGCTCCACTCGTCTTCCGGCGGACGGCTTGGGGCGAACTCCCAATCATAAAAGTCGGAGGATAAGGGCTCTGTCTTCCAGCACGCCATGATGTCGTCTAGGCGGGTGATGATCCAGGCCTGCCATGGTTCATACCAGACAAGTCGCCCGCGTTTGGCCAACTCTAGGCACTGCGGGATCGGATCCTCCATGTATTCTTGCGAATTAGGGTTAAAAACGTCTTCGACGGGTGGAAGGTTTTTGGCAGATGCGACCATGCTTGACTCCTCACTACAGGCGCGAACCTTCGCTACCTTAAATGGCTGATGTGTTGATTACGCTTATATTACCAAGTTTTTCAAAAAGTATACATCTGTATACCTTTCGGTTGTACTATTACTCGCTTTTGTTTGGATGTGAATTCAGATGAGGAAAAAGGTGGCCACCTGGTGGCCCAAGCGTGCATGTCAGAAAAAGGGATATCAACGTCGATGGAGCTAATAGTTTTTGATCTGGATGGCACCCTGTTGAATAAGAAATCGCAGGTCTCCGGGCATACCCGCGATACACTGCGGCAGCTACGTGAGCGGGATATTGCTTATACAGTCGCCACAGGCCGCACATTGCAGTCCGCGCGGAATTTGTTGCATGGCCAGGGCTTTGCGCTGCCGCATATTTATAAAAACGGGGTGCTGATTTGGCGCCCTGAAAGTGATTTGTACAGTCACAGTAACTTGTTAATGAGTTCCGAAATCGGACGTGTTTTAGAGGCCTTTCTGTCTGTGGCGGTAACTCCCTTTATCTTTACGGTAGAGCCGAGTAATCGCCATGTTGTTTACCATCTGCCAATGCAGAACGACACAGAGCGACGGTTAGCCAAGATCTTCAGTCAAGATCGGGGTATAGACATGCTTCCAATCACTGAAATGCCTTCTGGTGCTGAAATAACCAACGTTAGCGCATTGGGTGCGCGCGAGGCGATTCAGTCTGTCGCTGACCTAGTTCAAACTGAAGAACACTTGATGGCCTATGCTGGCACTGCAATTGAGGGCGAAAGCCTTTACTGGATAGATATTCATCACAGCGCTGCCAGTAAGGGAGGGGCAGTTGCTAAGCTGAAGCAGGATCTTGGTGTTACTCGAGTAATCTGTTTCGGCGATAGTGACAATGACCTCAGTATGTTCGCGATGGCGGACGAGAGTTATGCACCGAGTAATGCAAAAGATGAAGTCTTGGCAGTCGCCACGGGGGTTATCGGGCACCACAATGAGGATGGGATTTCACGATTTTTATGCGAGCGTTTCGACTTGGCAGAGCATTAAAGGG